>NZ_JBOHDN010000238.1:0-43268 GCF_050699375.1 Nocardioides sp. | reverse complement strand
CCGCTGGGGCGCAGCCGGGTGAGGCGGAGGGTCGCTCCGTACGTGTCGGCCAACGCCTTGAACTCGTCGAGCTGGCGTACGTTCTCGCGGGTCACGACGACCGAGATCTTGGAGTCCGTGAAGCCGGCCTCCTGCAGGTTGGCGAGCGCCCGGACCGCCATGTCGAAGGAGCCGCGGCCACGTACCGCGTCGTTCACCTCGGCGGTCGCGCCGTCCAGCGAGATCTGTACGTCGACGTAGTCCGAGGCGGCGAGCTGGGCCGCCCTCTCGCGGGTGATGCGGACACCGTTGGTCGAGAACTTCACCCCGACGTCGTGGGCGACCGCGTAGTCGAGCAGCTCCCAGAAGTCGGGACGAACGGTCGGCTCACCGCCGCCGATGTTGACGTAGAAGACCTGCATCCGCTGCAGCTCGTCGATGACGGCCTTGGCCTGCTCGGTGGAGAGCTCGTTCGGGTCACGACGGCCCGAGGAGGAGAGGCAGTGCACGCACGCCAGGTTGCAGGCGTAGGTGAGCTCCCAGGTCAGGCAGATCGGGGCGTCCAGGCCGTGCTCGAACTGGTCGATCAGCCGCGGAACGGGTTGCCTCTCGGTGTGCTGGTCCATCAGGGTCATGACGCGATCGCCTCCTGGCGTGGGCTGATCATTCCGGAACGGGCAAGGGCGGCGAGGGCCGCGAGGTGGTGCGGGCGATCGGCCTCGGTGACACCGACGGTGTCGAGGGCGGCGTCTGCCGAGACCGATCCGTCCAGCGCCTCCACGACCCGCACGAGCGCGAGGTCCTTGAGGAACGAGAGCCGCCGCGAGCCGAAGTCGTAGACGAGGGCGCCGAAGGGCTCGGGCCGGATCACGACGCTGGGGTTGCGGCGCCAGGCGCCCTGGGGGTCGAAGGAGGTCATGGTGTCTGGTCCTTTCAGATCAGTAGACGCCGCACATGCCGTCGATCGAGACCTCTTCGACGAGGAGGTCCTCCTCGACCAGGTCGGTGTCGACGTCGGCGGAGCTGGTGGTGTGAGCGGACATGTCCGGACTCCTTCGTTTGGCGGATGCACCGGTGATCGATGCGCTGACAAAACCGACGTTAGAGACCGACGGCCACGCTCAGCGCCGTCCGGAAGTGCACATCGACCTATCCGTTCGGAGGGGTTCGCCGAGGCATCGGAAGGCCCGGCCCGCGACTCCTCTCCGAACGGGTAGGTACGCGCCGGGCCGACCGATCAGGACCTCCTGCTCGCAGCGGATGGTTTGCGCTTCCGGGCCTCCCGCTGGGGGTGTGACGCGGCTTACGTTCGAGCACGTCATCAGTCCAAACAGGAGGTTCCCCATGCAGGTTGACGAGCTGCTCAAGCCATTCCCGATCAAGGAGTTCCACCCGTTCCCGCGGGCGCTCCTCGGGCCCGGATCCCACGAGCTCATCGGTCCCGAGGCGATCAAGCTCGGGTTCACCAAGCCGCTGGTCATGACGTCCGGCCTTCGGGGCACGAACATCGTCCAGAAGATCGTGGACTCGCTGAAGTACCACGGCCTCGACGCGGTCGTCTACGACCAGGTCGAGTCCAACCCCAAGGACTACAACTCCATGGACGCCGTGGCGTTGTACCAGCAGAACAAGTGCGACTCGTTCATCTCCATCGGCGGCGGGTCCTCGCACGATGCCTGCAAGGGCGCCCGCGTCTCGGTGGCCCACGACGGCCGCAACGTCAACGAGTTCGAGGGCTTCAACAAGTCCGAGAACCCCAACAACCCTCCGCACATCGCCGTGTCCACCACGGCCGGCACCGGTTCGGAGACCTCCTGGGCGTACGTCATCACCGACACGACCACGGACCCCGACAACCCGCACAAGTACGTCGCGTTCGACGACGCCTCGGTGGCGACCCTCGCCATCGATGACCCGGTGCTCTACTTCGACTGCCCGATCGACTACACCGCCCAGTGCGGCTTCGACGTGCTCGCGCACGCCTCCGAGCCGTACGTCTCGCGCCTGAACTTCGAGCCCTCGCTCGGCAACGCGATCCGGGCCATCAAGCTGACCTCGGAGAACCTGCGCGAGGCGGTCTGGAACGGTCAGGACCTCAAGGGCCGCGAGGGGATGATGTACGCCCAGTACATCGCCGCCCAGGCGTTCAACTCGGGCGGTCTCGGGATCATCCACTCGATCTCGCACGCGGTGAGCGCCTTCTACGACACCCACCACGGCCTGAACAACGCCATCGCGCTGCCCCGCGTATGGGCGTTCAACATGCCGGCGCAGTACGGACGGTTCGCGGACATCGCCGAGGCGATGGGCGTCGACACCCGTGGCATGACCAAGCCGCAGGCCGCCGACGCCGCGCTCGCAGCCGCGATCCGGCTGCTGCGCGACGTGGGCATCCCGGAGCGCTTCGTCGACGTCACCAAGGACAGCTACTCCAAGAACCGGCTGGGCCAGGGCCCGACCAAGTACTACGAGAACGCGAAGGTCATCAAGGGTGACGCGGCGGACGTCGACCGCATCACCAACCACGTCCTCGGCGATGCCTGCACCCCGGGCAACGCCAAGGAGTGCACCTTCGAGACGGTCCGCCCCGTCGTCGACCACGCCCTGAACGGCGACCTCGACGACCTGCTGACCTGATCCCCACCAGCTCGGTCCGGCCTGGGGGCCGGGGCATGCGCCCCCGGGTCGGACCGACTCCACGACTTCCCCTGATCTCCCCCTCCCCGAACAGACATGCCCAGCCACATGCCCACTCGTTGCAATCTGCCCCGTCGCCCCAGGAGGCACCCATGAACGCACAGTCCGTCGAGCTCGTCGATCTCGACACACATGCCGGCTTCGAGAACGTCGCCGACGTCATCGACCAGTTCACCGACCAGGGCTATCTGGCCGACGAGCGGCTCGCCACGACCGTCTTCCTCCAGACCCAGCTGGACAAGCCGGTGCTGCTGGAGGGCCCGGCCGGCGTCGGCAAGACCCAGCTGGCCAAGTCGCTGGCCGCGGTCACGGGCCGCAAGCTGCTGCGCCTGCAGTGCTACGAGGGCCAGGACGAGACCACCGCGCTCTACGAGTGGGACTACGGCCGCCAGCTCCTCTACACCCAGCTCATGCGCGAGAAGATCGGCTCGATCGTCGCCGACACTCCCGACCTCGCCTCGGCCGTGGAGGCGATCGCCGCCGAGGAGAGCGCCTTCTTCTCCGAACGGTTCCTCGCGGCCCGCCCGCTGCTCGAGGCGATCCGCTCGGAGGAGCCGGTCGTGCTGCTGATCGACGAGGTCGACCGCGCCGACGAGGCGCTCGAGGCGGTGCTGCTCGAGCTTCTCGCCGAGTATCAGGTCTCAGTTCCTGAGCTCGGGACCTTCACGGCCGTCCACCTGCCGTACGTCATCCTGACCTCGAACAACAGCCGCGATCTCTCCGCGGCGCTCAAGCGCCGTTGCCTGCACCTGTTCCTCGACTACCCGGACGCCGAGCGGGAGCTGGAGATCATCCGGTCGAAGAAGACCGGTCTCGCCGACGAGCTCGCGCGACAGCTCGTCGACATCGTCCGCGGCCTGCGCGAGCTCGACCTGCGCAAGGCACCGAGCATCTCCGAGACCGTCGACTGGGCACGTACGCTCGCGGTCCTCGGTGCCGAGGAGCTGACCGCCGAGACGCTGTCGGCGACCGCGAACGTCGTCGTGAAGTACGACCGCGACCTCAAGCGCACCCTCGAGGCGCTGCCGCGGCTCGTCGATCCGAACGCCGAGATCGACCACGACCATGGGCACGGTCATGGCCACGGGCACGGTCACGGCGACCACAGCCACGACAACAGCCATCAGAATGGCCAACAGGACGGCCACGAGATCGGCCAGGACGGGCCCGACGGGGCCGCCGTGCGACGGTCCAAGGACCTGCCCGGACGCCACGACGAGGCCTACTACGGGACCGGCTCCATGGGCCCGGCCCGCCAGGTGTCCGCAGACCAGGGCGCGCGCGCATTCGCCGGCCGGCGCCGGCCGTTCTGACAGGCGGAGGGCTGAGTCATGGATGGCGCAATCCACCGCTTCGTACGCCTGCTCCGACTGCAGGGCGTCCGGATCGGTATCTCCGAGGTCGTCGACGCGTCGCGGGCGGCGGGCGCGCCCGGCGTACTCGACAACCGGTCGCTGCTCCGCAGCGCGCTGCGGGTCACGCTGATCAAGGACCAGCGAGACGCGGCGACCTTCGAGCGGACCTTCGACCGCTTCTTCAGCCTGCGACCGGTGCTCGACGCTCCCGACGAGCACGGCCACTCCCATGCCCACGACGACCTGGAGGACGAGGGTGAGCTCGAGGAGTTCGTCCTCTCCGAGGAGCCGGGCAAGACTCCGAGCCAGGGACACAGCCACGGCAAGCCGGACGACATCCGCGACTACTTCGATCCCGAGGACCTCTCTCAGCAGTACAACCTGCACCAGGAGGCCAACAAGCTCGACATGGCCGCGATGACCGACGAGATCGTGCTCTCCAACGACGGCGACGGTGCGCGGACCGAGGCGGCCCGTGTCCAGCTCGACACCACACGGCTGCACAATCCGGGTCGCCCCGGCAGGATCGCGGACAAGGCGGGCACCCGGATGGATGTCGAGCTCACGGTGGCCGAGGAGATGGCGCTGCTGGCATGGCTGGACGACGCCGATGCGGATATGCCCGGAGCGACCCTCGAACCCGATGAGCTCGACGCACTCCGCGCCAGCCTCTCCGGCCTGCTCGACGGTCTGCCGTCCGCGTTGCAGGCGCACCTCGAGGAGCTGATGGCCTCCGATGCCGCCATCGAGTCCCGTGAGGCCGGCGCCCGGGAGATCGATCGCATCGGCGAGCTCGAGCGGGCCACCCTGGAGGACTCGCTCCGCAGGCTGATCCGCAGCCTGCACGGGGCTCCTCGTGCCCGACGACGCGTAGCGGCGCGGGGCAGCATCGACGGGTCCCGGACGATGCGGCGCAACATGCGCAGCGACGGCGTGCCGTTCCGGCCGGTGACGATAGCCAAGGTGACCGACCGCCCGCGCCTGCTGGTGCTCGCCGACGTCTCCCTGTCCGTACGCGCCGCCGCCCGGTTCACCCTGCAGCTGGTCCACGGCCTGCAGGGGATGGCCTCGCAGGTGCGTACCTTCGCCTTCGTCTCCGACCTGGTCGAGGTGACCGATCTCTTCGCCGAGCACCAGATGGAGGAGGCGCTGTCGCTGACCCTGTCCGGGCTGCCGGCGGGCGGCATCCTCGACGTCGACACCGACTCCGACTACGGCTCCGCGTTCGGCCAGTTCCTCGACGAGTTCGGGGGCGGCATCAACCGGCGTACGACCGTGATCGTGCTCGGCGACGGCCGCGGGAACGGCAACGACCCCGCCATCCCGGCGTTCGAGGAGATCACCCGACGAGCTCGCGAGACGATCTGGATCACTCCCGAGCCTCGCTACTCGTGGACCCTGGGAAGCTGCGATCTACCGGCGTACGCCACCCATTGCGACCGCGTCCACATCGTCCGCGACCTCGCCGGGCTCGATCTGGTGACGTCCCACCTGACCGAGGTCGGACGATGACCCTCGCCGTGCTGCCGCCGATCGATCCGCTGGCGAGCTCCGACTCCGACGCCTACCGTGACGGGCTGGTCGAGGTCGTGCGCGGCGGGTCTGCCCCGGCCGCAGCGCACCGGACCCGGTCGTTCGCGTTCTGGGCCGACGACGACCAGGTCCACCTGGTGCACGATCTGCCCGCCGAGCTGATCGACAACGACCTGGCGGGCCTGCTCGCGACCGAGCTGTTCGCACCGGGCTGGCTCGAGGGCAGCGATCTCTTCGAGCGGCTGATGACCGGGATCGTGATCACCTCGGCGCCCGACCCGCTCTCGGCGTGGACCCTGTTCTACGGCAACACCCTGGACCGGTTGACCGGACCCGTCGCAGCCGACCCTCCGGAGGCGCACGCCGCGTTGGCGGAAGGCTCGCTGGCCGGCTACGCGCCGGTCTACGCCCACGCACGCGCCTTGATAGACCCGGGCTCGATGCTCGAGCTGGGCAGCTGCTTCGGGTTCTTCAGCCTGCTCTGCGCCGCGGACCGCGATGTCACGGCGAGCGACCTCACCCCGAACACGGTGCGGCTGCTGACCCAGGTCGCACCGCGCCTCGCCCTGCGCCTGAGCACGGTGATCTGCGACGCCGCCCGGGTGCCCAGACCCGGCGCCTCCTTCGACACGGTGGTGGCATTGCACCTGCTCGAGCACCTGCCACCTGAGCACGGCCTCGCCGTCGTCCGGGAGATGCAGCGCCTGGCCCGTCGACGGGTCGTCATCGCGGTGCCCTACGAGGACGAGCCGACCGCGGCGTACGGCCATGTCCGGACGTTCAGCGCAGGTGACCTCACCGAGCTGGCCCACGACAGCGGCTGGTGGTGGCAGGTCCACGACCACCATGGCGGATGGCTGATCCTCGACCGTCCCTGACCATCACACCTTGACGGGGCGAGGGGCTCAGATGAAGCCTTCCTTGCTCGCCACGTAGACGGCCTCCGCGCGACGACTGACCTGCAGCTTGCGCAGGATGTTGCCGACGTGGAACTTCGCGGTGGTCTCGGAGATGAAGAGCTGCTTGCCGATGCCGCGGTTGGACATGCCGCGGGCGAGCAGGCGCAGGACGTCCTGCTCCCGGTCGGTCAGCTGTCGGTTCTCCGCGGCCGACTCCGAGTTGATCCCCCGCACCATCGCCGCGGCGCTGCGCGAGTCGAAGGCGCTCTCGCCGCGGTTCACGGCACGGATCGCACGGACTAGCTCGGAGGTGTCGACCTCCTTGACGACATACCCTCGCGCGCCCCGGTGGATGGCCTCGAGGACGAGCTGGTCGTCGATCACGGTGGTGAGGACGAGCAGAGCCACCTCGGGATGCGCCTCGTGCAGGCGTGCGCACAGGTCGATGCCCTCGTTGTCGCTCGACGGCGAGAGCCGGAGGTCGAGCAGCACGACGTCGGGCCGGGTGGACGCGACGACGGCGAGTGCCTGCGGCGAGGAGCTCGCCTCCCCCACGATCCGCAGGTCGGCTTCGCGTTCGAGCACCGAACGCAGCCCTTGGCGCACCATCGCATGATCATCGACAAGGACGACGCCGATGGTGCCGGCAGCGTCACGTGCCCGGCCGGGGGCGATAGTCGGGACACTCATCACTGGTCACTCTCCTCGCGCGAACGAACGGTGCCAGGCAGGACGCCGGACAGCGGAACCCGGGACTCGATGGCGACGCCACCGGCTCGGGAGCGACGGATCGACAGGGTGCCGCCCAGTCCCTCGGCCCTCAGAGCCATGCCCAGCAGGCCGCGATGCCTGCCGTCGGCGGCGCCGCGGCGAGCCAGGCGTACGGTGCGCCGCATCGCCGCGGGGTCGCCGTCGCCGTCGTCGCCGATCCGCAGCACGACACAGTCCTCGAGGTATCGGAGCCGGACCAGTGCCCGGCGGGCATCGGAGTGCATCGCGACGTTGAACAGAGCCTCGCCGGCAGTCCTCGCCAGGGCATGCTCGGCCGCCGTACCCATCGGCACGGGGCTCCCCTCCACGCGCAGCCGCACGTTCAGGTGGGGGCGATGCTGGGCGGCCATCTCGGCCAGCAGCTCGGGCAGGCTGGCGACGTTCTCCGCGGCACGCTCGTGGTTCAGCGCGTAGATCACCGACCTGAGCTGCTCGGTCGCCGTCGACATCAGGTCGCGCGCACGGTCCAGCTCCGGAAGCACGGAACCACGGGTCCCGGCAGCCGGCTCGGCGGCGAAGTCACCGCGGAGCATCTCCACCACCAGCCCAGCGCTGAGCACCGTCTGTGCGACGCTGTCGTGGAGCTCGAGCGCGATGCGCCGGCGTTCGTTCTCGAGCAGCTCGCGCTGGTCTGCCACCCGGAGCCGCTGCTCCGCCGCACGCAGCTCCTCGTCACGTACGGACAGCAGCCTGGCCTGTTCGGAGACCTCTTCGAAGAGCTGATGCGCACGTCGCTGCTGAGCGAGACCGGTCCGGTAGAGATCCCCGGTGTGCAACGAGACCGCAGCCAGGTTGGCCAGGATGTGCAGCACCGAGAGGTCCGGGATCTCGAGAGGAATGTCGTCCTGCGGCGCGGCGACCAGACCACCGATCGCGTGCCCGTCGAGCATCATCGGAACGACGACGACACCGTCCTCGTCGTCCTGGGTCGCGCGGAGCGGCAGGTCGCCGGCCTCGACCCGCTGAACGGCTCGACTCGCCTCCTCGGCCAGGTCGGCGACGTCATCGAGGACGAGACCGTCGGCGTCGGTCGCCAGGAAGCGGGGACGGGTCGAGGGCAGCGCCTCGGAGGTGAGGGCCAGGGCGGCCCACCGCGCGTCGAGGTGGTGCGAGGCGACCCGGACGATCTTCTCCAGCAGCGCCCGCGGGCCCTCGACGGAGTGGACCAACGCGCCGGAGATGGAGTCCATCGCGGCGACCGTGCGCTGCAGTCGCTCGTTGGATCGTTGGTAGGCCGAGTAGTAGGTCTGCTTGCCCGAGCGCACCCCGGTCAGCGCAGCGAGGTCCGGCAGCCGCCGGGCGATTTCGGCAGCCGAGAGCGGACGTGGCTGGGTGGTCACAGTGATTCTCGGAAGATGCCGGCGATGTCTTCCTTCGCCGCGGGCCGAGGGTTGGTGGCCAGGCAGGCGTCGCGCGTGGCGGTGAGCGACATCCGGTCGATGTCGGCGGCGGTGACTCCGAGGGCACCGAGCCGTCGGGGCGCTCCGACGGAGGCCGACAGCTCCTGGACGTACTGGGCCAGCATCTCGGCGGCCTCGCGATCGGGTACGCCTTCGACGCGGAGACCCATGGCGTCCGCCAGCATCGCGAAGCGCTCCGGAACCACGTCGGCGTTGAAGCGGATGATGTGTGGGAGCAGGACTCCGTTGACCACTCCGTGCGGCAGGTCGTACAGGCCGCCGACCTGATGGCTCATCGCGTGGGTCGCCCCGAGGATCGCGTTGGAGAAGGCCAGACCCGCCTCGAGGCTGGCCTGCGCCATCCACAGCCGGGCCCGCTCGTCGCCGGGCACCTCGACGTTGCGGCGCAGCGCCTTGGCGACCAGGCGCGCGGCAGACAGAGCGTGCCCGTCGGCCAGTGGGTTGTGCCCCAACGAGACGAACGACTCGATCGCGTGCGTCAGGGCGTCGAGCCCGGTCGCGGCGGCGAGGTCCTGCGGCATCGTGCTCAGCAGGCGCGGGTCGGTCACCGAGATGTCCGGTACGAGCGAACGTCCCATGATGGTCATCTTCACCGCGTTGGCGGTGTCGGTGACGATGCAGAACTGCGAGACGTCCGACCCGGTGCCGGCTGTGGTCGGGATCATCAGCTGAGGCGGGATCGGCTGCTCGACGCGGTCGACGCCGGCGTAGTCGCGGATCGAACCACCATTTCCGCTGACGATCGCGACGCCCTTGGCGGCATCGAGGGCCGAGCCACCGCCGATCCCGATGATGACGTCGCCGCCGTACTCCGCATAGGCCAGGTACGCGGCTTCGATCTCGTGGTCCTTGGGGTTGGGGGTCACCCCAGCCCAGACCATCGGCTTCAGGCCGACCTCGGCGAGGTGAGCGAGCAGCTCGTCGACCCAACCCGCATCGATGACGCCAGGGTCGGTCACCACGAAGGGCCGGCGTGCACCCAACCGACCGGCGCAGAAGCCGGCTTCGGCCAGCGAGCCCAGCCCGAACACCATCTCGGGAACATGGAACTTCAACAGCCGCCGATCATCCCGGGACGCGGGAAGCGACGGTGCATCGAGCGTGAGCATGGCGAAACGACCTCCTCAGCGCGCCACAGATCTCAGAGCCGTTAGTGACGCACGCCACACCATAAGGGCGTGCAGGTTGCAATCCGGTTGCAGGCTTTGCCTTGGTCCGGCCAACCAGCCGACGGAAACGTTGCAACGCCGTTGCAACGTGAACGGTGTCACACTGGAGAGATGGACAAGGGCATGCGAGCGGAGGTCGCCGACTCCTGGCACCGCTCTGCCGCGGCGGGAGTTCCCGCCGATGAGCTCGCCGCGCCGATAACCCTCGACGACGGAGCGCTGCACTCGGCGCGCGCCGAGCACCAGCTCGCCCGTGTCTTTCCCCTCCTCGACGACGTCCTCGGCCAGGCCGCCCGCGACTGCGACGCCGTGATGGCGGTCGCCGACGAGGCAGGCCAGCTGCTGTGGGTCTGCGGCTCCGGCGCCGCGCTGCGCCGGGCCGAGTCGATCGGCTTCGTCGAGGGCAGCAACTGGGACGAGCGCCTTGCCGGCACCAACGCACCAGGACTGGCGCTGCGCCTCGACCAGCCCAGCAGCGTCGTACGCAGCGAGCACTTCCGCCACTCCGTGCGCCGCTGGAGCTGTGCCGCGGCGCCCATCCACGACCCCGGGAGCTCGCAGCTGCTCGGCGTGCTCGACATCACCGGTGGCGACGAGATCGTCGTGCCCCAGACGATGGCTCTGATCCGGGCCACGGTGCGGCTCGCGGAGACCGAGCTCGCCCGGGACCGCCTCGTCGCGGAGACCCCGCAGACCCCCGGACGTGCCACGATCACGATCGAGGCGCTCGGTCGCAACGACGCGTTGCTCACCGTCGACGACGACCTCGGGCACACCGGCCGGATGCGCCTCTCGCCACGCCACAGCGAGCTCATCCTGCTCCTCGCCAGCACCCCGCGCGGTCTCTCCGGCGACGAGCTCAGCGTGCTGCTCTACGAGGACGAGGGCGGATCCTCGACGCTGCGCGCCGAGCTCAACCGGTTGCGCCACCTGCTCGGCGACACGTTCTTCGCCTCGCGCCCCTACCGGCTCGTCTCGGACGTCGGCGGCGACTGGCTCGCTGTCGAAGCGCTGCTCGCATCCGGGGACGTCGCCGGCGCGCTTCGCGCCTTCCGGGGGCCCCTGCTCCCACGGTCCACGGCTCCCGGCGTCGTACGCCTGCGCCAGGCCCTCACCGAACAGATGCGTGCCGCCATCATGCATGCCGGCCAACCCGACCTGATGTCGGCCTGGACCCGCTCGGCCTGGGGTTCGGACGACTACGAGATGTGGGCCCTGCAGCGCGATCTCCTGCCTCCGGGTTCGCCCGTCTGGGCGCTGGCGACCGGCCAGCTGGCCCGTCTGGACCACGAGTTCGCGGGCCCGCCTACCCGTTAGGACAGGTTCCGGACCGAGGGCGAGCAACGGCAACGTGTCTGCAACGTAACGGCTCCTACGGTGATGTGAACGGCGTCACAGATGACGCCGAGTCCCGACATCAGGAGCATTGAAGATGACCACCTACGTAGCCCCGGGCAAGCCGGACTCACTCGTCTCCGTCAACAGCCGTTATGGCCACTACATCGGCGGCGAATGGGTGGACCCGATCAAGGGTCAGTACTTCGAGAACATCTCCCCCGTCAACGGCAAGCCGTTCACCGAGGTCGGACGCGGCACCGAGGAGGACATCGAGGCGGCCCTCGACGCCGCCCACGCCGCCAAGTCCGCGTGGGGACGTACCTCGGGCACCGAGCGCGCCAACCTGTTGAACAAGATCGCTGACCGCCTCGAGGAGAACCTGACCTCGATCGCCGTCGCGGAGACCTGGGACAACGGCAAGCCCGTTCGCGAGACCCTGGCCGCCGACATTCCTCTGGCCGTCGACCACTTCCGTTACTTCGCCGCCGCCATCCGCTCCCAGGAGGGCAGCGCCGGCGAGCTCGACGAGACCACCGTCGCCTACCACTTCCACGAGCCGCTGGGTGTGGTCGGCCAGATCATCCCGTGGAACTTCCCGATCCTGATGGCCGTCTGGAAGCTCGCCCCGGCCCTCGCCGCCGGCAACTGCGTCGTGCTCAAGCCCGCCGAGCAGACCCCGTGGTCGATCCTCAAGGTGGTCGAGCTCATCGGCGACCTGCTCCCCGCGGGCGTGCTCAACGTCGTCAACGGGTTCGGCGTCGAGGCCGGCAAGCCGCTGGCCTCCTCGTCGCGGATCGCCAAGGTCGCCTTCACCGGTGAGACCACCACCGGCCGGCTCATCATGCAGTACGCCAGCCAGAACATCATCCCGGTCACCCTCGAGCTGGGCGGCAAGAGCCCGAACGTCTTCTTCGACTCCGTGGCCCAGCAGAAGGACGCCTTCTACGACAAGGCCCAGGAGGGCTTCGCGCTCTTCGCCCTCAACCAGGGCGAGGTCTGCACCTGCCCCTCGCGTGCGCTGATCCAGGAGTCGATCTACGACGAGTTCCTCGCCGACGCCGTCGTACGCGTCGAGAAGATCGTCCAGGGCAACCCGCTCGACGACACCACGATGATCGGTGCGCAGGCCTCCCAGGACCAGCTGGAGAAGATCCTCTCCTACATCGACATCGGCAAGGCCGAGGGCGCCAAGGTGCTCACCGGCGGTGAGCGCAACATCCTCGACGGCGACCTCGCCGAGGGCTACTACGTCCAGCCGACCATCTTCGAGGGCACCAACTCGATGCGCATCTTCCAGGAGGAGATCTTCGGCCCGGTCGTCTCGGTCACCAAGTTCACCGACGAGGCCAACGCGCTCGAGCTGGCCAACGACACCCTCTACGGCCTCGGCGCCGGCGTCTGGTCGCGTGAAGGGGCGCAGGCCTACCGTGCCGGCCGCGAGATCGAGGCCGGCCGGGTGTGGACGAACTGCTACCACCTCTACCCGGCGGGTGCGGCGTTCGGTGGCTACAAGCAGTCCGGCATCGGTCGTGAGAACCACAAGATGATGCTCGACCACTACCAGCAGACGAAGAACCTCCTGGTGTCGTACTCCCCCGATGCCCTCGGCTTCTTCTGAGAGGCGCTGACCCGGAGATGCGCGACCTTCCGCACCGGGTCGACCTCACGAGTGAGGCGGCGGAGCTCCTCCGCCGCCTCACCGCCGAGGCCGGCCCGCTGATGTTCCACCAGTCCGGCGGCTGCTGTGACGGGTCGGCCCCGATGTGCTATCCCGACGGCGAGTTCATCGTCGGCAGCGCCGACATCCATCTCGGCGATCTCGACATCGAGCTGGACCGCGCGGTTCCGGTCTGGATGTCGAAGGCCCAGTTCGAGTACTGGAAACACACCCACCTGACCATCGACGTCGTCAAGGGCCGCGGATCGGGCTTCTCGATCGAGGCGCCTCTCGGGGTCCGCTTCCTGATCCGCTCCCGCGTCTTCACCGACGAGGAGTACGAAGCACTGACCACGGCGTCCGCCGACGGCTGACCCCACCTCCCCCAACCACGCAGCCCCCAACCAGACAGCCCCCAGCCCCACCACGCAGACCAGAAGGCAGGATCCCACATGACCACCGGAGCCAATGTCGCCGACGAGACCTCGACCAGCCGTCCCGACGCGGGGCGACGGTTCGAGCCGCCCGCCGGTCTCGCCGCCGAGGCGAACGTCAAGGCCGACGTCTACGAACGCGCCGACGCCGACCGGCTGGGATTCTGGGCCGAGCAGGCCCAGCGGCTCACCTGGGCCGAGCCGTTCACCGAGGTGCTCGACTGGTCCAACGCCCCGTTCGCGAAGTGGTACGTCGGGGGCAAGCTCAACGCGGCGTACAACTGCGTCGACCGGCACGTGGAGGCCGGTCGCGGCGACACGGTCGCCTTCCACTTCGTCGGCGAGCCGGGTGACGTACGGGACCTGACCTACGCCGACCTCAAGGACGAGGTGTCACGGGCCGCCAACGCGCTCACCGACCTGGGCGTACGCACCGGTGACCTGGTGGCGATCTACCTGCCGATGATCCCCGAGGCGGTGATCTCGATGCTCGCCTGTGCCCGCATCGGGGCGACCCACACCGTCGTCTTCGGCGGCTTCTCGGCCGAGGCACTGGCCTCCCGGATCCAGGACTGCCGGGCGAAGGTGGTCATCACCGCCGACGGTGGTTACCGCCGCGGCGCCCCGTCCGCGCTCAAGCCGATCGTCGACGACGCCATCGGCAAGCTGGGCAACGACAGCCCGGTCGATCACGTCCTCGCCGTCCGTCGCACCGGACAGTACGTGCCCTTCGACGACGCCACCGACGTGTGGTGGCACGACGTGGTCGACGGCGCCTCGCCGGAGCACACTCCCGAGGCGTTCGACGCCGAGCACCCGCTCTACGTCATGTACTCCTCGGGCACGACCGGCAAGCCCAAGGGCATCCTGCACACGACCGGCGGCTACCTGACCGGCGCGGCGTACACGCACCATGCCGTCTTCGACCTCAAGCCGGGCTCTGCCGAGGAGAAGGGGGACGTCTACTGGTGCACCGCCGACATCGGCTGGGTCACCGGCCACAGCTACATCGTGTACGGGCCTCTCGCCAACGGCGTCACCCAGGTCCTCTACGAGGGCACGCCGGACAGTCCGCACCAGGGCCGCTGGTGGGAGATCATCGAGCGCTACGGCGTGACCCTCCTCTACACCGCCCCCACAGCGATCCGGACGTTCATGAAGTGGGGCCGCGAGATCCCGGATCGCTACGACCTCTCCTCGCTGCGCCTTCTGGGATCGGTCGGCGAGCCGATCAACCCCGAGGCGTACCTCTGGTATCGCAACGTCATCGGCGGCGACCGCTGTCCTGTGGTCGACACCTGGTGGCAGACCGAGACCGGGCAGATGATGATCAGCCCGCTCCCCGGCGTCACCGCCGGCAAGCCCGGCTCCGCGATGCGGGCGCTGCCCGGCATCGGGGTCGACGTGGTCGACGAGAACGGGGCCTCGGTGCCGAACGGATCCAGTGGACTTCTTGTGCTGACCGAGCCTTGGCCGGCGATGCTCCGCACGCTCTGGGGCGATGAGGAGCGATTCGTCGAGACCTACTGGGCACTCTTCGAGAAGCAGGGCTACTACTTCGCCGGGGACGGCGCGAAGAAGGACGAGGACGGCGACATCTGGGTCCTCGGCCGGGTCGACGACGTCATGAACGTCTCCGGCCACCGGCTCTCGACCAGCGAGATCGAGTCCGCCCTGGTCTCCCATCCGCGGGTAGCCGAGGCTGCCGTGGTCGGTGCCGCCGACGAGACCACGGGCCAGGCGGTGGTCGCGTACGTGATCCTGCGCTCCGGTGCCGACGACGGCGCCTCCACCGGTGACGCCCTCGTGCACGAGCTGCGCAGCCACGTGGCCAAGGAGATCGGCGCCATCGCCAAGCCCCGCAAGATCACCATCGTCCCCGAGCTGCCCAAGACCCGATCCGGCAAGATCATGCGTCGGCTCCTGCGCGACGTCGCCGAGGACAGAGCCATCGGCGACACCACGACGCTCAGCGACCCCGCCATCATGTCGCTGATCGCCGGCCGCGACGACCAGACCGCGAAGGCATGACCTCTCATGCCAAGGACAGAGAACGCCCGACGTAGCGCGACGGTCACGGCTGTTCGCTCGTTGACCGAACAGGGCCTGGTCATCGTCGCGCGGCACCGCGAACCCCCGCGCGGAGGCATGCGCGCACCTTGGGGCGAGTCGCACCTCAAGCGCATCGGCACCCAGCTGACGCTCTGTGGCCTCCCGACCCTCGGTTGGCATGCGTTCTGGCACCTCCGGACCGATGACATCCGCAAGTGGTGCTCCGACTGCTCGGTCGCACGACCAACTCGGCCCCTGGCCCGTACCCGGTCCGGCCCACCGCCCGATCTCTGACGACGATCCGTGTCATCGTCGCCGGAGCACGAACCTGGCGGTCTGCGCGCAGTCGGGGATGGGTGGGCAAACGATCGGCGTACGTCTCGGACTGACGCGGCTACCGAGGCCAGCGGGAGACCCTTGCACCCGGACCTGCAAGAGCGTCAGGGTAGGGACATGTCGAACGAGACCAGCAGCGTCACCCGCGAGCACGACCCGGACAGGTATCAGATCGCCGTCGATGACGCGGTCGCGGGATTCACCCAGTTCGTCGACGACTCGAACCAGCGGATCTTCTTCCATACCGTGGTCCACAAGGAGTACGGCGGCCGCGGCCTCGGATCCGAGCTGGTCCGTCACGCTCTGGACGAGACCCGCGGCCAGGGCGTACGCATCGTGCCCGTGTGCCCGTACGTCAAGGCGTTCCTGGAGCGTCACACGGAGTACGCCGACGACATCGACCCGGTGACGCCGCGCGCGCTCGAGCTGTCGCGTGAGGCAGCGTCGCGAAAACCCGCTTGATCAGTCCTTGTCGGCGATGCGCTGACGCTCGGGGAAGTACCACCGCATGACCTTGCGCAGCTTGTCGGAGTCCTCGCGAGCCCAGTTGCGCATCAGCTCCGACCCGAACGAGATGGCGGTCACCGGCTCGGCGCCCGCGGCGATCATCCGGTCGAAGGCCCTGTCGTGAGCGATCTGGCTGATCCCGCCGACCGCGTCGGCGACGGGATAGACGTCATAGCCCTCGGCGAGCATGTCCAGGGTGGGGAAGGTGAGGCAGACCTCGGTCCACAAACCGGCGATCACCACCTTGCGGCGGCCGCTGCTCTCGATCGCCGCACGGAAGTCCGGGTCCTCCCAGGCGTTGACGCCGGTGCGGTCGATCTCTTCGACCCCGGGCAGCTCATCTCGGATCAGCTGCGCCGTGCCCTGGTTGACTCCCAGGTCGACCCCCACGGTGGAGAGGACCACCGGTACGTCGTAGCTGGTGGCGAGCCGGCACAGCGCGACCACGTTCAGGTCGAGCTCCTCCCGGGAGGACGTGGTGACGGTGGAGTACTGCTCGGGCTGGTAGTCGATCAACGCCAGCACGCAGTTGCCCGGCGCCAGCAGATGGTCCCCGGCCGGCTCGCGTACCGGTTCAGGTTCGGTCTTGCCCATGGCGCCAGCTCCCTTTCATAGGTAACGGTCTCCCGGCCACACTAGGTGCACCTGCGGCATCCCGCTATCCCGCCCACCCGCGTGCGTCTTCATATGTGGACGGGTATCTGACCTGCGCATATGAGCGTGCTCGTGTGACGTCAAGCCCGTCAGACCATGCCCATACAGCATCGCTCGATGCAGTCACGATGTTGGACGCGTATCGCATTTGCTACCTAGCCTCTCACCGAGCCGGAGATGGCGGAGCTGACCGCCCTCGTCAAGACCATCGTCTGATGGGCACTCGCCCGACAGGAGAAACCGTGAACCGCCGCATCCTCCAGGTAGGACCGCTCAAGCCGTCGCTGGCCACCACCCTCGCCGAGCGTTATGACGCCCTCGTGCTCCCTGACGACGACACCAGGGCCGTGTTCCTTGCCGAGCACGGCCCCGCGATCGGCGCCGCGGTCACCACCGGACGCGTCGGCGTGCAGGCCGATCTGATGACGGAGCTGCCCTCGCTCGGCGCCATCCTCAACTTCGGGGTCGGCTACGACACCACCGACGTCGAGGCCGCCGCCGCGCGCGGCGTACTGGTCTCCAACACCCCCGACGTGCTGACCGACTGCGTAGCCGACATCGCGATCGGTCTCGCCATCGACACCTTGCGCGGGCTCAGCGCAGCCGACCGCTACGTACGTCGCGGCGACTGGTCGAAGGTCGGCAACTTTCCGCTGACCCGCAAGGTCTCGGGCAAACGGGTCGGCATCCTGGGCCTGGGCCGGATCGGCCAGGCGATCGCGACCCGGTTCGAGGCCTTCGGCTGCCCGATCGCCTACCACTCCCGGCGCGAGGTACCCGGCTCTCCTTACTCCTACGCCGCCTCACCCGCCGAGCTCGCCGCCGAGGTCGACATCCTGGTGGTCGCCACCTCCGGTGGAAGCCGTACGCAGCACCTCGTCGACCGCAAGGTCCTCGAGGCCCTCGGCCCCGACGGCTACCTCATCAACATCGCCCGCGGCTCCGTCGTCGACCAGGACGCACTGGTCGAGCTGCTCCGTGATGGCGGCATCGCCGGCGCCGGGCTCGACGTCTACACCGAGGAGCCCAAGGTCCCCCAGGAGCTGATGTCCCTCGACAACGTCGTGCTCCTCCCCCATCTGGCCAGCGGCACCGTCGAGACCCGTGCCGCGATGGAGCAGCTGACCCTGGACAACCTCGACCGCTGGCTCGCCGACGGCACCGTCCTCACCCCCGTCCCAGAGGTACAGCAGCCGTAGTGCCAATGCCGCGGGCCGCTGAGCAGCCGCGCGATCCGGCCAGAGACCGTTCCACGTTCCCGGGCCAGAACATCGGCGAGGGCGTGCTCGTGAGAGCGTGGAGGTTGGCGTTCTGGGCCCGCCAACGTCGTCGGGGCAGCGCGCAGGAGACAAAAGGAGCCACAGTTGACTTCCCTGAACAGCACCCTGCAGCCGATCTACGACGAGATCCTGACCCGCAATCCCGGTGAGACCGAGTTCCACCAGGCGACCCGCGAGCTGCTCGACAGCCTCGACTCGGTCGTCTCTCGCCACCCGGAGTACACCGACGCGGCGATCATCCGCCGTGTGTGCGAGCCGGAGCGGCAGATCATCTTCCGCGTGCCGTGGGTCGACGACTCCGGCCAGGTTCGGCTCAACCGCGGCTTCCGCGTCGAGTTCAACTCGGCGCTCGGCCCGTACAAGGGTGGTCTTCGCTTCCACCCGTCGGTCTACCTCGGCATCGTGAAGTTCCTCGGTTTCGAGCAGGTCTTCAAGAACGCCCTGACCGGCATGCCGATCGGCGGCGGCAAGGGTGGCTCGGACTTCGATCCCAAGGGCCGCAGCGACGCCGAGATCATGCGTTTCTGCCAGTCGTTCATGACCGAGCTCTACCGGCACATCGGCGAGTACACCGACGTGCCCGCGGGAGACATCGGTGTCGGTGGCCGCGAGATCGGCTATCTGTTCGGGCAGTACAAGCGGATCACCAACCGTTACGAGTCCGGCGTCCTGACCGGCAAGGGCGTCGGCTGGGGCGGCTCGCTGGCGCGCACCGAGGCGACCGGCTACGGCACCGCCTACTTCGCCAACGAGATGCTCAAGACGCGCAACGCGTCCTTCGACGGCAAGACGGTCGTGGTGTCCGGCTCCGGCAACGTCGCGATCTACGCCGCCGAGAAGGCGGCGGAGCTAGGGGCGACCGTCGTCGCCTGTTCTGACTCGAGCGGCTATATCGTCGACGAGAAGGGCATCGACCTCGAGCTGCTCAAGGACGTCAAGGAAGTACGCCGCGCCCGCATCTCCGACTACGTGGACGAGCGTGGCGGCTCGGCCCGGCTGGTCACCGACGGCTCCGTGTGGGACGTACCGTGCGACATCGCCCTCCCCTGCGCGACCCAGAACGAGCTCCACGCCGATCACGCCGTCTCTCTCGTACGCAACGGCTGCGTCGTCGTCGCCGAGGGCGCGAACATGCCCTGCACCCCGGAGGCGGTCAAGGTCTTCACGGACGCAGGAGTCGCCTTCGCCCCCGGCAAGGCCGCCAACGCGGGTGGGGTCGCGACCAGCGCGCTCGAGATGCAGCAGAACGCGTCCCGCGACTCGTGGAGCTTCGACTACACCGAGGAGAGGCTGCGCAACATCATGGTCGACATCCACGACCGCTGCGTCGCCACCGCCGACGAGTACGGCGCCCCCGGCAACTACGTGACGGGTGCGAACGTAGCCGGCTTCATCCAGGTCGCCGACGCGATGCTTGCCCTCGGGGTCATCTGAGGTCTGCTCGACCTGCTGCCGCGTCCCAGGTACGGCAGCCGTAGTCCTGTCAGAATCGGGATCGTGCTCCTAGAGATTCACGGTCATCACTTTCCCGGCCGGTCCTGGCACGTCGATGGCGAGCCGTGCCACAACCTCCATGTCGGCCTGCAGGTGCGTCGCGATCCGGAGGACCTGGTGCCCGGGGACAGCGAGTCAGCCGTGTGGTCGACCACGATCGAGGTCCTCGACCGCCCGGACCACCCCGATGCCGGCAGAATCGATTTCCGAGGTCCGGCCGTGCAGGGCAAGCGGGGTTCCCGGTTCGTCTACCTCACCTGGGGCGACGTACGTCCCGACGGCACCTTCGTCCTCGTACGCCGCGCCAAGCTCATGCTCGACGACCTGCTGCCCTTCGACCCACTGGCAGACCCGGACCAGACAGTGGTGGCGCGGGTCGACCTCACCGACGAGTGCGGCGGGCCCCGCTGTGCCCGTCTCCGTGCGCCCGCTCTCGAGCTGTCGACAGTCACAACATAGTGACCGGCCGGCGGCCGCCTCCACGTGGTCCTCGGCGTGGCTCGTGCGGCTGAAGGAAAGTGGGGGCTGGCAGTGGTGTTCACGCCAGTCAGGTGCACGATCCCATCCACGCCCGATTGAGGCTCGAGTCGCGGGCGAACGTACGCTTTCTGAATATCTAGCCGGGAAATGGACAATGGCCATGTTCGGCCCCTATTGCTAGGACTCGAACATGGCCTCTGACCTGCTCTTTTGGTGGAGGTGAGGGGACTCGAACCCCTGACCCTCTGCATGCCATGCAGATGCGCTACCAGCTGCGCCACACCCCCGTGGCGTTGTCCCGGTGATCAACCCCGGGCAACGAGAAGAACATTAGCGGACTGGTCTTTCGATCACGAAATCGGGGCCCCTGATCCGTACGTCGCGAGGCGCCACGGCGCCGAGGGAATGAGGCCGTGGGTGGTTTCGCTGGCGACGAGCTCGATCCAGGCGCAGTTGGGCAGCGGAGCGAGGGTGGTGACCACGGTCGGGTCCCAGCCGAGGAAGGCGGCCAGGCCCTGGCGGATGGCGCCGCCGTGGGCGACGGCCACGACGGTTTCGCCGGTCGCGACCGACTCGGCGACGTCGTTCAGCGCGGAGGTGAAACGAGCCGCGACCGTGGGCCAGGACTCCCCGCCGTACGGCTCCCAGCTGGCCGGCACCTCACCGAAGCGGTCGAGGATCTGGGCTCGGTTCAGCCCCTCGGCCTCGCCAGCGCAGACCTCCCGCAGGCGAGCGTCGTACGCAGCCTCCAGGCCTGTCTCCTCGGCAACGTGCGCAGCGGTCTGCCGTGCCCGCATCAGGTCCGAGGAGACGAGGCGGGTGACGGCGTACGTCGTCCCGATGGCCCGGGCGGCTGCCTTGGCCTGCTGGTGGCCGGTCTCGGCGAGCTCGATGTCGGTCTGGCCCTGGTAACGACCGTCGGCGTTCCACTCGGTGACGCCGTGGCGGAGCAGGATGATGCGGCGACGGGTCTGGTCAGGCTCGGCCACCGGTCGTCAGCTCTCGGAGATGACGTCGGCGGGCAGCGAGATGGCGGGGCAGTCGCGCCAGAGCCGCTCGAGGGCGTAGAACTGACGCTCCTCCTCGTGCTGGACGTGCACGACGATCTCGCCGTAGTCGAGCAGCACCCAGCGACCCTCCTTGTGCCCCTCGCGGCGCAGCGGCTTGGAGCCGAGGTCGCGCAGCTTCAGCTCGACCTCGTCGACGATCGACTGCACCTGGCGCTCGTTGGGCGCCGAGGCCAGCAAGAAGGTGTCGGTGATGGCCAGCTGGTCGCTGACGTCGAAGGCGATGATGTGGGCGGCCTTCTTCTCCGAGGCCGCTCGGGCGGCGGTGATGGTGAGCTCGAGAGCGTGCTCGGTGGCGGTCATGAAGGCTCCGTCGGAGTGAGTTTCGGGTGGTCGGCGGAGGAAAGATTCCCCCGGGCCGGTCGATAGAGGTCGTGCTTGCCGATGTACTGGACCACACCGTCGGGGACGAGATACCAGACCGGCTCTCCACGGTGACGCCGCTCGCGGCAGTCGGAGGAGGAGATCGCCAGGGCCGGGATCTCGAGCATGGTGATGCGGTCGGCGGGAATCTTCGCGATGACCTCGGCATCCATGGTGTAGCCCGGTCGCGTACAGCCCACGAACTGGGCGAGCTCGAAGAGCTCGTCGGTGTCGCGCCAGGTGAAGATCTCGGCCAGCGCATCGGCACCGGTGATGAAGTAGAGCTCGGAGTCGGGCAGCGCCTTGGCGAGGTCGCGCAGCGTGTCGATCGTGTAGGTCCGGCCGGCCCGGTCGATGTCGACCCTGCTCACCGTGAACCGCGGGTTGGCGGCGGTCGCGATGACCGTCATCAGATAGCGGTGCTCGGCCGGCGAGACATCCCGCTCGGCCTTCTGCCACGGGTCGCCCGTGGGCACGAAGACGACCTCATCGAGGTCGAAGAACGACTGCACCTCGGAGGCCGCCACCAGGTGGCCGTGGTGGATCGGGTCGAACGTGCCGCCCATGACACCGATACGGCGTTTGCCGGTCAGGCCCTCCAGGCCCGGCTCGAGCGCTCCCCCGCTGCCCATCTGATCAGCGCTCAGGAGTGCTCACGGCCGCCGGCGAACCAGACCAGCACCATGAGCGCGAAGACCAGGATCGCCAGGGCGCCGGCACCGACGACCCACTCGATGCCCGAGGTCCCGTGCTCGGCCCCGTGCTCAGCGGAGGTGATGATGCTCGACACTACAGAGTTCGCCATGGGCGACAGATTACCTTGCCGCTGCCGTCACTAACGCACGTGCCCGTCCCCCGTGACCACATACTTGGTCGAGGTCATCTCGGGCAGCCCCATCGGGCCCCTGGCATGCAGCTTCTGGGTCGAGATCCCGATCTCCGCACCGAAGCCGAACTCGCCACCGTCGGTGAACCGCGTCGAGGCGTTGACCATCACCGCCGCGGAGTCGACGGCCGCGGTGAACCGCCGGGCCGCGCCGACGTCCTGGGTCAGGATCGCCTCGGTGTGACCGCTCGACCAGCGACGGATGTGGGCGACGGCAGCGTCGAGATCGGGTACGACGGCAGCGCTGATCTTCAGGGCCAGGAACTCCGCCGCGTAGTCCTCGTCGGTGGCCGGCTCGACGAGGTCGTAGGCCTGGAAGGCAGCGTCGCCGTGGATCTCCACACCTTGCTCCTGCAAGGCGGGGACGATCATGGGCAGGAACTCCTTGGCGATGTCGGCGTGCACGAGCAGCGACTCGGCGGAGTTGCACACGCTGGTGCGCTGCGTCTTGGAGTTGACCACGATCGAGACGGCCTTCGCGAGGTCGGCGGCCTTGTCGACGTAGATGTGTACGTTGCCCACCCCCGTCTCGATGACGGGCACCGTCGACTCCTCGACGACGCTGCGGATCAGGCCGGCGCCGCCGCGCGGGATGAGCACGTCGACCAGGCCGCGGGCCCGCATCAGCGCCTTGACCGAGTCGTGGCCCTCGCCGGGCACGACCTGGATCACGTCGGCGGGAAGGCCGGCGGAGGCGACGGCGTCACGGAGCACCTCGACGATCGCCAGGTTGCTGGAGGCGATGTTGGAGGAGCCGCGCAGCAGCGCCGCGTTGCCGGACTTCAGGCAGATCCCGGCCGCGTCGACGGTCACGTTCGGACGCGCCTCGTAGATCATCCCGACGACCCCGAAGGGCACCCGCACCTGACGCAGCTCGAGGCCGTTGGCCAGGGTTGAGCCGCGTACGACATCTCCTACGGGGTCCGGCAGGGCGGCCAGCTCGCGAAGAGCTGCGGCGATGGTGTCGAGACGCTCGGGGGTCAGGGTGAGGCGGTCGATGATGTTGGCCGGGCTGCCCGAGGACTCGGCACGGGCGACATCGGCCGCGTTTGCCTCCAGGATCTCCGCGGACCGGTCGACCAGCGCGTCGGCCATCGCCTGCAGCGCCGCGTCCTTCACGCCGCGCGGCGCGACCGCGAGCGCATAGCTCGCCTCCCGCGCCTTCGCCGCCACGTCACGGACCACTGCCTCTGCACTCATGCTCAGAAGCCTATGCGGTCAGCCATACGCGGCGGCCACCCCCTTTCACCCTGCGGACCAGCCATGTTGTGGACCAGCCGCCTCACTGGTCAGCCGTGGCGTGGAGATCCCCGGATCTCGCGATGGCCAGCAGCAGATCGTGTGCCCTGGCAGCGACCGGGTTGGCCGTACGCCGCGCCGCGAGCTCCACGAGCGCGACCAGGTCCGCTGACCGCGCCAGGTCGAGAACCTGGTCCGCGCTCCCACCCCGCATCGCGACGTAGCCCTCCAGCACCGCCGAGACGTACGCCGCGTCCCGTTCGAACCGGAGCAGGTTGCCGAGGTCGGTGAAGGGCGAGCCGGCGTGGGCGAACTCCCAGTCGAGCACCGCGCGCACCTGCAGCGACTCCGGGGCGATGATGAGGTTCTTGGGGTTGAGATCGCTGTGCACCAGGCTCACCCGGGAGACGGGATCGAGCAGGTACTGGGCGTCGGCGGCCGCGTCTCGCAGAGCATCCAGATCCTCCGGTGCCCAGGCGAGGCGCTCCGCGTGCGACTCGACCCACTCGGTCAGGTCCAGTGCGAACGCGTCCACCCGCAGGTCACCGTCGGCGAAGGTCCCCGCGGTCAGGAACGGCATCCCGGCGAGGGTACCGGCGAGCTGTCCAAGGCCGCGTCCGAGCGTGGCCAGCGCCGTCTCGTCAAGGGTCGGGAGAAGCAGGTCACCGCGGACACCCTCGACGAACTCGGTCACCAGCAGCGCAGGGGTCCCCGCGGCCGGGTCGGCGCGGCGTACCTCCAAGACCTCCGGGATCGGGACGAGGCCCCGCACCAGGCGGTGCAGGGCCTCGTGGATCTCCGCCGCCTGCGGATGATGGCGAGGGTCCGCGAAGACCCGCACCACCGAGCGGTCCCCGCCGGCGTCGGCCAGGAACGTCTCGCCCGACCAGCCACCGTCGAGCGGCTGGAGGCCTCCCTCGAGTTCACCAAAGCTCACTCGGGGAGGGTAGTGCCTAGCTGGCGCAGGGCCGGCTCTTCGGCTTCGAGTAGACCCTGTGGGTCGCCCGCGGGCTGTCCCACATCTTGTTGAACCGGGCCGTGTAGGCGTCGTAGTAGCGCCTCGAGGTGAACCGGAAGGTGACCTCGTCGTTGCTGAAGGACGGGGGCGACCAGTTCTCCGAGCCGGTCCAGACACTGAACGTGCCCTTGCCACCGAAGGCGCCGTTGACGCTCATCCACTTGTAGTGGGAGTAGCAGCGCGAGCCGTAGACGATCTTGTCACCGCCGGTCGACTTCTTCCGACCCCAGTCCCAGGCGGCGTCACGCACCGGGATGCC
This sequence comes from Nocardioides sp., assembly GCF_050699375.1. Classification (GTDB taxonomy): domain Bacteria; phylum Actinomycetota; class Actinomycetes; order Propionibacteriales; family Nocardioidaceae; genus Nocardioides. Next base: position 18,380 of record NZ_JBOHDN010000238.1, on the reverse strand, counting down.
GACCCGCCTGAGCTTTCGGTAGACCGGGTCGCTGGTGACCGAACCGATGACTCGGACCACGCAGCCACGCTTCTTCAGCCGGACGATCTCGTCGGCGATCCGCTCGCCGCGGCGGCTGTACCACGCATACATGTGGACCCGCAGAATCGTCCTGCCCTTGGTGCCGTAGCCCTTGGGCGCCCGGCAGCCGACCCGACGCAGCCGGTCGATCACCCGGTCTCCGCTGCCACGGGCATAGATCTCGTCGTTGGTCGCGCCCGGACGCTTGCGCTGGAACCCGACCGAGGTCCCGCCACCGGTCCAGGACACATAGCGCGGGCGCGCCCGCCGGTCGGCCTTGAGCTCGTTGAACATCCGCAGCCAGGTCCGCCACAGACTGCTGTTGGCGTAGATCGTCTGGCCGTCGTTCCACTGCGCCCCGGCCGCACCGCCGCCGAGGTTGCCGGAGCTGCTGATCACGATGTTGCGCTTGGAGCCGACGTGGGTGAACGAGTGGATCTTGATGTGGAGGTTGCCCTTGGTGCCGCCGCGGCAGGCGCCGCCGCAGCCGTAGATGAAGCTCGGGCGGTGGCGCTTGGTGCCGAAGCGGTTGGCCAGCTTCTGCTCGCCGCTGCTCCACATCTTCCGGTTGACCAGGATCTGCACGTGGACACCGCGCTTGTGGGCGGCGACCAGCAGGTTGACGGTGTCGCTGCGGTCCAGGTTGTACGTCACGAACCTGATGTAGGAGCCCCGCGGCGAGTGCCGGATGCTGTTGTTGATCCGGCTGACGACGAAGTTGCGCTGCGCCCAGTTGCCGGTCGGGTTGTTGAAGAACGGTCCCGCCGGCGGCGCCCACGACGCCGCGGAGGCCGGGGCCGGAGTCGAAACCACGGACATCATCGCTACGACCAGCGCAGCCACACAGGCGGCCGCAGCCGACGCAATCGATATGTTCCTGGTCGTCAGCGACCCTTTTGCATTCCCCCACATGCCGCCGGACTATACCCAGCGATGTATGGCCTGCAACGGCAATTCACCGAACAGCGAGCCAAACAGTCGAAAAGCCGCCTCCGAGCAAGGCTCGGAGGCGGCTTTTGGGACGTCCCACTCGTGGTGGATCAGGCAGCCATCGTCGGTCTCGACCCGCGGTCACAGCCTCGCAAGCTCGGCTGTGCGCTCGCTCGACCCCTTCGCGTCTGCCCGGCGCAAGCGCCGTGCAGGCTCAGCCCTTGGCTGCCTTCACTGCGTCGGTGACGGCCGGGAGGACCGAGTGCAGGTCGCCCACCACACCGAAGTCGACGAGCTCGAAGATCGGTGCCTCTTCGTCCTTGTTGACCGCGACGATGGTCTTCGACGTCTGCATACCGGCGCGGTGCTGGATCGCACCGGAGATGCCGTTGGCGACGTAGAGCTGCGGGCTGACCGTCTTACCGGTCTGGCCGACCTGGAAGGTGTGCGGCATCCAGCCCGAGTCGACGGCGGCACGCGAGGCACCGACCGCGGCACCGAGCGCGTCGGCGAGACCCTCGACCGCGGAGAAGTCACCGCCGGTGCCACGACCACCGGAGACCACGATCGCGGCCTCGGTGAGCTCCGGGCGACCGGAGGCCTTACGCGGCTGCGAAGCGACGATCTGGGCGGTCTTCGCGGCGTCGGAGATGGTCACCTCGAACGGGGTGACCGCGGCGGCGCCGGCCTTCTCGACCGGAGCGGCCGAGTTGGGCTTGACCGTGATGATCGCGGTGCCCTTGGTGACCTTGCCCTTGACCGTGAAGTTACCGGCGAAGACGGACTGGGTCGCCACACCGGACTCGTCGATGTCGACGGCGTCGGTGATCAGACCGGAGTCGAGCTTGATCGCCAGCCGTGCCGCGACCTCCTTGTTGTCCGCGGAGGACGGCAGCAGGATCGCCGCCGGGGAGGCGGTGCCGGCCAGCTGGGCCAGCGCCTCGGCCCGCGGAGCGACCAGGTAGCCCTTGATCTGGGCGTCGTCGATGACGTACACCTTCTCGGCGCCGTAGCCCTTCACGGCCTCGGCGGCACCAGCGGCGCCGTCGGCGGCACCGATGTAGACCGCGGACGGCTCGCCGAGCTTCGCAGCAAGGGTGAGCAGCTCGTAGGTCGGCTTCTTGACCTGACCACCAACGTGGTCGATGAGAACGAGAACTTCAGCCATGATTCAGGATCCTTTCTCGGCCTCAGATGAACTTCTTGGACGCGAGGAACTCGGCCAGCGCCTTGGCGCCCGAGCCGTCCTCGTCGGTGACGATCTCACCGGCAGTACGCGGCGGACGCGCCGTGGTCTCCTCGACCGCGGTGTACGCAGCACCCAGACCGACCTGGGCGGCCTCGACACCGAGGTCGGCGATCGACCAGGTCTCCAGCGGCTTCTTCTTCGCCGCCATGATGCCCTTGAAGGACGGGTAACGAGCCTCGCCCGACTGGTCGGTGACCGAGAGGACCAGCGGCAGCGTGCCACCGATGACCTCGGTGGCGACATCGCCGTCACGCTTGACGCGGACCTGGTCGCCCTGGGTCTCCACGACCGACGCGAGCGTCACCTGCGGCAGACCGAGGCGCTCGGCCAGCATCGCCGGGACGACGCTCATACCGGCGTCGGTCGAGGCCAGACCGCCGACCACGAGGTCGACCTTGGTCTCGGCACCGATCTTCTCGATCGCCTTGGCGAGCACCAACGACGTGGCGATGGCGTCCGAGCCCGCGATCGCGTCGTCGACGACGTGGACACCCTTGTCGGCACCCATCTGCAGCGACTTGCGCACAGCGGCCTCGGCGGCCTCCGGACCAACGGTCAGCGCGGTGACGGTGACTTCCTCACCCTCGCGCTTCTCCTTGATCTGCAGCGACTGCTCGACGGCATACTCATCGAGCTCGGAGAGCAGCCCGTCGACGTTGACGCGGTCGACGGTGAAGTCTTCCTCGAACTGCCGGTCCGCAGTGGCGTCCGGCACATACTTCACAAGCACAACAATGTTCATGGTGGTGCGGCCTAGCCGGCCCCTCCTGGAATGGTCGTAGTTCGCCAGCGATGTTACCCGTCAGTCACATACGGATGACAGGTGCCTACGCGTTGAGAATGTCACATTGGTGAATCAGGGCCGTACGACGCCCGCGACGATGCGGCCGACGATCAGCCAGGCCAGGGCGCCGAGGCCCCAGTTGAAGAGCGCGTTCTTTATCTCCGCGTCCTCGCCGCCGAACTGCTTGATGCCGTTCTCCCGCGAGAACAGGCCGAGGTCGGCGGTGTCGGCGAGGTTGAGCACGAAGTCCACCAGGGTGTTGCCCTGGTTTGCCTTGAGCGCGATCATGAGCGCCCCGATCGCCAGCGCGAGCGCGGCGAGCAGCGCGATCACCCAGATCGCCCTGGAGGCGTAGGAACGGACGGTCTTGACCACGCCCGGGCCGGATGACGTCTTGGTGTCGGACACGCGAGTCACTTCCCTTCGAAGTTTGCTTTGCCGGGGCCGTTCTCCAGAAACGATCCCATCCCGGTCTTGGAGTCCTGCGTCGCGAACACGCCGGCGAACTGCTGCTGCTCGATGGCCAGCCCGGTGGCGAGGTCCACCCCGAGCCCCTTGTCGATCGCCGTCTTCGCCGCCGCCAGAGCGTACGGCGCCGCCACCTTGTACTGGCTCGCCCACGCGAGCGCCTCCTCATAGACCGAGGCCGCCGGTACGAGCCGGTCGGCCAAGCCGATTGCAAGCGCCTCGTCTGCCTTGACGAAGCGGCCCGAGAAGATCAGATCCTTGGCCTTCGACGGCCCGATCAGCCGCGCCAGCCGCTGGGTGCCGCCGGCACCGGGGATGATGCCGAGCAGCACCTCGGGCTGGCCGAAGGTGGCGTTGTCGGCGGCGATCCGAAAGTCGGCCGCGAGCGCCAGCTCGCAGCCGCCGCCCAGTGCGTAGCCGGTCACCGCGGCCACCACCGGCTTGGGCATCTCCGCGATCGCCGTCACCGCCGCCTGCACGCCGGCGACCCGCTTGGCCATCTCGGCATAGGAGAGGTCGGCCATCTCCTTGACGTCGTTGCCCGCCGCGAACAGCTTCTCGCCGCCGTAGAGGACAACAGCGCGTACGTCGTCATCTTCTGCGGCCTCGGTGGCGACCTCGAGCAGCTCGGCCTGCACCTGGAAGCTGATCGCGTTCATCTTCGGGCGGTCGAGCCGGATCGTGCCGACGCCGTCCTCGACGGTGAGGTTGACGAAGTCACCCATCGTGGTGATCCCCTATCTGTGCGGACCTGCCTGTGCCGGCACGTATGTGAAGGCGGTTACGTTGCCGCGAACACTATCGGGTGCCTGCCATCTTTCGTGCTCGCATACTCGCTCTGCAGGATCGGGCAGTGCACAACTCCGGCCCTCATCACCCGTGGACGACGATTACGTAACTGTGTTGCTCTTGAACACCCACAGATGCAAGATCGTTCCGGAGCAGGAGACCCCCATGCCTGACCAGACCCCACACGTCGCGAGCCGCCGGAGGATCCTCGCCGGCATCGGCGCAGTCGTCGCGACGCCGGTGATCGTCGCGGCGACCGGCAGCCAAGCCGCCGCCGACTCGCGGACCGAAGCCTCCGAGCGACCCGGCACGACCACGCCGGAGTGCCTCTCCGACCTCGTCGCGATGGGGGTGGTGACGGATGCAGATTTCGTGGCTCGCTGACGTGCTCCGAGGCGCGGGAGTAGCAGTCGTCGAGGAGGGCGACTGGCTCAACCGCGGCGCGACCTCCGGAGGTGGCGCCTTCGAACCGATCGGCGTCCTCTGGCACCACACCGCCGGGTCGACGACGTCGCCCGACAACCCCCACCCCTCGCTCGACATCTGCATCAACGGCCGCCCCGACCTCTCCGGACCGCTGTGCCAGGCCCTGGTCGACTACAACGGCGTGTTCCACGTGATCTCGGCCAACCGGGCCAACCACGCGGGCGTCTGCGGCGGCAGCGGCCCGATCCCCGCAGGGGACGGCAACACGATGCTGGTCGGCTGGGAGATCGACTACAACGGCGTCGACCAGGAGATGTCGCAGGCACAGTACGACGCCTCGATCGCAGCGACCGCCGCGGTGATCAGCCAGCTCGGCACGGATGCCAGCTACGTGCGCGGGCACCGGGAGACCAGCACGACCGGGAAGATCGACCCGTACGCCATAGATCTGGACGCGATGCGCGCCGACGTCGCGGCGCTGGGCGGATAGGGCCCGGTGCGTAACCCCGGGAGGTAAAGGGACGTTTGGCCTACATGACCGAAACACGTTCCAGTCTCGCCCGGGTGAGCCTCGGTGCCGCGCTGAGCATCGCCCTCGGCGCCTTCGTGCTGGCGACGCCGGTCTCGGGTGCCGCGCTCTCCACCACTGATGACACTGCCAACAAGTCCGAGGTGGCCCGCTCCGGCGGGCTCCTCGGTCACGAGGCCGATGCCGGCCTGGACGTACGCGACCGGGTGCTGCCCAGCTCGACGCAGGAGTCCGCGGCCAAGGCCCTGGATGCCGTCGACATCCGCTGGAACGCCCACGGCACGCCGACGTCGCTGATCACCTCCGACGGCGTGCTGGCCGAGACCGGTTCGGAGGACCCGGTCGAGGCCGCCCGCGGGTTCCTGAGCGAGAACGCGGCGGTCTTCGGGCTCTCCGCGGCCCAGCTGGACGACCTCGAGCTCGTCAGCGACCAGAAGCTCGCCGAGGGCGGCGGTCATGCGGTGCTCTTCCGGCAGACCTACGACGGGCTACCGGCCGCTACCGAGGGGCTGGTCACCGTCGGGGTGGCCGACGGGGACATCGCCTACGTCTCCTCGTCGCTGTCGAAGGTGAGCGGCACGCCGGCGAAGCCGACGCTCTCCCCCACCGAGGCCTGGCTGAAGGCGGCCGCCTCGGCAGGGCTGGACGTGGCCGGCGCGAAGGTCGGCGAGATCGTGACCGAGACGGCCTCGAAGCTGACCAGCTGGACGAAGCTGACGGTGCCCGGCCTGGCGACGGACCAGCTGGTGCGGCTGCGCGCGCTCCCTGTGCCCGGCCAGGGCGTACGCCCCGTCTTCCAGTCCACCGTCGTCGACTCCGCCGCCGCGACCCTGCTGGGACAGACGGTGCTGGTGGACGCGGTCACCGGCGAGGTGCTCCTGCGTCAGAACAACGTCAACCACGAGAACGACGTCGAGGGTCCGTTCACCGGCACCGCGCTCGGCGACTGCGGTCCCAAGCACACCTTCGAGATCGCCGATGACAAGACCCGCACCCTGGCCGCGGTCGCGGTCGGGCTGCCGGTCGACGACTTCACCGTGAAGCTCTTCGCCCCTGACGGGAAGCTGCTCGTGGAAGGTGACCTGCTCACCAGCCCCGAGGCCGCGACCTACACCGCCGACAAGATCGACCCCGGGACGTACGCGGTCCAGGTCTGTCCCTTCGACGACTCGCTCCTCGTCGGCAGCTACGCGCTCACCGTCGCAGCCTCCGATGTCGGCGCGGGCACCGGTGACCTGCCGGGCAGCAACCCGCGCTGGTCCTACTTCCCCGGCACTCCCGATGCCGACTCGACCGGTGGCGAGGGTGTTCCCGCCAACGATGTGGTCGCCTGCTGGACGAAGGTCGCCGAGTGCACCGGCCCGGAGCTGAAGAGCCTGGCCAACGCCGGCCCGTGGGACACGGTGCTGAACACGGCCGTCGGGGTGCCGTCGCTGACGACGATCGGCAACAACGCCAACACCCATGAGGGCTGGCTCTCGCCGCTGGCGGCGGGTGGTCTGGAGCAGGCGCCGATCTCGCCGGTGCGCGACTACTCGGGCAAGTTCACCGACGCCTGGAACAACTCCAAGTGCTCGCCCACGAACCTCGTACCCGGTGGCAACGACGTCAACTACGTCGTCGGCAACCTGTTCACGAGCCACAACCGCATGCACGACTGGTCCTACTTCCTCGGCTTCACCGAGGAGAACTACAACCTGCAGACCGACAACCTCGGCCGTGGCGGCCGCGGGCTCGACGCCGAGGTCGGCAACGCGCAGGCGGCCGCGATCGACTCGCAGATCATCGAGCAGACCGGGCTGCTGACCGGCCGCAACAACGCCAACCAGCTCACCTTGATGGACGGCGTGCCGGGCATCACCAACCAGTATCTCTTCCAGCCCGCCGCCGGCGCCTTCTACGCGCCCTGCACCGACGGTTCGCTGGACTTCGGGATCGTGGGGCACGAATACACCCACGCCATCTCCAACCGGATGGTCGGCGGCCCCGACGACGGCCTCACCTCGGAGCAGGGTGGCGCGATGGGTGAGTCGTGGAGCGACCTGGCCGCGGCCGAGCACATGTTCGCCCACGACCTCTACAACGGCGGTAGCCCGTGGGCCGTCGGCTCCTACGCCACCGGCAACACCGACGTGGCGATCCGCGACTTCGCCATCGACAGGAACCCGCTCAACTTCTCCGACTACGGTTTCGACACCACCGGCCCCGAGGTCCACGCCGACGGCGAGATCTGGAACGGAACCATGTGGTCGGTGCGGCAGGCCCTGGTCGACAAGTACGACGCCACCCACCCCTACGCCGACAAGGCCCTGCAACGGCGCTGCTCGGTCGGCACCACCTCGGCCTCGCCGCTGGCGCCCGACCACTGCCCCGGCAACCGCCGCTGGATCCAGCTGGTCTTCGACTCGTTCCTGCTCCAACAGGGCGCGACCTCGATGCTGGACGCCCGCGACGCCTTCATCGCCGCCGACCAGATGCGTTTCGGCGGCGCCAACCGCGAGGTGATCGCGAAGGCCTTCGCCCAGCGCGGCATGGGCCAGTACGCCACCACGACCGCCGATGACCACGAGCCGACCCCGAGCTTCGCCTCACCGGCCTCGCGCAACGCCAAGGTCACCTTCACCGCTCCCGCCCCCGGGAAGGTCTACGTCGGACGCTTCGAGGCGCGGGCCACCCCGATCGCCGACACGCTCTCCGACACCCCGCTCGGCTCGGTCGCTCACTTCGTCCCCGGGACGTACGAGCTCCTCTACGTCTCCGCCACCGGGGGCGCCCAGCGCAAGACGGTCACGGTCTCCCCCACCGAGATCACCAAGACCGTCTCCTTCGCGACCGGGACCAACCTGGCCGCGGCCGCCAACGGCGCCAAGGTGCTCACCTCGACCGAGGGCTCGCGCAACCCGGCCGCCCTGATCGACGGCACCGAGGGCACCAACTGGGGCGGCGTGACCGCGGACAACGTGGACGCGACCACACCCTCGGTCGCCGTCGACCTGGCCGGCGGGACGCGCACCGTGAAGACGGTCAACGTCAGCGCCTTCCTGTCGCCGGCGACAGACACCGACGCCGACTCGGGCTCGCGCTTCACCGCACTCCGGAAGTTCGCACTGGAGGCGTGCGTCTCCTCATGCGACACCGCCGGCGCGACCTGGAAGCGCTTCTACACCTCGGCCGCCGACGCCTTCCCTGGAAAGCGCCCGAGGCCGGTCGCGCCCAACCTCAACCTGCGCACCTTCGACGTCCCCGACACCTCCGCCTCGGCGGTCCGTCTGGTGGCGCTGGAGAACCAGTGCACGGGCTACGAGGGCTATTCCGGTGAGCAGGACGCCGACCCGCTCACCACGACCGACTGCAAGACCGGCTCCGACCGCGGCACGATCGTCCACGCCGCTGAGCTGCAGGTCTTCGGTCAGTGAGCTGAGGTCTCGGTGTCCTGCTGGCGCGGGGCACCGAGACCCTTCGGTTCCAGGGCGGGTCTGTGGTTGTGGCGGTCGCATTGATGTCGTACGCGGTGCATGCAGTCGCGTCGGCGACTGCTGCTTCGGGGGACTGTTTGCCGCCGACCCTTTCCTGGAGGGTGTTCTGGTGGGTCCTGCCTGGAGAGGGTGTCGCGGGTGCCTGCACAAGACGAGGACACCTTGTGAATCGTTCACAAGGTGTCCTCCACCCCGATGGTCGAGCTTGTCGAGACCATCCCAACCTGCAGCCCGTGGCCATCGTCGGCTGATGCTCCTCGGCCCACGCCGCGACGGGACGACCGCCCGGCACCACTCCTCCACTCATCCTGAGGATCCCCACTGGAATGGAGGCCCCAGACCATCCGGAGCGCGAGGAAGCTTCACCAGAGAGCGGAATTGCTCCCACCAGTGGGAAGCTGGGGCGGAAGCGGAACAGGCCCGGGTCACGTGCCAGGTTCGCTGGCTCAGGTGTGCCAGCAGACCAGCGAGTCGGGTAGGGGCCAGGCGCCTTGGCCGGTGAACTCGAGGATCCAGCACCGCTGGATCTGAGTGGCGGACTGGGTGCCCGGCTGCTCCGGATGCCGATTGCCCGGCCATGGGCAGACGTCGTCTCGTTGGTCTCGACAGGTCGGTCTAGATGCGGCGGGCGAGCCTGATTCGACCGTCGGGTAGTCGTTCGTAGGTGTAGTCGGGGCTGTGGATCCGGCGGTGGTCAGCCGGGCAGAGCAGGACCATGTCGTTGAGGTTGGTGGAGCCGCCTTCGGCCCACGGTTTCAGATGATGGGCTTCGGTCCAGGCGGCTGGGGCGTCACAGTCTTCGGCTTGGCAGCCCTTGTCCCGTAGTCGTAGTGCCCGGTGCTGGATCGGGTGGGCGAGGCGGGTGCTGCGGCCGAAGTCGAGGAGTTCGGAGTCGGTGCCGAGTACGGTGGGGATCAGGTCGGCGTTGCACGCCATCCGGCGGGCCTCTGCTGCGGTGATGGTGTCGCCGTCGAACCCCAATGAGGCGGTGCCGAGGTCGGTGCGGAGCTGGTCCACGGTCATCGTGATGAACACCGTGGTCCCATGCCCACCATGGCGGGGCAACTGGTCGACATCGTAGGTCTCGATGACCCGGACGAACGCCTGACCCAGGAGCCGGTCATAAGGGATCTTCTTGCCCTTGTCTTCGGCCGACCACTTCCTCGGCTGCGCCAAGGAGTCCAGGAAGGTGCGGAGCCGCACTCCGACGGCGTAGGGGACGCGGGCCTGGATGTCGACGGTGCCGTCGCCGTTGGTCTGGGAGTGGAAGAACGTACGCCTCTGGGCGCGTTCTTCTTCCTTGAGCAGTGCTTTGGCTTCGGCTTCTTCGAACCGGACCGGGTCGATCTCGGCCAGGATCCGGCGGCCGATGATCCGCAGTTCGTTCGCGGTCAGCCTGGTGGCGTAGTCGACCAACAGCTTCTCGGCCAGGGCCAGGTCCTCAGCAGTAGCAGCGGGGTCTGTCTGGATCGCATCCAACGCCTTCGTGATGACCCAGGCTTTGTCTTGGGAGACCTCACCGGCAGCGAGGCCGGCGGCAACCTGCTCGTACCTGGACACGGCATTAGCCAGTTTCACCTCGGCGCGTCCGACTTTCTTGTCGACGAGGAGCTCGGTCCGCATCCACCCGGAGGCGTCCTTGGCACCGGTCTCTTCCGCGATGTCACCCGCAGAGGCGAGAACACGAAGCTTCAACGCAGCCTGCTGGGCCTGGAGTTTCTCCAGCCGTGCCAGGAGGTCCTTCTTACGACCGGTGCGCCAATAGGTCGGGTCCATCGCGAGCAGTTCACCGATCGCGGTTTCGATGGCAGCAAGAGCGACCTCGATCGGGTCGCCGGGGTTGGTGCCCCAGCGGACGACGTGGTTCTCGACGCTCATCGCTGCCTCCTTTCAAAGGCGTGCCGTAGTGCCCCTGATTCTACTCCGAAAGCCTCGCTGGTCATAGCTATTTGTGCAGGTCAAGCCTTGTTTTCGCGGTCAGCGAACATCGTCGATCCTGTGGATGGTAGGTGGCCCGAAGGGCCACACATCCACCCCCTTGAACACCACCTGACCCACAAGGAATCGACCGCGGCCACACCCTGGCCGCCGCCCCGATAATCAGCGAAATCATTTCTCGACTGATCCCGGTGTCAAGGACCGCGAAGCGGCCGGCGTAGCCGGCGGCCGTAGGCCGTCCTTTACTCCGGGGTCCGTCGAGAAGACCCTCCAGGAAAGGGTCGGCGGCCCACACAAAGACAAGAGGAGACCTTCCGGCAGGGAGGTCTCGACAAGCTCGACCACCGAGCCGAGGGGGTCTCGACACCCTCGCCTACGAACTCCCCCGGCCAGACGAGCGAGGACCCAAGGCGATCGCGGCAAGCGTCGCTGCAACCAGCACAGTCCCGGCAAGAACCCAGTAGAGCCCGTCGTATCCACCCAACACCAAAGCGAGCACAGCACCGACGGCCGGCGCGAGCGCACCAGCGACACCCGCAGGCGCGGAGTAGACCCCGTTGAGCGCGGCGTACCTCTCCGGCCCCCACAGGTCGCTGACGACCGTGGCCGAGATGAGCGTGTAGAGCCCCCGGGCGGTCCCGGTGAGCACCGCGACGACGATCATCACCGAGGCGACGGGAGGCAGCAACGGAAGCAGCGCGACCGAGGCCGCGAACCACAGCACTCCCCCGAGCATTCGAGTCCGGACGCCGAAACGCCGGGCCAGCAGCGGGTAGAACGCACGCCCGGCGACCTGCCCGGCTCCACTGAGCCCGAGAGCCCAGGCAGCCGTCGTCGGACTCAGCCCACGCTCGACGAGGAACGGCACCAGGTGCACGATCGACCCGAAGACGACCATCGAGACCAATGTGCCCGCAAGCGTGAGCAGCACGAACCGGCGGCTCAGCAGCACGTCCCGATCGCGCACCGGCCGACCGTCCTTGCTCGAACCGGTCGGCTCCCACGCCAGATCGAGCACCATGACGCTCGGCACGAAGGTCAGCGCGATGAAGACACCGGCCAGGATGACGTACGTCCATCGCCACTCCACCCACCCCGCCAGCGCATCGGTGAGCGGCGCGAAGATGGTCGAGGCGAACCCACCGGCGAGGGTGAGGGTCGTGATCGCATCGACCCGCCGCGTACCGAACCAGTGGGTCAGAGCCGCGAAGGCCGGCGGGTAGAAGGTGCCTGCGGTCGAGAGCCCGACCAGCAGCCAGCCCAGCGCGAAGATCCAGTACGAGGGCGCGGCAGCGACCACGAGCAGCGCCCCCGTCCCCAGCACGCTGGCCCCGGCCATCACCCAGCGCGGTCCGAAGCGCTGGATGACCCGCCCGACGGGGATGCCCGCCACGGCCCCCACGAGCGTGCCGGAGGAGAAGGCGGTGGTGATCGCTGCCGCCGACCACCCGGTCGCGTCGACGATCCGCGGCTGCAGGACGGTGAAGGCGTAGTAGAGGACGCCGTACGCCACGGTGACGGTCACACAGAGCGTGACCAGCACCGCGAGCAGTGGCCGAGCCTCGACCCGCCGTTCCATCGCCAACCTCCAAGCAGCACGTGCGTCGTCACCCTCGCACGCGCCACGTCGGCGTCAGCGCCGGCCTCAGCGTTCCAGGTGGACCTGTTCGGCGACGCCGCTGAGCTTTGAGGGGTTGCGTACGTAGTAGAGGTCGGTGACCATGCCGTCCTCGACGTGCAGGGTGACGACGCCGTCGACCTCCTCGCCGAAGTAGATCAGCATCCCGGGGGCGCGGTTGACGCTGGTCAGCTCGAACCTGGGGATGCCGTACTTCGTCGCCAGCCCCGCGAAGAACCGCAGCACCTTCTCGGCGCCGTGGATCGGCCTGCGGGCCGCCTGGACCACGCCGCCGCCGTCGGAGAAGAGCACGACGTCGGGGGCTAGCACGTCCAGCAACGACTGCAGGTCGCCGCCGGTCGCGGCGTCGCGGAACCGCTCCAGGGCGTGCCGTGCCTCGGCCACCGAGACCGACTCCCGCGGCCGACGCTCGGCGACGTGGTCCCGCGCGCGATGGGCGATCTGACGCACCGCGGCGGGCGACTTGTCGACCGCGGCCGCGATCTCGTCATAGGCCAGCGCGAAGACCTCGCGCAGCACGAAGACCGCCCGCTCGGTCGGCGAGAGCGTCTCCAGCACCAGCAGCACCGCGGTCGAGAGCGAGTCGGCGAGCTCGGCGTCCTCGGCGACGTCCGGCACGGTGAGCAGCGGCTCGGGAAGCCACGGGCCGACGTACGTCTCCTTCCGGCGCGACAGCGTCCGGATGCGGTTGAGGGCGAGGCGGGTCGTGATCCGCACCAGATAGGCGCGCTGGTCGCGCACCTCCTCGAGCGGCACCTCGGCCCACCGGAGCCAGGTCTCCTGGATGACGTCCTCCGCGTCGGCGGCCGAGCCGAGCATCTCGTACGCGACGGTGAAGAGCAGGTTGCGGTGGGCGACGAAGACCTCCGTCGCGGCATCGCCCTCGTTCATGCCTCCGACCTTACCGGTGCCGAAGCCAGCGGGACCTCGCAGACGTCGGAGTATCCCTGGCTCTGCAGCCCGGCCGCCGAGTTGAACCGCGAGCGCATGTTCTCCACAGCGATCATCTGGGTCAGCTCCACCATCGCCTCGGCGCCCAGCTTGGCCAACAGCACCGCGACCATCTCGTCGGTGACGGTCAGCGGCGTGGACGACATCGCCTCGGCATACTCGATCACCTGCCTCTCGGTCTCGTCGAAGACGTCGGAGGTACGCCAGACCTGGACCTGGCTGATCTTGTCGAGATCCAGGTCGTCGTTGTGGGCGAGGTAGTAGCCGAAGTCCAGGCACCAGCTGCACCCGATCGTGCTCGCCGCGGCCATCTCGGCCAGCGACTTGTACGTCGGGTCGAGCGCCTTCCACTTCCCCACCTTGGTCTCGAACCCCATCACCGCGCGCAGCAGCGGCTTGTGGTGGAAGTAGACGTAGCCGACATCGGGGACCTCGCCGAACATCTTCTTGCTCACCCGGCGCACCACCGCGCCGTAGAGTCCGGTCAGCTCGGCCTTCGGGATCCTGAATGTGCTGGGCATCGTCGCCCTCCTGTGTCGTGCGGAGCAATCTCGTCACCATCCAGACACCGACGACCCCCGGGTTGTGACAGCGCCGGCTCGCTAGGGTGGTCGCGTGAGCGAGCGCCAGCGAGTGAACCAAAAAGTCACGCGACCGCGTCCGTACCCTGGCGCCTGCGCTACGGAGGTGGTCGCGTGAGCGAGCCAGAGACGACCACGGTGGCCGAGGGCGTTGCCCGGATCGAGTGGGCCGCGGGCGAGTCGGTCGATGTCGTACGTCGCGAGGTGGCCGCCGCTCTGCTCACCCACCACCGGGTGGAGGCGCTGGTCGACCCCGACGATCCGTCCGAGCAGCGCACCGCGACCTGGTCGGGGCTCCACCGCGAGGGACTGCTCCGGGGCGTGGCCGGCGGCAAGGACCGGATGATCTATGCCCGGGTCGTGAGCGATGCGCCCGTGGAGGCCCCCGAGGGCTTCCGGGCGCTGCTCAACTCCTTCCTCCCGCGCAAGCGCGCGATCGGTCAGATGCTGGTGCGCGACCCCGACAACCGGGTGCTGATGTGCCAGCTGACCTACAAGAAGGACTGGGACCTGCCCGGCGGCATCGTGGAGGTCGGTGAGTCCCCGAAGCTGGCCACCACCCGCGAGATCGAGGAGGAGCTCGCCCTCGAGATCGCCGCCGGTGAGCTGCTCCTCACCGACTGGCTGCCGCCGTGGGGCGGCTGGGACGACGCCGTCTGCCTGGTCTTCGACGGCGGCGTCCACGATCCCTCCCTCCTGGCACGCACCACCCTCCAGCCGCGCGAGATCCGCTCAGTGGCGTTCTGCACCCTCGACGAGGTCAGGGAGCGCGCCGCCGACTTCACCGCGCGCCGGGTCGAGGCCGCCCTCGCCGCGCTGGGCGGCGGCCCCGGCTACACCGAGTCGGGGCGTACGTAGCACTCCCTGAGCAACCAGCGCCCCGAGCACGAGGAGGGCGCCGCCGGCGAGCTCGCCGACGCTCGGCACCTCCCCGAGCAGCACCCACGCCGAGCCGATCGCGACCGGCGGCACCAGCAGGATCCACGGCACCACCGACGACGCGGGGTGCCGGGCGAGCAGCGAGTTGAAGATCCCGTAGCCGACGAACGAGGCCAGCACAACCGTGTAGGCCGTCGAGGCCAGCGCCTCCCAGCCGAAGGCGGCCACCCCGTCGCGTACGCCCTGCGGCCCGTCGATCACCAGCGAGAGCGCCAGCAGCGGGAGCGGCACGACCAGCGCGGACCAGACCGTGAGCGAGAGCCCGCCGGGCACCTTGGCCGCCCGGGAGATCACGTTGCCCACTGCCCACGACAGCGCCGCGAGCAGGCAGAGCAGGAGCGCCACGGCCGGAACGTGGCCACCCCGGCCGAAGGCCACGACGACCAGCCCGATCGCGCCGGCGAGGACCCCGACCACCTGCATGAGGGTCGGCCGCTCGCGCAGCACACCGGCCGCGATGACGATGGTGAGCACGACCTGCGCCTGGAGCACGAGACCGGCCAGCCCTGGCGGCATCCCCGCGGACATGCTGGTGTAGAGCAGCCCGAACTGGCCCAGGCTCATGAACACCCCGACCGCCGCGATCACCCGCCACGGCGCCTTGGGGCGTGGCAGCAGGAACACCGCGGGGAAGGCGACCAGGAAGAACCGCACGGCGACCAGGAGCAACGGAGGCACGGAGTGCCCCTCGCGCGGGGCGAGACCCCAGTCGATGACGACGAAGTTGAAGCCCCACAGGACAGCGACGAGGACGGCGAGCGATGAGTCACGGCGGTTCACACCGTCAACGATGACGGCAATGATCATGAAGCACCAGCGAATGATTCTTCACCCGAAGACGTAGCATTGCTTCATGATCGATCTCGCCTCCATGGTTGCCCTCCGCGCCGTCGACACCCACGGCTCCGTCGTGGCGGCCGCCGACGCCCTGGGTTTCACGCCGAGCGCCGTCTCGCAGCAGGTCAAGCGGCTCGAGCGGCAGGTCGGCGTACCCCTTCTGGAGCGGATCGGCCGGGGCGTGATGCTCACCCACGCGGGCAGACACCTGGTCGACGAGGGTTCGCGGCTGCTCGCCGACATGGAGTCGCTGGAGTCCGGGCTGCACGAGCAGACCACCACCGTCGCCGGAAGGCTACGGTTGACCGCCTTCTCCACCGCGATGCGCGGCCTGGTCGCTCCGGTCGCGCGCGAGCTGCTCGCCGCGCACCCCGAGCTCGCCCTCACCCTCTCCGAGCGAGAGCCCTGGGACACCATCGACCTGGTCGCCACCGGCCACAGCGAGATCGGCGTCGTGCACTCCTGGGGCGACGTACCCCTCTCGATCCCCGACCACCTCGTCACCACCGAGCTCCACCGTGACGTCGCCGACGTGATCGTCCACCGCGACCACCCGCTGGCCCAGCTCGCCAAGGTGACACCGCACGACCTCGTCGCCGAGGACTGGATCGCCACCCCTGAGGGCACGATCTGTCGGCAGTGGCTGAACCGGATGTACGCCGGCACCGGCCATCTCCCCCGGATCGCCCACGTCTCGATGGAGTTCGACAGCCACCTCGCCCTGGTCAGGGCAGGCCTCGGGATCGCGCTCGTTCCTCGGATGGGGCGAGCGGATCTCGGTGAGGAGCTGGTCGACGTACGCGTCGTCGACCCGGTCCCGACCCGCGAGATCCTGGGGCTGCACCGGCGCACGATGGCCGCTTCGCCGGCGGTCGCCGCCGTGCTGGCCGCGCTCGCCGGCCAGAACTCGGGCCAGCAATCGGGCCAGAAATCGGGCGAGAGCTCGGGTCAGAACAGCTCGGGTCAGAACAGCGCAGAAGCCAGCGACTGACGACCCTTGAGCACTCGCTCGTCGTCGTTGCCGACCGCGGCGAAGAGGCCCAGCAGGTGCGTGCGCGCCTTGTTGCGCTCGTCCCCCGAGGTACGCCGCACCAGCTCGATCAGCCGGAGGAAGGAGTCCTCCACGTGGCCCCCGAGCAGGTCCAGGTCGGCGACGAGGGTCTGCGCGTCGATGTCGTCGGGCGCCGCCGCGGCGGCCTCACGGGCCGTGTTGAGGTCGACCCCCTGCGTACGCTGCAGGACCTTGGCCATCGCCAGGCCGGCCGCGGCCTCGGAGTCGGCTGGGTTGGAGGCGATGAGCTTCTCGTACTCGGCCACGGCCGCGTCGATGTCGCCGCGCTCCAGCGCGTCCTGGGCCGGGGCGTAGCGCGGGTCGAGCGCCGGCTCGCCGTCCTCCTCGGTCGCCACGGGGCCGCCGAGGGCGTTGGGCTTGTGCCGCCCACCGATCCCCTGCGCGGTGAGCTGCTGGCCGAGCTGCTGGAAGACCGTACGCAGCTCCTCGGCGTTGAGCGCGCCCGGGATCGGCTGGGTCGCCGGCCGGCCGTCGATCAGGATGTAGAGGAGCGGAACCTGGGGCACCTGCAGCGCCTGCGCGATCTGCTGGTTCTTGTCGATGTCGACCAGGCCGGCCAGGAACCGGCCGTCATACTCCTCCACGACCGCCGAGACGTCGGCGGCGTAGGCGACGCTCTCGGGGGCACGCGAGGCCGAGTAGAAGACAAGCACGACCGGCGCGGTCATCGACGCCTCGAGGACGGACTGGAAGATCTGCTCGTCGATCTCGACGGTGTAGGAGCCGGCGGTCCGCCCCTGGGCGGGAGCCGCGTCGGCCGGAGCCCCGAAGGGCGAGTCCTGGGCGGGGCTGGTGCTGGTGAGCCCGGAGAGGTCGACGGCTCCGGGACGGGAGAACGGCTGCTGCGTCATAGGGACAATCCTATGAGCAGACACCAGCCCGTCGACCAACCGACGTTGGTTTAGCCGACTGGTTTAACCGACACTGCCGCGCAGACCCGCCCGCTGGACGACGCGCTGGATGGTCAGGTCCCGCTCGGTCGGTCGTCCGACGAAGTAGATGTTGTTGAGCCCCTGCTCCTGGGCGGCCGACTCGAAGACGAAGTGGCCGTAGTTGAGGATCTGACCCGTGAACGACTGTTTGACGGTGATGTCGAGCACTCGCGCCAGCGGCATGGTCGCCAGCTCGCTCGAGAGCACGCCGTGGACGCGGAAGATGCGCATGTTGGTGACCACGAACCGGTCCCTGCTGACCACCAGCGCCCGCCAGAACGCATGCCCGACCAGCGCGAACGCGACCAGCACGAGGATCCAGGCGACGTTCATGTTGATCGTCGCCGCCACGATCATCAGCGCCAGACCGAGGATCGCCTCGGCCACGGGCCTGATGTAGGAGACCCAGTGATGGGTGACCTCGTCCACGACGACCTCACCTTCGTCTCGCAGAAGGTGCTTGGAGATGTCGACACCGAAGAGGTTCACAGGGTCAACGATAGTGACTCTGTCGAACCCATGGCGAGAGAACAGGCCGTACGCCGGGACAACTCGCACGCCGAGACGTCACCCCTGCAGGCCGAGAAGTCAGCTGTACAGGCCGAGAAGTCAGCTCTGCCGGCCGAGAAGTCAGCTGTGCAGGTCGACCTGCAGAAGTGACCTCTCGACCTGCAGAGGTGACGCCTCGGCCCGCAGAGGTGACGCCTCGGCCCGCAGAGGTGACGCCTCGGCCCGCAGAGGTGACGCCTCGGCCCGCAGAGGTGACGCCTCGGCCCGCAG
>NZ_JBOHDN010000237.1:0-4905 GCF_050699375.1 Nocardioides sp. | reverse complement strand
TAGATCCACGACAGCAGCGCCAGTCCGAGCGCCATCATCAGGCTCAGCGCGGTCGCCGGGCCGTAGTCGCCGCCCCCGGTGGTGCTGCCGAAGGCGTACTCATAGATCAGGAGCAGCACCGTCAGCGAGGCGTGCGAGGGCCCGCCGCCGGTGAACAGGTAGGGCTCCAGGAAGACCTGCGCGGTGCCGATGATCTGCAGGATCAAGGTGATCAGCAGCACCGGACGCAGGTGCGGCAGGGTGACGTGCCAGACCTTGCCGAGCACCCCGGCGCCGTCGGCGGAGGCAGCGTCATAGAGCTCTTGCGGCACCGAGGTCAGCGCCGCGAGATAGATGATCACGGTGCCGCCGGCCGCGGCCCAGGTCGCCTCCATCACCAGCGCCGGCAGCACCCAGTCGGCCGACTCCAGCCACGGCACCGGCCCGAGGCCGACCCACCCGAGGATGGTGTTGAAGACTCCCCCGGACCCGGCGTCGTAAAACGTCTTCCACAGCAGCACCGCCACCGCGGGCGGCACCACGACGGGCAGGTAGGCCAGCCCGGCATAGAGCCCGCGCAGCCTGCGCAGCGAGCTGAAGACCACCGCCATGACCAGCGGGATCGGATAGCCGAAGACGAACGCGATCGCCGCGAAGACGGCCGTGTTGCGCAGGGCCACCGGAAGCAGCGGGTCGGCGAGCACGGTACGGAAGTTGTCCAGCCCGACCCATTCCGCGGGCCCCACGAGGTTGGTCTCCTGCACGCTCATCACCACGGTCCGCGCGATCGGCCACCACGAGAACAGCCCGAAGACGAGAAGCATCGGCACCAGGAAGACCAGGGTCGCCGCGCTCCCGCGCCACCACCGGCCGAGGACGGCGACGAGCGGCGTACGTCGGCGAGCCGGCCCTCTCACGAGAGCCGGCTCCCCCACCCGGGACAGGTCAGCGACCACGCTCAGCCCTTGTCCAGGATCTGCTGGACCGAGGCGTCGGCGTCCTTCAGCAGCGCGCCGACGTCGGCGTCCTCGTCACTGAGCACCTTCTGCACGACCGGGTCGAGCGCGCCGTACACAGCCTGCGTCTGCGAGGGCGGCTCGGGGACCAGCGACAGGTCGAACATCCTCGAGGTGTACCCGGTCATCTGCTCGAGCGGCACGTTGACGTAGTCCTTCACCCACCCCTGGTATGTGGTGTAGGACGCCTCGTCGAAGATCGGGAACGTCGGTGTGCCCACGGGCTGCTCGGCCGCGGTCTGGGTCTTGGCGTCGGCGACGGCCGCGCTCTCGTCTGTGTACTTCCGGATCCGGAAGTAGTCCGCCCAGGCCACGGCCGCCTTGGCCTCGGCCTTGGTCGCCTTGGCGCTGACGACGTTCACCGAGCCACCACCGAGCGCCCCGGCGTCCGGCGAGTCCCCGAGCGGGACGGCGGTGAGACCGTACGTCTTCGGGTCGATCGCCGAGGTGGTGACCAGGCCGTTGTAGACGTCGGAGCCGCTGATGTACATCGCGACCTTCCCCGCCGCGAACGCCTGGTTGATGCTGTTCCAGTCATAGGAGGTGTTGCCGGAGAACGACTTCTCGCTCCAGCGCATGTCCTGCAGCATCTGCAGCGCCTCCTCGGTCTGCGGGTTGTCGACCGTGGCGGTGAACTTGTCGCCGTCCTGCGTCTGCATCCGGCCGCCGAGGGCGTAGGTCAGGGTCGTCAGGATCCAGCCACCGGTGTTGGAGGCGGTCATCTCGGCGTAGCCGGTGGCGCCGGTGCGGTCGTGGATCTGCTTGGCCGCGGCGCGCAGCTCCTCCCACGTGGTCGGCGGCTTGTCGGGGTCGAGGCCAGCCTTGGTGAACAGGTCGCGGTTGTAGTGGAGCGCGTTGGCGTAGACGTCGGACGGCAACCCGTAGACCTTGCCGTCGGTGCCCTGCGCCGCGGTCAGCACGGTGGGGTTGAGCTTGTCGAAGTAGGACAGCTTCCGGATCTCGGCGTCCACGTCGGCGACCTGGTTGCGCTCGACCAGACCCTTGGTGTCGGTGAAGGGCACCCGGAAGGAGATCGGCAGGGTGCCACCGGCGAGCTGCGCAGGGAAGGTCTGCGCGTTCCACTGCCACTCGACCGGCTTCACGGTGATGCCGGGATTCTCCTTGTTGAAGGCCGTTGCCTGCGCCTTGACGGCGTCGATCGTGGCCTTCTTGTCGCCCGGGCGCCAGCCCTCGACGGTGATGGTGACGCCGTCGCTGTCGTCCGACGACCCGCCGCATGCGGCGAGCGAGCCGAACGCGACGGCCGCGACGACGCCGAGCGCGACGCTGCGCAATCGAGTGGTTCTCATGGGTCTGTCTCCTCCGATGTTGTGGTGGGGTTCAGGTGGTGGGCCGCAGCCAGACCGCGGCATCGGGGGCGAGCCGGCCCGCCTCGAGGGGCGAGCTGGCGAGCCAGACGTGGTCGCTGCGCGGCAGCTCCACAGGCGTGTCGGTCAGGTTCACGACGCACGCGAAGTGCGCGCCGCGTCGGAAGGCGATGATCCCGGGATCGGTCTCGATCCAGCTGAGGTCGCCGGTGGCGAGATCGGGGTGCGTACGCCTGATCAGCAGCGCCATCCGGTGCAGCGACAGCATCGAGCACGGGTCGGCCGACTGCGCCTGCGCGGTCAGTGCTGCCCAGCCCTCGGGCTGCGGGAGCCAGGTGGCCGTACCCGGCGTGCTGAAGCCGTACGGCACCCGGTCCCCGCTCCAGGGCAGCGGCACCCGGCAGCCGTCCCGGCCGGGGTCGATGCCGCCGCTGCGTAGGTGCATCGGGTCCTGGACCAGGTCCGGCGAGATGTCGGCCTCGTCCAGGCCCAGCTCCTCGCCCTGATAGAGGTAGTAGGCCCCGGGAAGGCCCATCGCGAGCATCGCCGCCGCCCGCGCCCGGCGCTCGCCGAGCGCCCGGTCGGTCGGGGTGCCGAAGCGCTTGGTGTCGAACGCGAACGCGGTCTCTTCGCGGCCGTAGCGGGTCACCAGCCGGGTGACGTCGTGGTTGGAGAGCACCCAGGTCGCCGGTGCGCCGGCCTCACCGTGCACCCGCAGGGTCGTCTCGATGGACGTACGCAGCGCCTCGGCGTCCCACGGCGCGGTCATGAAGTCGAAGTTGAAGGCCGCGTGCAGGGCATCGGGCTGGAGGTAGCGGATGAACCTGGCCGTGTCGGGGAGCCAGACCTCGCCGATCAGGGCGCGGTCGGCTCCGTAGTCCTGGGCTATCCGGCGCCAGCCGCGATAGATCTCCTGGAGCTCCTCGCGGTCGATGTAGGGGTGCTCGCCGGGTCGTGGGTCGACGGGGACGTCGGGAAGCGAGGGGTCCTTGGCGAGCAGGGCGGCCGAGTCGATCCGGATCCCGGCGACGTCGCGGTCGAACCAGAACCGGAGAATGTCCTCGTGCTCGCGGCGTACGTCCTCGTGCTGCCAGTTGAGGTCGGGCTGTGCGGCGGAGAAGAGGTGGAGATACCACTGCTCGGGGACGCCGTCGGGGGTCGTCAGCCGGGTCCAGGCCGTTCCGCCGAACTCCGAGACCCAGTCGTTGGGCGCCAGCTCGCCGTCGGCGCCGCGGCCCTCGCGGAACCAGAACCGCTCCCTCTCGGGTGAGCCGGGACCGGCTGCGACCGCGGCCTTGAACCAGCGGTGCTGGTCGGAAACATGGTTGGGGACGACGTCGATGATCGTGCGGATGCCCAGCTCGAGCGCGTCCTCGATCAGCGCCTCGGCCTCCGCGAGGTCGCCGAAGACCGGGTCGATCGCGCGGTAGTCGGCGACGTCGTAGCCGCCGTCGGCCATCGGCGACGGATACCACGGCGTGAACCAGATGGCGTCCACCCCGAGGTCTCGCAGGTAGGTCAGACGCGTTCGCACGCCGGCCAGGTCGCCGGTGCCGTCGCCGTTGGCGTCGGCGAAGCTGCGGGGATAGATCTGGTAGATCGCCGCGCAGCGCCACCAGTCGGCCGGGCGCTCGGTGAAAGCCGTGAGCACTGCTGGTGCCGGCTCGCTCTGTCGAGGTTCCGTGGCGGTCACGGGCGCTCCGTTCTCAGCTGCTCACACGGGTGTGATGGCCATCACCATGACGGCGTGCTGCGACGTTAGAGCCGCCAGCAGAAGGTGCGCAAGAACTTGACAGTACGTAATTAATTTCAGGACTTTGCGCGCTGTCTTGCGGCTCCGGTCGATCGCCGGACCACCAGCTCGGGCTCGAAGAGCAGCTCGTCTACCGGCCCAAGGGTGCCGTCGATCTGGCTCACCAGGAAGTCGACGGCCGCGCGACCCATCGCCTCGATCGGCTGGCGGATCGTGGTGAGCGGCGGGTCGGCAGAAGCCATGAAGGCGGAGTCGTCGTAGCCGATCACCGACACGTCGCCGGGCGTCGAGAGCCGGGCCCGGCGAACCGCACGGACCGCCCCCAGCGCGAGCGGGTCGCTGGCGCAGAGGATCCCGGTGGCTCCCTGCTCGATCAGGCGAGCCGCGGAGGCCTGGCCGCTCTGGAGGGAGTAGAGGCTGCGTACGACCAGGTCGTCGTCGAACGGCACACCGGCCCGCTCGCAGACGGCACGGAAGGCGGCCAGCTTTCGCTCGGAGGGCACGTGGTCGCGCGGCCCCAGCACCAGCCCGATCCGCTCGTGCCCGAGCGCCAGCAGGTGCTCGGCGGCCTGCTCCATCGCGTCGGCGTCGTCGCAGACCACCCGCGGGAAAGGCAGATCATCGATGGCCGCGTTGATGAGCACGACAGGAAGGTCGCGCGCCGCCAGGCGGTCGTAGTGGCCGTGGTCGGCGTCGCGCTGTGCGTACGCACCGCCGGCGAAGACCACGCCGGCCACCTGCTGCTCCAGGAGCAGGTCGACGTACTCCGACTCGGTCACGCCGCCGGCGGTCTGCGTGCACAGCACCGGGGTGAGCCCCTGCTGGGCGA
>NZ_JBOHDN010000236.1:0-29459 GCF_050699375.1 Nocardioides sp. | reverse complement strand
TGGCCGCAGGAGGTCCACCGGTTCCCGGACCCGAGTCGCTTCGAGGAGTGAGACCCGACGCTTCGCCGGATCTCGGCGGCGAAGGCACGCCGTGGGGTGATCTGTTGGGTGCGAGCGGGCAGCGCGGTCACCCGCGGCCCATGCGACTGTGGCAAGCAAACACGCCATATGGCAGGTTTGTTTCCAAATGGTGTGAGTTCCTGCCACACTTGCGGCCCGTGTGCTTGCCCGCGCCGACCCTGGCATGGGTGGCGAGCTGAGCAAGTTGGTCCGTCTCAAGCCCGGTGCCCATTACGGGTCGACCTTCATCTCGAACGAGGACGTCTCCCGAGCGCTTCGGGCCGCGCGAAAGCTGGTAGACCGTGCGGCTGACCTCACCCGCGGAACACTCGGCGGCCGTTAGGTCGTGTCCGCGAACGAAAATTCGTTCGCCTGGGACGGGACTTCTCGTGGCACGCTTGCTCGCATGAGTACGCCTCCGCCTTCTGCGCCCGAGCCGTCTGCGCCCGAACCACTGGCCCTGCCCGAGACCGAAGCCGCGGAGGGCTGGGTCAAGGAGCGTACGTCCGCGACGCTGACCCGCGTGCGGGAGCTGGCCGAGCAGTTCAGGACGGCGCCGCCGAGCCAGGCGCTCGACGTGCTGAGGGCCTGGGACGAGCTCTCGCTCGAGCTCGGCTCGCTCGGTGGGCTGGCCGGGCTGCTCTCCAACGTGCACCCGGTCGAGGCGGTGCGCACGGCGTGCGAGGACACCGAGGTGGAGGTCGACCGGCTGCGCACCGAGCTCACCCAGGACAAGGCGCTCTACGACGTCTTCGACCAGCTGCCTGCCCAGCAGACCGGCGCCCTCGACCCGCTCGCCGAGCGGCTCCTGGAGAAGACACTGCAGGACTTCACCCGTGCCGGCGTAGACCGTGACGATGCCACCCGTGCTCGGCTGACCGAGATCAACGAGCGGCTCACCGCGCTCAACCTGGAGTTCTCCCGGGTGGCCAGGGACGACGTACGCATCACCACGGCCACTCCCGATCAGCTGGACGGGCTGCCGCCCGACTGGCTGGAGGAGCACCCGGTCAACGAGAAGGGGCTCGTGGAGATCACCACCGACTACCCCGACGCGCTTCCCGCGCGGATGTTCGCCAAGGACCCCGCGGTCCGTCGCGCCGTCACGGTGGCCGGGCTGGAGCGCGGCTGGCCGCACAATGACGAGGTCCTGAAGGAGATGTTCGCGCTGCGTCACGAGCTGGCCAACCTGGTCGGCTACGACGACTGGCCCGCCTTCGACGCCGCGGTGAAGATGATCGGCGACGGACCGGCGATCCCGGAGTTCATCGACAAGATCACCGGCGCCGCCGAAGGACGGATGAAGCGCGACCTCGAGGTGCTGCTCGACCGCTACGCCCGGGATGTCCCGGGGGCCAGCGCGGTCTCGTCGGCCGACGTGCTCTACTACGAGGAGCTGGTGCGGCAGGAGAAGTATGACGTCGACAGCCAGGTGGTGCGTACGTTCTTCGACTTCGCCAAGGTGCACCAGGGGCTCCTGGACTTGACCGGACGGCTCTTCGGGCTGCGCTACGAGCCGGTCGCCGATGTGGTCACCTGGCACGAGGACGTGAGCGTCTTCGACGTCTACCCGCAGGACGGCGACGAGCATCTTGGTCGCATCTATCTCGATCTTCACCCCCGTGAGGGGAAGTACAAGCACGCCGCACAGTTCGACCTCGCCACCGGCGTGAGGGGGCGCCAGCTGCCGGAGGGCGTGCTGGCCTGCAACTTCTCCCGCGGCCTGATGGAGCACCACCACGTGGTGACCCTGTTCCACGAGTTCGGCCACCTGATCCACCACGTGCTCGGTGGGCAGGGCGAGTGGGCGCGGTTCTCCGGGGTCGCGACGGAGTGGGACTTCGTCGAGGCGCCCAGCCAGATGCTCGAGGAGTGGGCCTGGGACGCCGACGTGCTGCGGACCTTCGCCACCAACGCGGCCGGCGAGCCGATCCCGGCCGACCTGGTCGCGAGGATGCGGGCCGCCGACGATTTCGGCAAGGGCTACCAGGCGCGGCAGCAGATGTTCTACGCGGCGATCTCCTACTGGTTCCACCGGGAGCGGCCCGAGGATCTGACCAAGCGGTTGGAGGAGCTGCAGGCGGCGTACTCGCCCTATCCCTACCTCGACGGCACCCACTTCTTCGCCAACTTCGGCCACCTCGGCGGCTACTCCTCGGGCTACTACACCTACATGTGGTCGCTGGTCATCGCGAAGGACCTGTTCAGCGCCTTCGACCGTGACGACCTGTTCGACCCCGAGGTGGCCGGCCGCTACCGCGATCTCGTGCTCGCCCGCGGCGGAGAGAAGGACGCCGCCGACCTGGTCGCCGACTTCCTCGGCCGGCCCTACTCCTTCGATGCGTACGCGGCCTGGTTGGCGACCTAGTTAGACAGCGTTTCGCCGCGTTCGCAGCGGAAGTCGTTGGATTGTAAATGATCGAATTATTTGCGTCTGTTGGAGCGCCAAACTTGCGCTCTGCCTCCATCTGGACGAACGTCTCTGGAAGCAGAGGTGCCTGTTGCGCGCATCACTCGGACTGCTCGTCGATCCCAGGCACCTTGTCAACTGAACCCTATTGAGGGGAGAGACAATGGATGCCATAAAGGACATCGACTGGGTGGGTCTCGGTGGCAAAGTGGCCGCCGCGATCGTCATCCTCCTGGTCACCTGGATCATCGCCAAGATCGTCGCCTGGGCTTTCGCCAAGCTGACCTCGAAGATCTCGGTGCTCCAGAAGGCCGGAAATGATGGGGACACCATCGGCAAGAGCCTCGGTTCCGTGGCTGGTCTGCTGGTGTGGCTCTTCGGTCTGATCGCGCTGTTGCAGCTGTTCAACCTGACCGCGGTGCTGTCGCCGATCCAGGGCCTGCTCGATGGCGTGCTGGGCTTCCTGCCCAACCTCATCGGCGCGGTCTTCGTCTTCATCGTCGGAGCGCTCGTCGCCAAGGTCGTCCGCCAGCTCGTCGAGACCGCTCTCGGCGCGGTGCCGTTCGACAAGTGGATCGGCAGCGGGAGCAAGCTCTCCGGCCAGGTTGACAAGTCGGTCGGCGTGGACGCCGCGGGTGAGCCGTACGACGCCCCGGCTCCGTCCTCGGGCACGGCCGCGCAGATCGTCAAGGTCATCGGCCTGGTGCTCTACGCGATGATCATGATCGTGGTGGCGATCGCCGCTCTGCAGATCCTCGGGATCAGCTCGATCTCCGAGCCTGCCGAGGGCATGCTCAACATGATCCTGGCAGCGATCCCGAAGCTCATCGCCGCCGCGATCCTGCTCGGCATCGGCGTGGTCATCGCCAAGTTCGCCGCCGACATCCTGGGTCAGCTCGTCGACGGGCTCGGCTTCGACAACGCGCTCCACTCGATGGACGTGCTGCCGCAGGGGCAGAGCGCGACCCCGATCGTCACCAAGGTGGTCCAGATCGGCATCGTCCTCTTCTTCGCCGTGATGGCGGCGCAGATGCTGGAGTTCCCGCAGATCACCGCGTTCATCGCCGAGGTGCTCGAGCTCGGTGGCAAGGTCGTCTTCGGTGGCGCGATCATCGCCGCCGGTGTCGTGATCGCCTCGGTGCTCGCGAAGATCGTGCCCGGATCCGCCTCGCAGATCCTGAAGTACGCCACGATCGTGCTGTTCGTCGCGATCGGGCTGAAGTTCATGGGTCTGGCCGACTCGATCATCAACCTCGGCTTCGGCGCCGTGGTCGTCGGTGGAGCCGCTGCCGCGGCGCTCGCCTTCGGTCTGGGCGGTCGTGACGCTGCCGCGAAGCAGCTGGAGAAGATCCAGGCTGAGGGTGGGGGTGCGCGTTCGGCGACTGCGCCGGCCGCTCCGGCTGCCCCGGCCGCACCGCCGGCGGGTCAGAACCCGCCGACCGGTCAGAACCCGCCGCCCCGGGCGCCTGGCGTCTGATCGCAGCCACGGCCCTCAGGGTCTGAATCAGGGAACCCCCGGTCGCATTTCGGTGCAACCGGGGGTTTCCTTCTATCTGGCTTGAACGGCCTCTGGTTTCGGCGTAAGATCACGATATATCGCGAAGGAACGCGATACTAGTCTTCAGACCTGAGTCTTCTGAAAGTGAGAAACCCGATGACGTACAACAACAGCAACCCTTGGGGTGAGTGGATCGACCAGATGAGTCGAGAGTTCGGCAAGGGCGGCCCGCGCCGCTCCCATGGCTGGCAGGGTGGTCCCGGTTGGGGCGGACCTGGCTGGGGTGGCCCTGGCGGCCCCGGTTGGCAGGGCGGCCACGGTCGCGGTCGTGGACCGGCCGGTCCGCCGCCGTGGATCTCGGCGCTGCTCGGCTTCGAGAACCAGCCCCCGCAGCGACCCGGTCCCCGGGTCCGTCGTGGGGACGTACGCTCCGCGATCATCTACGTGCTCGCCGAAGCGGCCGAGCAGGCCCAAGTGATCAATGGCTACCAGGTCATCCAGCAGATCTCCGAGCGCAGCTCGGGTGAGTGGCGCCCGAGCCCCGGCTCGGTCTACCCGACCATCCAGCAGCTCGAGGACGAAGGGCTCGTCGAGTCCGACGACGAGCACGGTCGCCGGGCGATCCGGCTGAGCGAGGCGGGCAAGACCTACGCCGCCGAGCACGGTGACGAGCTCGCGGCCGTCTGGATGCCGTTCGACAAGGCTGCCGACAACGCCCGTGCCCAGGGCCGCGGCGGCCGCGGCCAGGGAGTCGGCGACCTCGCCGGCTTCGGGATCCTCGGCGGCGAGCTCGCCCAGGTCCTCCCGGCCGTGTGGCAGCTGGCCACCTCCGGTACCGACGCCCAGCGCCAGGCCGCCGCCGACATCCTCGCCGACACCCGCCGCAAGCTCTACGGCCTCCTCGCCGCCGGCGACGACGAGACCATTCCTGGTGACGGGGCAGTCACCGCCGAGCAGATCGACGAGGTCGAGGAGCACGAGGACAACGACCCGGGCTCCGACCCGAAGCCCTGACCCGCGCACGGCACTTCCCCACGCCAAAGTAGGTTCCCCACGCTCCGGAGCGTGGGGAACCTGCTCATATGTGGGGGACCGTCCTCGTTCGTGGGGAGAGACGGCGGGCCAGTTGCCATCCACACCCTGTGCTCGGGGTCGGGTTATCCACAGGTCTCCGATTCGTGCTTCTGTCGGAGCTGCCCGCACGCTGATGCTGGTGCCATGAGGTCACTGCGCCAGATCACCAAGACGGCCGGGTTCTTCACGCGCACCGAAGCTCTTGCCGCCGGCTGCACCATCAACGACATCCGCACGGCGGTGCGACTCGGTGAATGGCACCGCTTGCGCAAGGGCGCGTATGTCTTCGGCGACGAGTGGGCGCCGCTCGAGGGCGCCACCCGCCATTGGCTCCGTACGCGGGCGGCGGTTCGGACGCTCGGCGACAACGTTGCCGTCAGCCATGCGAGTGGGGTGATCGCGCACTCCATCGACGACTGGCAGCTGGACCTGACGCGGATCCACGTGACTCGGCTCGATGGGCGGTCGGGGCGGATCATCGGCGACGTGGTGCAGCACGAGCGGGGCAAGGGCGACGTCGAGCTCCGCAACGTCGCCGGAGTCCGGGTGCTCGATCCGCAGCGGTGCGTGCTCGAGGCAGCCGTTCACCTCGACCCGGAGGCAGCCTTCTGTCTCTTGGAGTCCGGGCTGCGTTCGAAGCAGTTCGGCCGCGCCGACCTGGAGACGACGTACACCGCGCTGCATGCCCGGCATCGGATGGGCCGGCTGCAACCCCTGGTCGCGAAGGCTGGTTCGCAGTCTGGGTCGGTCGCCGAGTCCCGTGGATCGTGGATTTTCGACCAGGCCGGGTTGCCCCGGCCGGAGCAACAGTGGGAAGTGCTGCGCGCGGACGGCAGCCTCGTGGGCGTGGTCGACTGGGTCTGGCACGAGTGGCGACTGATCGTGGAGTTCGATGGCAAGGTCAAATACTCCGGCAAGTTCGGTCAGACCGGCACCGAGGCGCTCTTCGCCGAGAAGAAGCGTGAGGACGAGATCCGTGAGCTCACCGGCTATCGCATTCTCCGCCTGACCTGGGCGGACCTGGCCAACCCCGCGGCCATCGTCGCCCGCATCCGCGCGATGTCCCGCGCGGCGAGTTGATGCCCCACTCCTGCGAAGAACTCCCCATTCGTGCGGACGTTCCCCACCCTCCGGAGCGTGGGGAAGCTCCACAGGGGTGGGGGAATGTGCGGAGGGGTGGGGAGCTTCGCGAAGCGGGCCACCGGCGGCGGGCGCGGAGCGTACGGTGACTGGCGTGAGCGAGATCCTGATCAAGGTGCGTGGGTCGCACAGCGTCGAGGTGCCGCCGGAGCGTGGGGTGGTGCACGCGGAGGTGACCTTCGACGGGCCCGCGCCGGAACCGGTGATGGAGCTGCTGCGACACGGGGTTCAGCAGGTGCGAGACGAGCTGGCGCGCCTGGACCATGAGGGTGCCGTCGACAGGTTCGTCGTCCAGCGGGCGCGTACCTCTGCTGAACGGCCCTGGCACAAGGACGGCAAGCAGTTGCCGCTGGTGCACCGCGGGGCGGTCGGACTGTGGGTGGAGTTCACCGACTTCGACGAGCTGGCTGTGTGGATCGGTCGGAGCGCCGCGGGCGAGGGGCTCACCGTGAGTGGCGTCTCCTGGCAGCTGACCAAGGAGAGCCGCCTGAAGGCCGAGCGTGAGGTGCGGCAGGAGGCGGTCCGCCAAGCCAAGGTGCGCGCCCAGGACTACGCCGACGCGCTCGATCTCGGCCCGGTCTCCGTGCGAAGCATCAACGATGTCGGTGTCAGCAGGGAGCGCCCGCTCGCGATGCAGGCGAGTGCGCCGGTGGCTGACATGGCCTACTCGGCGCCTGAGCTGGCCTTCGACCCCGACGACATCACGATCTACGCCGAGGTCGAGGCGGAGTTCACGGCCGGGTCCTGACCGGCTCGTTCAGAGGGCGTCGAGGTGGTTGATCAGGTGCCGGTGGCCGACGGCCTCGTAGCCCACGATGGTGACCACCGGCGCGAGGGCGACGACGACGAGGCACCAGGCCATCGGTACGCCTACCGCGGCCAGGACGACGCTCGCCACGAGAACTCCCGCGGTCAGGCAGACCAGAAGCACGTGGAACGGGTCGACGACGTGCACGAACGAGTTGTAGAGGAGGTACAGAACCAAGGCGTACGCCCCGACGGGGACGGCGACGGAGACGACCACCCCGACCTCGCCGAGCTCGGAGTGGTGGTCGAGCAGGTAGGCGGCGACGTGCAGGCCGGCGCCGGTGGCCGCGATCGCGGCGAAGAGCAGCATGTGCCCATAGCCCCACAGGAACGAGCGGTCGCGGCGTCGGTCGAGGATCTCGGCCCATGGGATCGTGAAATAGGTCCACCACTGCCCGAAGGTCAGGCCGATCCCGGCCGCGAGCAGGAGGACCGCCTCGAGGCTCCACCCGAGCTCGGGCTTCTGGACGATCGCCGACGTCACCGCGACCGCGCCGATCACACCTTCACCGAGCGTGATGATCGTCAGCAGCCCATAGCGCTCGGCGATGTGATGAGCGTGCCACGGCGTACCTCCGAAGGAACGCTCGGCGACGAAGGGCCCGGCCAGCTCGATCACCAGCGGCACCATCATGGCCGCGAACGCGACCGGCACGGTCAGCGGCAGCACGGCGATGACGCACCAGAGCACCTGCGCGCTGAGGATCGAGATGAGATAGACCCGGTGTGCGCCGCGGCGGCTAGGGTCCTGACGCCACGCGCGCAACCAGTGGCCGCAGAGCGCGACCCGCATCACGACGTACCCGGCGATCACGATCTCGTTGTGGAGCCGGTCGCCCTCGTGGATGCTCTCGAAAAGCGCCGGGAGGCCGAGGGCCATGATGATCACGCCGACCATCTGCACCATCGTGAGCAGCCGGAACGCCCAGTCGTCGGTGTCGTAGGCCGAGGCCATCCACGAGTAGTTGATCCACGCCCAGCAGATCGCGAACGACGCGAAGCAGAACGCCACGATCCCCGCCCCGATGTGCCCGGCCGCCAGCTGATGGGCGAGCTCGTTGCCGCTCGCCCCGAAGGCGACGACGAAGGTTAGGTCGAAGAGCAGCTCCAGGGGCGTCGCGGCCCGGTGCTCCTCGCGCGGGTCGCGCCCGGTCATCTGCCGCAGGCGGCTGGTTGCAGTCACCCTGGTGAGGATAGGACCCGGAGGCGCCGCGTCACCAGATCTACGTCAGCCGTGTCCGTACCGCCTCGATCAGGGATCAGCGAAGAGCCGCCGTCGCCGCAGCGAGCGCGGTGACCCGGTCCCAGTCGCCGCTCGCCAGGGCGTCTGCCGGGGTGAGCCAGGAGCCACCGACGCAGCCGACGTTGGCCAGCCCGAGGTAGCCGGGCGCGCCGGCGAGCGTGATCCCGCCGGTGGGGCAGAAACGGGCGTCGGGGAGGACGGTCGTCAGCGAGCCGAGGTACTTGGCACCGCCGGAGGCCTCGGCCGGGAAGAACTTCATCGCGGTGTGGCCGGTCTCGAGCACCGCGATGGCCTCGGAGACGGTCGCGGTGCCGGGCAGGAACGGCAGACCGGTGTCGCGCATCGCGGCGAGCAACGTCGGAGTGGCGCCCGGGGAGACCAGGAACCGGGCGCCGGCCTCGGCGGCCTGCTTGGCCAGCGCGGGACTGGTCACCGTTCCGGCGCCGATCATGACCTCGGGCACCTCGGTGGCGATGGCCCGGATGGCGTCAAGCGCGACCGGCGTACGCAACGTCAGCTCGACCACCGGCACACCGCCGTCAGCGAGGGCTCGAGCCACCGGCACCGCCTGGTCGACCGTGTCGACGACGACGACCGGGATCACCGGGGAGAGGTCGAGGAGGTCGGTGGAGCTGAGGTCAGACATGGACGGGGGCCTCCTGGACCGGGATTTCGTGGGCTGGCGGACTCTGCTGAATGGGAGCAAGGGTGAAGACGGATGCGCCGGTGTCCGCTGCGCCGACCGTGGCGCGGAAGGCGCTGAAGAGCTCGCGACCGGTGCCCATCCATTCGGAGTCCAGCGGTGCCCGGCCGGTGGTCGGGCGGTGCTCGAACTCGTCCGGAGGAACCGCGATCGAGAGCCTACCGGCGACGGCGTCGACGGTGATCAAGTCGCCATCTCGTACGCGGGCGAGCGGTCCGCCGAGTGCGGCCTCGGGGGTGACATGGATGGCGGCCGGCACCTTCCCCGAGGCACCGGACATCCGGCCGTCGGTGACGATCGCGACGTGCTGGCCGCGGTCCTGCAGCACCCCGAGCGCCGGGGTGAGCTTGTGCAGCTCGGGCATCCCGTTGGCGGCCGGACCCTGATAGCGCAGCACCGCGACGAAGTCTCGCCCCTCGAGCCGGCCCTCGGAGAAGGCGGTGAGGAACTCGGCCTGGTCGTCGAAGACCATCGCCGGTGCGGCGACCACCTGATGCTCGGTCGCCACCGCGGACGTCTTGATGACAGCCGTGCCGAGCTCGCCGTGCAGCACCCGCAGGCCGCCGTCGGGGGAGAACGGGTCGTCGGCGGAGCGCAGCACGTCGGGGTCGCCCGAGGTCGGAGTGCCCTCGACCAGCTCGATCTCGCCGTCGCGGGTGAGGCGCGACTCCTGGGTGTAGGCCGACAGCCCGCGTCCCAGGATCGTCGTCACGTCCTCGTGGAGCAGCCCGGCTTCGAGCAGGGTGCGGATCAGGAAGCCGACGCCGCCGGCCGCGTGGAAGTGGTTCACATCGGCGGAGCCGTTGGGATACATCCGGGTGAGCAGCGGCACGGCCGGCGAGAGGTCCGAGATGTCGGACCAGGTCAGCTGGATCCCGGCGGCCCGGGCGATGGCGACCAGATGGAGCGTGTGGTTGGTGCTCCCGCCGGAGGCGAGGAGGGCGACGCAGGCGTTGATGATCGACTTCTCGTCGATCATCTCGCCGACCCCCGGGCCACCCTCGAGGGCGAGCTCGGTCGCACGTGCGGCGGCTGCCTTGGTGAGCGCACCACGCAGCAGCGTGTCGGGAGAGGCGAACGACGAGCCCGGCAGGTGAAGGCCGAGCACCTCCATCAGCAGCTGGTTGGAGTTGGCGGTGCCGTAGAAGGTGCAGGTGCCGCGGGAGTGGTAGCTGGCGGCCTCGGCCTCGAGCAGCTCCTCGCGGGTTGCTTCGCCTGCTGCGTACCTCTGTCGGACGCGGGCCTTCTCCTTGTTGGGGAGGCCGGAGGACATCGGGCCGGCCGGCACGAACACGGTCGGCAGGTGGCCGAAGGAGAGTGCGCCGATCAGGAGGCCCGGCACGATCTTGTCGCAGACGCCGAGCATCAGCGCCGCGTCGAACATGTCGTGGGAGAGGGCGATCCCGGCCGACATCGCGATCACGTCGCGGGAGAAGAGGGAGACCTGCATGCCGTCGCGGCCCTGGGTGATCCCGTCGCACATCGCGGGCACGCCGCCGGCGACCTGCGCCAGCCCGCCGGCGCGCATCACCGCGGCCTTCAGCAGCGGCGGGTAGGTCTCGTACGGCGCGTGCGCGGAGAGCATGTCGTTGTAGGACGTCACGATCGCGACGTTCGGCTTCGCGGCGCGGCTGACCATCTTGAGCTCGGCCTTCGCCGGCGCCGAGGAGGCTGCGAAACCGTGCGCCAGGTTGCTGCAGGCGAGCCGGCCGCGGGCGGGCCCGGTCGCGCGGGCCGCCGCGATGCGGTCCAGGTAGTCGGCCCGGGTGGCTGCGGACCGTTCGACGAGACGAGCGGTGACTTCGGCAACGGTGGCGGAAACGGTCACGGGCGGGTCCTCCAAAAGGCAGTGTGCTTTGGCACACAATCGCACGATCTTTGGATCGATACAAGTAATTCTTAGGTACCCCAAAGACATAAGAAGGCGTACGCTGCACCCCATGCCCGACATGACGACCGTCGCCGACGTCCTCTCTCTGGTGCGCTCCGGACGCGCCTCGACCCGCAGCGACCTGCAGAAGACCACCGGTCTGTCGCGTACGGCCGTGGTCTCTCGGGTCTCGGCTCTCGTCGACGCCGGCCTGATCCTCACGGGGGAGGAGCTCGCCTCCACCGGTGGCCGGCCGCCGGGCTCGTTGACCTTCAACGCCGACGCAGGGGTCGTCCTGGCGGTGGCGATCGGGCGCTCACGCAGCCAGCTCGCCGTCTTCGACCTGGACGGCCGTGAGCTGGCTGGCGACACCCGGGACCACGAGGTCGGCATCGCGGCCGACGACCTCATGCCCGAGGTGACCGACCGGCTCGAGGCGCTCCTGGAAGGGATCGAGCCGCCCGTGCTCGGTGTCGGGATGAGCCTGCCCGGCGTCGTCGACCCCGCTCGTCTGGTCTCTGTCGACTCACCGGTGATGCACGGCTGGGACGGGGTCGAGCTGGACCCCTACTTCGACCGGCTCACCGCTGGCCCGCTGGTGCTCGTCAACGACACCGACGCCCTGGCCACGGCCGAGCTCTTCGGCAGCGGACTGCATCCGCGCGACGCCCTCGTGGTGAAGGCCTCGACCGGACTCGGCCTGGCGGTCATCGCCGATGGTCGGGTGCTGCGCGGCCATGCCGGTGCCGTCGGCGAGATCGGGCACACCCGCGTCGAGGCCGCCGGTGACCGTCCTTGCCGGTGCGGCGCTACCGGCTGCCTGGAGACGGTCGCGGCCGGCTGGGCACTGACGCAGGGCCTGGTCGACTCTGGTGTCCCCGCAGGTCACATCAGGGATCTGGTCGCCGCCGCGCTGGCCGGCGATGCGATCGCCCGCGGTCTGCTGCGTGAGGCCGGTCGCCAGCTCGGCGAGGTGCTCGCGATCGCGATCAACCTGCTCAACCCCGAGGTGGTCGTCATCGGCGGCGACATGGCCGCCGCTTTCGACCTCTTCACCGCAGGCGTCCGCGAGACCGTCTACGCCCGCTCGACCGCCCTGGCCACCCGCGACCTCACCTTCGTACCCTCCACCCACGCCGACTCCACCGGCGCCGTCGGCTGCGCCGCCGTAGTCATCAACCACCTGCTCTCCGCCGATCGCCTCGACGCCCACCTCACCCCCGCCAAATAACGCCGACCCGGCGCGAATGTCCCAAGAAATCCCGTCGAGTCGGCGCGAATGTCTCAGAAATCGGCGTCGAGTCGGCGCAATCTGGCGGGACAGATGCGCCGACTCGAGCCCTGATCTGGGACAGACGCGCCGACTCGACCGTTGATTCTGGGACAGACGCGCCGGGTCGGCGCTCAGCGGTAGATGAGGTACTTCCGGCGGGTGGAGTCGAAGGCGGCCAGCTCGTCGCGCCAGGCGGCCTCGACGTCGTCGCCGGTGGCGCCGTCGTCGATCTGCGTGCGCAACCTCGTCGAGCCGGTGAGCTTGTCGATCCAGAACGGGCGGGCGGTGTCCCAGGAGTCCTGGCGCCAGGCGAACTCGGGGAAGAGGGCCTTCGCGGTGACCAGCATCTCGACGCCGGTGCGGACGGGATCGAAGCTGTCGCTGTCCTGGATCGTGACCTGTACGCCGCCGCAGACCTCGCCGGCGTGCTTGTTGACCGAAGGGTTGAAGTACGCCTCCCGGAACGTCACGCCTGGAAGGCCGGCGTCCTCGAGCGCGGCCGCCCAGCGATGGTCGACGAACGGGGCGCCGATCAGCTCGAACGGCTTGGTGGTGCCGCGGCCCTCGGAGAGGTTGGTGCCCTCGAACATGCAGGTGCCGGGGTAGACCAAGGCGGTGTCGGACGTGGGCATGTTGGGGCTCGGCATGACGAAGTCGAGCCCGGTGTCGGCGTACAGCATCTTTCTCCGCCAACCGGAGACCTCGACGATGTCGAGCTGGGCCAGCCGCCCGCCGGCGTGCTCCTCGAGGAACTCACCGTCGAAGAACCGGGCCAGCTCACCGACCGACATCCCGTGCTGCTGGACGATCTCGCGGGCGCCGACGCCCGAGGTGTACGCAGCGGTCATCATCGGACCGCGAGCGGTGCCGCCCACGGGGTTGGGGCGATCGAAGACCACGAAGCGCTTCTCGGTCGCCACCGCGGCCTGCATCGCGGTCCACATCGTCCAGATGTAGGTGTAGAACCGTGAGCCGACGTCCTGGATGTCGAAGACGACGGTCTCCACGTCGGCGGTGTTGAACATCTCGGTCATCTTCGAGACGCCGGCGCCATAGGCGTCATAGACGGTCAGGCCGGTGCGCTCGTCGACGAAGGTGCCCTCCGACCCGCCCGCCTGCGCGGTGCCACGGAAGCCGTGCTCCGGGCCGAATACTCCGGCGATCTGCACCGCGCCGGACTCGTGCATCTCGTCGACGATGTTGCGGAGGTTGCGGAGCACACCGGTGGGGTTGGTGATGATGCCCACCCGCTCGCCCGACAGCGCCGACCAGCCACTTGCGGCGGCGCGGTCCGCGCCCGGGGTCACCGCCCGCCCACGGCCGAGCGGCGACGCCGGCTCGGCGGACGCTCCTCCTGAGCCGGCGAGAAGTGGAGCGGCCGCAGCGCCGACCGCCGCGGCGCCGAGCAAGCGGCGTCTGTCGACCCTGGGAACTTCAGTGCTCATCGCTGCTCCTGTGCCGTGGGGTGAGGATCATCTTGCAGGCTAGCCCTGACGGCGCCGGCTGGCAGGCGATTTCCGACGTTGGTCCGAACCGCGCCGTGGGACATCTGCGCCGGGTCGACGGGGTGTCGGCGCAGTCCCGGCGACCGTTCGTCCCGGCAGAACGACCGTTCGTCGTCGTGTTGGCCGAATTGGACTGGACACGGATGCTTATTGTGACCAAGGTCACAGGTCGTCCATCCCCCACTTCTACTACCGATCTCGGAGGTGACCCATGCCGTCGTCGTCCAAAGGCTCGTGGATCCTTGTCGGGGTCCTCCTGTTCGCGGCCGGAGCACCGTCACTCGCGGTGCCGCTGTACGCGAAGGAGGCTCCCGCGCTCGCTGGATTCCCGTTCTACTTCTGGTTCCAGCTCGCACTCATTCCCCTCTCCGTCCTGCTCACGACCATCGCCTACTACGTGGCCAAGGCGGCGTTCCGGCGTGACCGTGCCGTCAGCGGGCGCCCGTGGAAGGAGGGTGGACAGTGAACGCCGTCGCAGTCTCCGTCTTCGCCTTCCTCTTCCTGCTGGTCACGATCCTCGGCTTCTCCGCGGCGCGCTGGCGTCGCGCGAAGTCGATGGACAACCTCGACGAGTGGGGCCTGGGCGGTCGTGGGTTCGGTACGTTCGTGGCCTGGTTCCTCATCGGGGGCGACCTCTACACGGCGTACACCTTCATCGCGGTCCCCGCGACGCTGTTCGCCGGCGCGGCCATCGGCTTCTTCGCCGTTCCCTACACGATCCTCGTCTACCCGTTGGTCTTCGCGTTCATGCCGAAGCTGTGGTCGGTCTCGCACAAACATGGGTTCGTCACCCCGGCCGACTTCGTCGTCGGGCGGTACGGCTCCAAGACGCTCGGCCTCGCCGTCGCGGTGACCGGCCTGCTCGCCACGATGCCGTACATCGCGCTGCAGCTGGTCGGCATGGAGGTCGTGCTCGAGGTGATGGGCCTGCAGAGCGACTCCTCGAACTGGTTCATCCGTGACCTGCCGCTCTTCATCGCGTTCGCGGTGCTGGCCGCCTACACCTACTCCTCGGGGCTGCGGGCGCCTGCGCTGATCGCGTTCGTGAAGGACTCGCTGATCTACATCGTGATCATCGTGGCGATCATCTACATCCCCACGCAGCTCGGCGGCTGGGGGAACATCTTCGACACGGTGCAGAACGGCTTCGATCAGTACAACACCGAGAATGCCGACGCGATCGCCGCCGGCGAGGCCGCACCGAAGGCGATGTTCCCGACGCAGGCGGCGGGCCAGTGGGCGTACGCCTCCCTCGCTCTCGGCTCGGCGCTGGCGCTGTTCATGTATCCGCACTCGATCACCGGGGTGCTCTCCACGCGCAGCCGCAACGTGATCCGTCGCAATGCCTCGCTGCTGCCGGCGTACTCCTTCCTGCTGGGACTCCTGGCGCTGCTCGGGTTCGTGGCCCTGGCCGCGGGGGTGATGGTCGGCGACCCGCCGAACCCGCAGCTCGCGATCCCGCAGCTCTTCGAGGACCAGTTCCCGGCGTGGTTCGCGGGCGTCGCGTTCGCTGCCGTCGTCATCGGTGCGCTGGTGCCGGCGGCGATCATGTCGATCGCGGCGGCGAACCTGTGGACACGCAACATCTACAAGGCGTACCTGAAGCCCGATGCGACCCCGGCGGACGAGGCCAAGCAGGCCAAGATCGTGTCCCTGGTCGTGAAGTTCGGGGCGCTGCTCTTCGTGCTGGCGCTCTCGAAGTCGTACGCCATCAACCTGCAGCTGCTCGGAGGCGTCTGGATCCTGCAGACGCTGCCGGCGATCGTCGTCGGGCTCTACACCCGGTGGTTCCACAAGTGGGCGGTCCTGGCGGGCTGGGCGGTCGGGATGGCGTACGGCACGATCATCGCCTACAACACCTCCTCACCGGTTCAGGAGCACTTCGGTAGCCCGCTGCACAACTTCCCGGGCACGGAGACGCCGATCTACATCGCTCTCACCGCGTTCCTGCTGAACATCATCGTGGTCGTCGTCCTGACCCCGATCCTGAGGGCGCTCAAGGTGGCGGACGGCGTCGACGCGACATCCGAGTCGGACTACTGGGTCGACTCCGGGGACGAGGGCGTGGTCGAGGAGCTGAGCTCGACGACCGAGGTGCGCTGAAGGGCGCCTGCCTGACAAAGTCCCGCAAACATCTCTCACTGAGGTGTTTGCGGGACTTTTCTGTCGTTCCGCGAGCGACATGCAACATCGGCGTCCAGAAACACGTAACAAGTAGCGAAGGGCCTGATCCGGTCGAACTCGGGAACGCTCGGCCGCAGGCCGCGAAACTCAAGTCAGGAGCAGGAAATGAACTCGAAGGTCCTCGGGGTACTTCGCAGATCCGCAGGGGTAACCCTCCTGGCAGGCGGCCTCATGGCCGCCGGTGCCGGGGTCGGCCACGCCGACTCGCAGCCCGCTGGACACCACGACGGCCGCGCCGCATCGGTGACCGGCCAGCCGATCAAGGCACCGGACCGGGGTCCGGTCGGTCCGGTCACGATCGCGGGAGCCGCGGCCGGTAGCGACGGGGCGGTGACGGTGACGACGGACGGGACCACCGTCGTCGTCAGCGGACGCGCCCATCTCGAGTCTCCGGTCCCGGGTGCCGGTGGCGTGGTCCACCACGACGACAGCGGTTCGCCTCTCGGTGGTCGCGGTGTTCACCTCGGCACGGATCAGGTCGGCTTCGTCGGGGGTGTCACCGGTGACACCTCGTCGCTCGATGTCGTCGGAACCGGGCGTATCGGGGTGGAGAAGCACTACTACGTCCAGGACTGATCGGTGTCCGACGGATCCTGATCAATCCGTTGAACGGAGCTGGGGCCACCGGGAGAATCCCGGTGGCCCCAGTGTTCGCTCGGCGGAAGCGCCGTCCGAGCTCAGGCCTCGGTGGTCTCGGCGACAGTCTTGATCGCGGAGATGTCGAACTCGAGCTTGATCTTCTCGGAGACGAGGACGCCACCGGTCTCGAGGGCGGCGTTGAAGGAGAGGCCCCAGTCGGTGCGGTTGATCGCGACCGCGCCCTCGAAGCCGACCCGGGTGTTGCCGAACGGGTCCTTGGCGGAGCCGGTCTGCTCGAACGGGACCGTGACCGACTTGGTGTTGCCCTTGATGGTCAGGTCGCCGGTGATGTTCCACGCCTCGCCATCGAACTCGACCGCGGTCGACTCGAAGGTGATGTTGGGGTGGGTCTCGTTCTCGAAGAAGTCACCCGAGAGCAGGTGACCGTCGCGGTCGGCGTTGCCGGTGTCCACGGAGTCGGCCTTGATGGTGAGCGAGACCTTGGACTTCGCCGGCTCCGCGGTGTCGATCGTCGCGGTGCCCTCGAACTCCTTGAACGCGCCGCGGACGGTGGTCACCATCGCGTGGCGTGCCGAGAAGCCCAGGCGGGTGTGGGCGACATCGAGGGTGTAGTCACCGGAGATGTCGTCGATTGCGGCGGTGGGGGTGTCGAAGTCGGCGTCGGCCGGGGCCGCGTCCTTCTTGCTGAAAATGCCCATGGTGGGAGTGCTCCTGGAAGAATTGGTTGAAACTGCAATCATCATAACGGGGGAAGCTCCGCCAATGTTCCCGCTCTCGTGGGCTTTTCTGACAGGGCGGGAAAACTGGTTGCAGTGACAACGCTATCCCTAAACGGCGGAAGCCCGCTCCCTTGTCGGGAGCGGGCTTCTGAAGCGTTCGCGGTTGTCAGGCGGCGTGTCGCGTGGTCGCGGGCGCACTGACTTCGACCCAGCGGGCCTCCAAGTGCTTACGGCCGCGGCGGTCGACGACCGGGAGCCAGCGCAGCTCGAGCTTGCTGGTCACATTATTTCCGTTCATCAGACACCTCCTGTTCACCTTGTGTTCACCAAAGATACCTCACCCCACACTGATGTCCAAGTAGTCGTCGAAATCGCGTGGCGGGCTCCACCTGGGAGCACTGGGGTGCCCCCAGTGAGCACTGCACGCCCCACTTCGGACATAATCTGCGATTTCTGCCCGAAATCGGGCAGAAACTTGAACGTTGTCGTGAGGGTGGCTCACAGTTGGCTCCGTGAATGCCGAGCGAGCCCTGATCGACCATCTGGTCGCCACCACCGGGCTCCCGCCCGGGCAGGCGGCGCGGGTGGTCGAGGACGTGGTGGCGTACTTCAACGAGCCGGTCGAGACCTACGTACGCCGCCGGCATGCGCAGCTGAAGACCTACGGCGCGAAGAACGACGCGATCTTCGCCGAGCTCGCTGAGGAGCTGCAGGCGCGGGTCGTCGCCGCGCCGCGGCTGACCGAGCGGCAGCTGCGCCGGCTCATCTACGGATAGACCGACGTACAGACGGACACATGGACAGACGGACCTACGGATAGGACAGCGCGAATGTGCGGAATCGTTGGATACATCGGCCCCCAGCAGGCCGCCGGCCTGCTCACCGAGGGC
This sequence comes from Nocardioides sp., assembly GCF_050699375.1. Lineage (GTDB taxonomy): Bacteria > Actinomycetota > Actinomycetes > Propionibacteriales > Nocardioidaceae > Nocardioides. The sequence continues at coordinate 11,483 of NZ_JBOHDN010000236.1, read as the reverse complement.
CTGGCGCGACTGGAGCACCGCGGCTACGACTCGGCGGGCATCGCCGTGCTGGGCAGCAGGCTGCAGGTGGTGAAGAGAGCCGGACGCGTACGCGATCTGGTCGATGCCCTGCCGAAGCGGTTCGCCGGCAAGGTCGGCATCGGCCACACCCGGTGGGCGACCCATGGTCCGGCCAACGACGCCAACGCGCACCCGCACGTCTCCGCCGATGGTCGTGTCGCCGTTGTCCACAATGGGATTGTCGACAACGCCGCGTCGTTGCGGGAGCGGCTCACCGACGCGGGCGTCGAGCTGGTCAGTGACACCGACACCGAGGTCTTCGCCCATCTCATCGGATTGTCGACTGCTGACAATCTGGAGGCCAAGGTCGTCGACGCGCTCTCCCAGGTGGAGGGCACCTGGGGTCTCGCCGTCGTGCACGCCGACTTCCCCGACCGCATGGTCGTGGCCCGCAACGGCTCGCCGCTGATCGTCGGCGTCGGCGACGGGGAGATGTACGTCGCCTCCGACCTGGCCGCGGTCGTACGCCACACCACCACCGTCGCCCACCTCGACGACGGCGAGCTGGCGACCGTCACCGCGACCGGCTTCACCACGTTCCGCCAGGACCTGACGACGACCACCACGACGGCCCGTGAGGTGGACGTGGACCCGTCGGCGTACGAGTACGGCGAGCTCGCCGACGAGCCGCGGATGTTCACCGAGATCCTGGAACAGCCCTCGAGCGTCGAGCGGGCGCTGCGTGGCCGGCTCGACGAGCGGTTCGGCACGGCCCACCTCGGCGGGCTCAACCTCGACCCGCGCGAGCTGCGCGCGATCCGCCGCGTGAAGATCCTCGGCTGCGGCTCCGCCTACTACGTCGGGCAGATGGGTGCCGGGCTGATCGAGGAGCTGGCCCGGGTCCCGGCCGACGCCGAGGCGGCGAGCGAGTTCCGCTACCGGAACCCGATCATCGAGCCCGACACCCTCTACGTCGCGGTGTCCCAGTCCGGCGAGACGATCGACACCCTGCTCGCCGTCCAAGAGATCCGCCGCAAGGGCGGCCGGGTGCTCGGCGTCGTCAACGTCGTCGGCTCGGCGATCGCGCGAGCGGTCGACGGCGGCATCTACCTGCACGCAGGGCCGGAGATCGCGGTCGCCTCGACCAAGGCGCTCACCAACATGTACGTCGCGTTCTCGCTGCTGGCGCTCCAGCTGGGCCGCGTACGTGATCTCTCGATCGCCGACGGGAAGCGGCTCATCGCCGGCCTGCAGGCGCTGCCGACCCAGATCGAGGAGATCCTCAAGAGCGAGTCCCATCTCGAGGCGGTCGCCGCCCGTCTGGCCGAGGCGGAGTCGATGTTCTTCGTCGGTCGCGTACGTGGTTACCCGGTCGCCCGCGAGGGTGCCCAGAAGCTGAAGGAGATCTCCTACCGGCACGCGGAGGCGTATCAGACCTCAGAGCTCAAGCACGGCCCGCTCGCGCTGATCTCGGAGTCCGTGCCGACAGTGGCGATCGTGCCGCAGGACGAGCTGACCGACCGCAACGTCGCGGCCCTGCACGAGATCAGCGCCCGCCGCGGGCCGCTGGTCGTGGTCACCCACCCCGATGTCGACCTCGGTGAGCTCGACGCGCTGCGCGTGGACGTACCCAAGAACGAGGTCGAGCTCGACCCGATCCTGATGACCATCCCGCTCCAGCAGATCGCCTTCCACGCGGCCAAGGCACTCGGCCACGACGTCGACAAGCCGCGGAACCTGGCAAAATCAGTGACGGTCGAGTAGCGGTTCAGGGTTGAATCCAGCTATGCGTCTGGCTGCGATCAACATACATCCGGTGAAGTCGACGGCGATCCGGAGCGTCGCGGAGGCGTACGTCGGCAGGTCCGGGCTCGTCGGCGACCGAGAATGGATGGTCGTCGACGGTGCCGGGAAGCTCGTCTCGGCGCGTGAGCTCCGCGAGCTCTTCACGATCGTCGCCGACACCCCGTCGACCGGCGGACGGGCCGACCTGCGGCTGAGCGCTCCCGGGCACAAGGCGATCGAGCTGACGCTGCCGACCGAGGGCGTACGTGACATCCAGATGTTCAACCGCGTCAACATGCGCGGGCGATCGATGGGCCCGGAGGCGGACGCCTGGCTGCGTGAGGTGCTCGGTCGCGAGGACCTGTCGCTGGTGTGGTGCCACGACCCGTTCCGGCGCGTGCTCGACACCAAGGACGGGTTCACCGCCTCGGACCACGCCACCTTCCAGGACGAGTCCCCGCTCTCGCTGATCACCGACGCCTCGGTCGCCGCGATCGACGGCTGGAGCGAGGCGACGATCACCGCGCAACGTTTCCGGCCCAGCCTCCGCGTCGAGGGCGCCGAGGAGGCCTTCGCGGAGGACGGCTGGAAGGAGGTGGGCATCGGCCCGGTCCGGTTCCGGATGATCGCGCCGATCTCGCGCTGTGTCATGACCACCATCGACCCGGTGACCCTGGAGAAGGACAAGGAGCCGCTGCGTACGCTCGCGATTCATCGCAAGTGGGACGGCAAGACCTGGGCGGCGGTGCACCTTGCCGTCGTTCACCCCGGCGAGATCGCGGTCGGCGACGAGGTCATCGTCTCCTGAGCGCTTCTGGGTGATGATGCGAGTGACGGGGCCCACCGCGCCGAGAAATGCTGAGATCGTGCTATATGGGCCTACCGTTACGGGGTGAGCACCGACCCTGAATCTGCCGTATCCAGTACCCCCACGCCCGCTGAGCCGAACGTGGAGGCAGCACAGGGTCCTACCTTTGACTCACTCGGTCTCTCCGCCGGTGTGCTCGACGCCGTGAAGGCGCTCGGCTACGAGACGCCCTCGGCGATCCAGGCCGCGACCATCCCCTCGCTGCTCGAGGGTCACGACGTCGTCGGGCTCGCGCAGACAGGGACCGGGAAGACCGCCGCCTTCGCACTGCCGGTGCTCTCCAACCTCGACGTCTACCAGAACGCACCGCAGGCGCTGGTGCTCGCGCCGACGCGCGAGCTTGCGCTGCAGGTGTGCGAGGCGTTCGAGCGCTACGCGACCAACCTCGACGGCGTACGCATCCTGCCGGTCTACGGTGGCCAGGGCTACGGCCCGCAGCTGACCGCGCTTCGTCGCGGCGTCCACGTCGTCGTCGGCACACCGGGCCGGATCATGGACCACCTCGAGAAGGGCACGCTGGATCTCTCCCAGCTGCGCTTCCTGGTGCTCGACGAGGCCGACGAGATGCTCAACATGGGCTTCGCGGAGGACGTCGAGACGATCCTCGCCGACACCCCTGAGGACAAGCAGGTCGCGCTCTTCTCGGCGACGATGCCCGCGCAGATCCGCCGGCTCTCGAAGAAGTATCTTCGCGACGCCAAGGAGATCTCGGTCAAGGCGAAGACCCAGACCGCGGCCAACATCACCCAGCGCTACCTGATGGTGTCCTACCCCCAGAAGGTCGACGCGCTGACCCGCATCCTCGAGGTCGAGAACTTCGAGGGCATGATCGTCTTCACACGTACGAAGTCCGAGACCGAGTCGCTGGCCGAGAAGCTGCGCGCGCGGGGCTTCGCGGCCACCGCGATCAACGGTGACATCGCGCAGAACCAGCGCGAGAAGACCGTCAACCAGCTCAAGGACGGCTCGCTGGACATCCTGGTGGCGACCGACGTCGCCGCCCGTGGCCTGGACGTCGAGCGGATCTCGCACGTGGTCAACTACGACCTGCCGACCGACGTCGAGGCGTACGTCCACCGCATCGGCCGCACCGGGCGCGCGGGCCGCACCGGGGACGCGATCTCGTTCGTCACCCCGCGTGAGCGTTGGCTGTTGCGCGCGATCGAGAAGCACACCAAGGCACAGCCGGTGCAGATGCGGCTGCCGTCGGTCGACGAGGTCAACGCGACCCGTCTCTCGCGCTTCGACGATGGCATCACGGCCGCTCTCCAGGAGAACGAGCGCATCGAGTTCTTCCGCGACGTGGTACGCCACTACGTCGACGAGCACGACGTTCCCGAGGTCGATGTCGCTGCCGCCCTCGCTGCCGTGCTCCACGGCGAGGAGCCGCTCCTGCTGGAGCCGGAGCCCGAGAAGCCTGCCTATGAGGATCGTCGGGGTCGCCGCGACCGCGATGACCGCGGGGGTGAGCGTGGCTCCGGGGCTCGCCGGGAGACCGGGGCGTCACGTCACACGGGGCAGCCGCTGGCTACGTACAAGATCCAGGTCGGCAAGCGCCACCGCGTCGAGCCGCGCCAGATCGTCGGGGCCATCGCCAACGAGGGCGGCCTGCGTCGAGCCGACTTCGGCAACATCTCCATCCGCAACGACTTCTCGCTCGTCGAGCTGCCCGCCGACCTCGCTCCGGAGACCTGGAAGTCGCTGGAGTCGACCCGCATCTCCGGCAAGCTCATCGAGCTCTCCGAGGACTCCGGCGGTCCCGTCCGTCGCTCGGGCGGTCGTTTCGACAAGGGCGCGGGTGCGCCCCGGTACGGCAAGCCCGACTCCGCCTCCACCGACCGCCCCCGCAAGCCCCGGCAGAAGCGCAAGTTCGACTGACCTGGTGTTCCCCCGTGGCCGAGAGGTCACTTCTGCAGGCCGAGAAGTCACTTCTGCGGGCCGAGAAGTCACAGCGGTGACTTCTCGCCCTGCAAAGGTGACGTCTCGGCCTGCATTACTGACGCTTCGCCCTGCAAAGGTGACGTCTCGGCAGCGGCGGGTCTAACAGGCGGCGAGGGTGCGCTGGGCCGAGAGGGCTACCAGGGCGAATGGGGTTGCCATCAAGGCGATGGCACTGATCGCGAGCGTGACGGTGAGCCCTCCGGCCAGGGCGAGCATGGTGAAGGCGATCATTGGTATGACGAGGGCAATCGCCAGCGACCAGGCCGCGGTAAGACGGGCCGCGCGGCGCCCGACCCGGAGCCAGCGCTGACCGATCGCGGTCACCACGAGAGCGATGATGGAGCCGAGGACGCCTGCAGTGCCGACGTACTCGATGAGCGTGTCGAGCACGGGATAGAGGCCGCTCCCCGGCGCCGTGGCGTGGGCGCTCGCGCCGAGGTCGATGCCTCCGTCCCAGATGAAGGACTGAGGAATCATGACGACGACGAGCAAGATCGCCGTACGCCGCGCGGCGCCGATCGCGACGGTGTCTCTGAAGCCGGGAGCGATCTCGTCGACCGAGCCGAAGTCGCGCAGTGCGAGGGTCTCGGCCTCGGTGGGCGTGTACCCCGCCGCTGCGTAGGCGTCGGTCGCGTCCTCGAGGTGGCCTCCGGCTTCGCGCAGCAGGTCGCGCCGGGTCCAGCTTGGACCAGGGATCGCGGCACGCAGGTCCGCGAGATAGACGTCGACTGAGCTCATACGCTCATCTTCGGCGCCCGGCTGTGTCCACCGCATCAGGGAATCCCCTGAATGGTTCGCCACAGCTACTGACTCGTTCGGCGTCGGCGCGCATGCGCATTCGGCTGCCAGAGCTGCGGGCTCGGGGACGTACGTCCCCCCGCGGTCTGCGACCGCTTCTCGGTCTGCGGGGGTGACTTCTCGGTCTGCGGGGGTGACTTCTCGGCCTGCAGGAGTGACGCCTCGGCCTGCGGGGGTGACCTCTCGGCCTGCGGGGGTGACTTCTCGGCTGTGGTCAGGCTTCCAGGACGCCGGAGACGACCTTGGCGAAGGTCTTCCACTCCTGGCGGTGGGAGGAGAGGGCGTTCTTGCCGGCGGTGGAGAGCTCGTAGGTGCGGCGCTTGCGGCCGCCGACCTCGGACCAGGAGCTGTCGAGGTAGCCGGCCTTCTCGAGACGGCGTAGTGCGGGGTAGATGGTGCCGGTGGGGAGGTCGAGCTCGCCCCCGCTGCGGGCGCTCAGGGCCTCGATGATCGCGTAGCCGTGGAGAGGCTGCTTCTCGACGACGGCCAGGATCAGCGAGTCGAGGTGGCCGCGGAGGGCGTCGGCTTTCATGTAGACAGCCTACACAGAGGGTCGTACATTGTCTTCATACATGTTGCCTGTCTACACGTAGCCAGGCAGGACCCGACAGGAGACAAGATGACTACCCGGACGATGACGAGACCCAGCCCGCTACGGCGGCTGGCATCCTTCTCCCAACGCCATCACTGGACCGCACTGCTGCTGTGGGTGGTGGTCCTGGTGGGCGTGACGGCCGCGGCGCAGGGCATCGGCGACGACTACCGCAACTCGTTCGACATCCCGGGCACCCAGTCGCAGGAGATGGCCGACCTCCAGGCCGAGCACGGTGGGTCGAGCGGTGACGAGATCCGCGCGGTCATCCACGACGAGCGTGGTTGGGACACCGATCAACGAGCCGTGGACGAGCTGGTCGCGGGCCTCGCCGAGATCCCTCACGTCGAGACCGTCGAGCCCGTCGACCCGCAGCGCGGGTCGGTGAGCGAGGACGGTACGACCGCGCTGGTCACCGTCGTGATGGACGCCGAGCCGGGCGAGCTCCCGATCAGCGCCTACGAGCCGTTCCTCGAGCTCGCGGACGAGGCCGCGACCGACGACCTCCAGGTCGAGATGGCCGGCGACTCGATGCGCGAGGTGAACGAGGGCGAGGGCGGCGGCTCAGAAGGGATCGGCATGCTGGCCGCCCTGATCATCATGCTGTTCATGTTCGGCTCGTTCCTGGCGGCGAGCCTGCCGCTGATCACCGCGATCTTCGCGGTCGGCACGACCTTCGGCGTCGTCACGTTGCTCTCCCACGTGACCACGATCCCCGACTACACCGCGCCGATGCTGATGATCGTCGGGCTCGGTGTGGGCATCGACTACGCGCTCCTGGTCTTCTCCCGATACCGCAGCGAGCTGCTCCGCGGCGCCGACCGCGAGGATGCCACCGCGACCGCCATCGACACCGCCGGCCGATCCGTCCTCTTCGCCGGCGTCAGCGTGATCCTCGCGCTCTGCGGCCTCTACGTGCTCCAGCTGACCTCGATCCAGGGCGTCGTGCTCGGTGTCGCCCTCACTGTCGCGATGACGATGATCGCCGCGGTCACCCTGCTCCCGTCGCTGCTGACGCTCTTCGGCAAGCGCCTCGAGAAGTCGGTGCACAGGCACGCGGCCCGATCCGGTCGCGAGCCCGGCCGGCGCTGGCGCGCCTGGGCGAGCGGTGTCCAGCGACACCCGTGGGCCGCACTGGTCGTCTCGCTGGTCGCCCTGGGCGCGCTCGCCACCCCGGTCCTGAGCCTCCAGCTCGGCTTCGCCGACGCCGGCAACGACGACACCTCCTCGACCACGAGGAAGGCGTACGACCTGGTCAGCGAGAAGTTCGGGCCCGGTGCCAACGGCCCCCTCGTCGTCATGACCGAGGGCTCGCAGGCGCAGGCGACCGCGGCGTACGAGAAGCTCCAGACGTACGCAGGCGTGGCGGCCGTGACGCCACCGCAGCCCTCAGCGGACGGTGCGGTGTTCACCTCCATCGCCTTCCCGGAGACCGGTCCGCAGGACACCGAGACCACCGCCTTGGTCACGGATCTGCGAGAAGACCTCGGCGAGGACATCCTGGTCGGCGGCTCGACCGCGGCGCTGATCGACTACTCCGACGCGGTCGGCAAGAAGCTGCCGCTCTTCATCGGGCTCGTGGTCGGGCTCTCCGCCCTGCTGCTGATGTGTGTCTTCCGGTCGGTCGCGGTGGCGATCAAGGCGGCGATCCTCAACCTCATCTCGATCGGCGCCTCGATGGGTGCGATGACGTACGTCTTCCAGGAGGGTCTGCTCGGCGTCGAGCCCGGGCCGATCGAGGCCTTCCTGCCGGTGATGACCTTCGCGATCGTCTTCGGGCTCTCGATGGACTACGAGGTCTTCCTGATCTCGCGGATGCGCGAGGAGTGGTTGCGCAGCGGGGACGCCCAGGAGGCGGTCCGGGAGGGCCTGGCGCATACCGGCGGCGTCATCACCGCCGCCGGCGCGATCATGGTCGTCGTCTTCGGTGCCTTCTGGTTCAGCCCGGACCGGATGCTGCAGGAGATGGGCTTCGTGATGGCCGTCGCGGTCCTGCTCGACGCGGTCGTGGTGCGGTGTCTCGTGGTGCCGGCGGTGATGCGGCTGCTCGGTGCCCGGGCCTGGTGGCTGCCGCGGTGGCTCGACCGGGTCCTCCCGCGCCTGCAGAACGTGGAGGGTGGTTCCAGCGAAGCCAGCCAAGCCAGGTAAGCGGATTCCGGGCCGTTGCCACTGGGTGAAACAAATTTCCACCGAGGGGCGGAAGTGCGCGTACAACCGAATAGTGAACGGGCCACCGCCCGGTGGCCCCGGACCTCGGGAGTTGCCATGCACGGTTTGACCTTCCGCCTGTCCAAAGTCCGCCTCGCGGTCTCCCTCACCTCCATCTCCCTCCTCGGCGCCGGCCTTGCCGTCGCACCAGGCTCGCCGGCTTCCGGGGCCGGCGAGCCGTACGTCGCCCTCGGCGACTCCTACTCCTCAGGAGTCGGCACCCGCAGCTACATCGACGACGGCACCTCGTGCATGCGGTCGACCCTGGCGTACCCGAGCCTGGTCGCCGCCGCGAAGAGCTACAGCCTCGACTTCCGAGCCTGCTCGGGCGCGGTTGTCGCCGATGTCACCAACAACCAGATCAACGCCCTGTCGAGCTCGACCCGCTACGTGACGATCTCGGTCGGCGGCAACGACGCCGGCTTCGTCGACGTGATCACCGAGTGCGCTCTCCCCGCCTGGGCGAGCGACTGCGCCGGAGCGGTCGCGGGAGCACAGAGCTATGTTCGCAACACGCTTCCGGGCAGCCTCGGGACGCTCTACTCCCAGATCCGCTCGGCCGCGCCCAACGCGAAGGTGGTGGTCGTGGGCTACCCGAAGCTGTTCATGGGCGAGGACTGCAACGCGGGCACCTGGTTCAGTCCCGAGGACGAGGCGCTCCTCAACGAGACCGCGGTGCTCCTCAACGACACCACGGCGTCGCGTGCGAGCGCGGCCGGCTACTCCTACGTCAACCCGATCAGTCGGTTCACCGGTCACGCGGTCTGTGACGACGTGGAGTGGATCAACGGGCTCTCCAACCCGATCGAGGAGTCCTATCACGCCAACGCCGCCGGGCACCGTGACGGTTACACGCCCCTGGTGAGCTCCCCGCTCACCGGAGCCGCCGTCGTCGCGACCCCGGCAGTGATCGCCGCCTCCGAGGCGACCGGTCCCGACCAGGCTGCCAAGCAGCAGAAGTACGCCGCCCGCGACCGCCAGATCGAGCCGAAGGTGTTCCAGCCGCCGACCCGGGAACGCCTGGAGAAGCTGGCCGACCAGCGTGGCGTCGACCTGGACGCCTGGCTGGCGACGCACTGATCCAAGAGTTGTGAAGCTGAGCGTGGTCCATGGGCCACGCTCAGCTTCACAACCTTCGCGTTGGGGCCGTGTAACCCATTCTTGGGGGCTCGGCTGATAGAACCGTTCCATGCGAGTCTCCCGGGGCATAGCGGCCCTTGCTGTTGCGTTACCGCTGCTTGCCGCCTGCGGTGGGGCCAAGGATCCGGGCCCGAGCATGTCGACGCTGACCACCGCGCTGGAGACCGGCACGTTCAAGGGCGTCGACTTCGAGGCGAAGACCGATCCCGCCACGGTCGCGAAGGACTACGGCGAGCTCACCGGCAACCTGTTCGGCAAGCTGGGCGCGCCGCACGTGTCCGCGACCAAGCCGACCTTCATCGGCAACGGAGCCGATCGCGCGAAGTCGAGCCTGACCTGGGCATGGGGCCTGCCGGGAGGCAAGTGGACCTATGAGTCGGAGGTCGAGCTCGCCAAGAAGGGCGAGGAGTGGCAGTTCGTCTGGGAACCGACGGTCGTCGCCCCGACGCTCGCTGCGGGCAGAAGCCTGCACGTCGAGACCGTCCCGCAGCAGCGCGGCGAGATCCTGAGTACGTCGGGAGCGACCCTGGTCGCCGACCGGCCGGTCGTCACGGTCGGTATCGACAAGACGCTGCTCGACCCGGTGGCGGCGCCCGCGGCCGCCCGAGACGTCGCCGCGATCGTCGGCATCAATCCCAAGCGCTACGCCAAGCGGGTGCGGGCCTCCGGTGACAAGGCATTCGTCGAGGCGCTCTCGATCCGCAAGCCGATGATGACGAAGGCGAAGGCTGCCAAGATCGGCAAGATCAAGGGCGCCGCGATGCTCAACCGGACCCTTCCTCTCGGTCCGACCAAGGAGTTCGCCTCACCGGTCATCGGCATCGTCGGCGAGGTGACCGCCGAGCAGATGAAGAAGAACCCGGGGTCCTACCTGCCGGGCGATCTCGCCGGGCTCTCGGGGCTGCAGGCACGCTACGACGCGCGGCTGCGCGGGAAGCCCGGCCTGCAGGTCAAGGTGCTCGGCGACGAGGGCGAAGTGCTCAAGGAGCTCTACAACACCGACCCCGTCGACGGCGAGGCGCTGGCCATCACCCTCGACGCGCGACTGCAGAAGAGCGCCGAGAAGGTCCTGAAGGGGATCAAGCCCGAGAGCGCTCTGGTCGCCATCCGGCCCAGCGACGGCGCCGTGCTGGCCGCAGCCAACGGCAAGGACAACAAGATGAACCTGGCCACCTACGGCCAGGCCGCGCCGGGTTCGACCTTCAAGGCCGCGACCACGCTGGCGCTGCTGCGCAAGGGGTTCAACCCCGAGAGCCAGGTCAACTGCCCCGCCAAGGCCACCGTCGACGGCAAGACCTTCAAGAACGACTCGTGGTATCCGAAGTCGGCCCTCGGGCAGATCACGCTCGCCCACGCCGTCGCCGAGTCGTGCAACACCGCGATGGTCGGTGCGGCGGACGAGGTCAGCCACGCCGAGATCGCCTCGGCCGCCGCCTCCCTGGGCTTCGGGATCGACCGCGACGCCGGCTTCACCTCCTACTTCGGGCAGATCCCCGAGCCCGCGGGAGACACCGAGCACGCCGCCGACCTGATCGGCCAGGGCAAGGTGCTCGCCTCGCCGCTCGTGATGGCCTCGGTCGTCGCCTCGATCCAGGCCGGGCACACCGTGATCCCGAACCTCGTCGAGGGCCAGGTCGCCAAGCCGTCTGGCGTGGAGCCGCTCGCCGCTGATGAGGCCAAGCAGCTGCGTACGATCCTTCGGGGTGTGGTCACCGATGGCACCGGTCGCGGGCTGATCGATGTGCCGGGCAAGCCGGTGATCGCCAAGACCGGTACGGCCGAGTTCGACCGCGACGGCAGGCGCCTGACCCACACCTGGATGATCGCCGCGCAGGGCGACCTTGCCGTGGCTGTCTACGTCGATGAGGGCAAGAACGGCGCCTCCACCTCGGGTCCCCTGGTCGAGGGGTTCCTGCGGATGGCCAACGAGCGCTAGTGTCCCGCACCTCAATTCCGCACCATAAGTCGCACGCTGCGCACGCACCTCGCTGCGTTGGCATCGCTCGGAAGACACCCGGTATGCCGGGCGGTTTCAAGCCAGGGACGCAACACCTGGGTGTGGTGGTTGAGAGAGTAGCTCGTCGAGTGCCTGGGCTGGGGTCTTCCAGTCCAGGGTCTCGCGGGGGCGTTGGTTGAGTTTGTTGGCGACGT
>NZ_JBOHDN010000235.1:0-3370 GCF_050699375.1 Nocardioides sp. | reverse complement strand
AGTCGGCGTCGTGGCCGACCGCGATCTGCCCCTTGCGCGCGAGTCCGGCGTGGTGAGCGGGTGCCTCGGACATCCAGCGGGCGATGTCGGCGAGGGTGAAGCCGCGGCTCCTCGCCTCGGTCCAGACTGCCGACAGTCCGAGCTGGAGCGAGGAGATGCCGCCCCAGGCGACCCCGAAGTCGCCGGTGTCGAGGGCCTTGAGGTCGGGCGTCGAGGGAGAGTGGTCGGTGACGACCATGTCGATGACGCCGTCACGCAGGCCGTTCCACAGGAGCTCGCGGTTGGCCGCCTCCCGGATGGGCGGGCAGCACTTGTACTGCGTCGCGCCGTCGGGGATCTCCTCCGCGGCGAAGGTCAGGTAGTGCGGGCAGGTCTCGGCCGTGATCGGGATGCCTTCGCGGCGGGCGGCATCGATCGTCTCGAGCACGTCCGCGCTCGAGACGTGCAGGATGTGGACCCGGCACCCGGTCTTCCTGGCGAGCTCGACCACACCGGCGACCGCCAGGTTCTCGGCGTCTCGCGGACGGCTGTGCAGGAATCCTGCGTACGCCCCGCCGGCCGCCACCGGCGCGTGCTCGATCGCGTGCGCATCCTCGGCGTGCACGATCAGCAGACCGTCGAAGGAAGCGATCTCTCGCATCGCGAGCTCGAGCTGGTCGGCGTCGAGCGGCGGGAACTCGTCGACTCCGGAGTGCAGCAGGAAGCACTTGAACCCGGAGACCCCGGCCTCGTGCAGCGTACGCAGCTCCGCGACGTTGCCGGGGATGGCGCCGCCCCAGAAGCCGACGTCGACGAAAGCCTGGCTGGCCGCCGGCCCTCCAAAGGCGACCCGTCGCTTGAGGTCGAGCGCCGGGAGGTCGCAGGTCGGCGGGATGCTGTTGAGCGGCATGTCCACGATCGTGGTGACCCCGCCGGCGGCCGCGGCGCGGGTCGCCGAGGCGAAGCCCTCCCACTCGGTCCGGCCCGGGTCGTTGACGTGTACGTGGGCGTCGACGACGCCGGGCATCAGCACCTCGTCGTCGGCGAGCTCGACGACGTGGGCCGCGGTCAGGCTCGCCCCGGTCGTGTCGACCGCGACGATCTCGCCGTCACGGACACCGACCGAGCCTGTCGTCTCTCCGTCCGGCGTCACCATCCGCGCCGCCCGGATCACTAGATCGAGATCTCGACTCACACCCTCACCTCCGCATCATCGACTGCCACCACTCGGGTGCGCTGGCGTCCGAGGCCCGTCACCTCGGCCTCCACCACGTGCCCTTCCCGCAGGAAGGGCCGGGGCTCGGGCCGCAACGCGGCGACACCGCCAGGGGTCCCGGTCAGCACCAGGTCGCCGGGCTCGAGTGTCATCAGCGTACTGAGGAACGCGAGGATCCCGCCGGCACTCGAGATCATCCGGCCGGTGCTCCCGCACTGTCTCCGCTCTCCGTCCACCCAGAGCTCCAGGCCGAGGTCCTGCGGGTCGGCGACGTCGTCCGGGGTGACCAGCCAGGGCCCGATCGGGGTGAAGGTGTCGGCGCACTTGCCCTTCGCCCAGGTCGGCCCGGCCGCGATCCGCGCCCGCTCGCTGACGTCGTCGGCGGTGAGATAGCCGCCGACCGCGGCCAGTGCCTGCTGCGGGTCGGTGCACCGGGACAGCCGGCGACCGAGGACCACCCCCAGCTCGACCTCGTAGTCGGTCATCGTCGATCCCGGCGGCAGCTCGATCGCGTCGTACGGACCCACGATCGAGGTCGAGGGCTTGAGGAAGACGACCGGCTCGTCCGGGATCGCGGCCCCGGCCTCCTCGGCGTGGTCCTCGTAGTTGAGCCCGACCCCGACGATCTTGCCGGGCCTCGCCACCGGCGGTCCGATCCGGGTGCCGTCGGGCACGACGGGGAGGCCGCCCGAGGCGACCAGGTCCTGGATCAACCTGAGCCGCACCGGGTCGCCGAGCAGGTCGCCGTCGATGCTCGGCACGGCGGCCGACAGATCACGCAGTACGTCCTGGTCGTCGAGCGCCGCGGGGCGCTCCTCGCCCGGCGGTCCCACGCTCAGCAGTCTCATGCCTCAGCCTCCTCGGATGCTGACCGAGCTACCTCGGTCTCGATGCAGTTCCCTCGTGGAGCTCCACGAAGGAAGTGGCCGCTCACCGAGTTGCCCTTCGACAGGCTCAGGACATCGCTTCGGTGAACATTCCGGCGCTCGCTCACACGTCCTCCTTGATCAGATGGTCGGCGGCAATCCGCTCGGCGATCCGCTCGAGCAGGGCGGCGCCCTCGGTCAGGCAGCGCTGCCGATCGGGCTCGATGTCCGTCAAGGCGTACGCAGCGCCGATCCCGGCCGCCTGCAGCCGGTCGTGATCGAGATGGTTGACCCCACAGACCGCCACGACCGGGACACCGGCGCGCTTGGCAGCGGCGGCGACGCCGGCCGGGGCCTTGCCGTGCAGGGTCTGCTCGTCGAGCGCACCTTCACCGGTGACGACGAGGGCCGCTCCGTCCAGACCCGAGGCGAAGTCGACCAGCTCGAGCACGAGCTCGATCCCCGAGCGAAGCTCTGCGCCCAGGACCGCGAGGGCGGCGAACCCGACCCCGCCGGCTGCGCCGGCACCGGGGTGGTCCCGGAGATCAGCACCGGTCGCCACCGCGACGACGTCTGCCCAGTGGCCGAGCGCGACGTCCAGCCGTCGCACCTGGTCGGCGTCGGCGCCCTTCTGCGGCCCATAGACCGCGGCCGCGCCACGTGGTCCGGTGAGCGGGTTGTCGACGTCGCACGCCACGGTGATCTCGACCCCGCCAACGCGTCGGTGCAGCTCGTCGAGCTCGATCCGGGCGACCTCCTCGAGCCCAGCCCCACCGTCCCCGACCGGGTCCCCGGACGCGGCGAGCAGCCGGGCGCCGAGACCGCGGAGCAGGCCCGCTCCCCCGTCGGTGCTGGCGCTGCCGCCGATGCCGAGCACCAGCCGGTGACAACCGGCGTCGATCGCGGCCGCCATGACCTGGCCGGCCCCGACGCTGGAGGCGCCCAGAGGGTCCGGCGCGCCCGCCAGTCGCGCCAGCCCGGCCGCGTCGGCGAGCTCGACGACCGCGACACCGTCGCGACAGGCGTACGCCGTCCGAACCGGTTCCCCGGTCGGTCCGGCCACCGTGACCGGCACGAGGACGAACCCGGCGGACGCGGCCGCCGCCAGGGTGCCGTCGCCACCGTCGGCGACCGGGACCGCGTCCACGACCACACCGGGACTCCCCCGGCGCATCCCGGTGCTCACCGCCGCCGCGACCTCGGCGGCGGTGAGCGATCCCTTGAACTTGTCGGAGGCGACCAGCACCCGCTGCGCACGCCGAGTCGGCTCATCCTGACCGAAATCCTCGTCGAGTCGGCTCGTCATGAC
>NZ_JBOHDN010000234.1:0-1910 GCF_050699375.1 Nocardioides sp. | reverse complement strand
GACGAGGACCGTGCCGAGCTGCGCAGCACGATGCGGACGTACGCGATCGTGGCCGGTCTCTTCGCGCTGCTCGTCACGCTGGTCGCGGCCTGGCAGTCGGGGCGGCTGCTGGCCCCGCTGACCAGGCTGCGGCAGGCGACCGGGGCGGTCAGCGCCACCGACCTCTCGGCCCGTCTGCCGGAGTCGGGCAACGACGACATCTCCGCTCTGACCAGCAACTTCAACGGCATGCTGGCCCGCCTGGAGCAGGCGTTCAGCGACCAGCGCCAGTTCCTCGACGACGCCGGGCACGAGCTGCGTACGCCGCTGACGATCATCGGCGGCCACCTCGAGCTCCTCGACGAGTCCGACCCGGCCGAGGTCGAGCAGACCCGGCGGCTGGCCCTGGACGAGGTCGACCGGATGAGCCGCCTGGTCGGCGACCTGATCCTGCTGGCCAAGCACGACCGTCCCGACTTCCTCACCCTCGAGGAGGTCGACGTCGACACCCTCACCGAGGACATCCTCGCCAAGGCGAGCGCGCTCGCCGACCGCGACTGGCACCTCGACGAGGCCACCCCCGGCACCTGGCGGCTGGACCCGCAGCGGGTCACCCAGGCGATGCTCCAGCTGTGCGACAACGCGGCCGGGCACACCGCGCCGGGTGACCGGATCGCGGTCGGCTCGGCGACGGTCGACGGCTCCTTGAGGCTCTGGGTGCGCGACACCGGACCGGGGGTGCCAGCCGCGGACCGGGAGCGGATCTTCGAGCGGTTCGCCCGGGGCGCGGAGCCGGGTTCCGGCGACCGGCCCGGTCTCGGCCTCGGGCTCGCCATCGTCACCGCCATCGCGAACGCCCACGGCGGCGCTGTCCGTGTCGACGCCGGAACAGATGGCGGGGCCGATGTCGGGGCCGATGTTGGGGCCGATGTCGGGGCCGACCTCCGGGCCGAGGACGCGACGCCGCCCGGTGCCCGCTTCACGATCACCCTGCCCGCACGTCACGAAGGAGAGGCATGGCCCGCATCCTGATCCTCGAGGACGAGGACCGCATCGCGGCCTTCCTCGCCAAGGGACTGAGCGCCGACGGCCACCAGGTCAGCACCGTAGCCGACGGCCTGGAAGGGCTCGAGGAGGCGCTCAGCGGCGCCTTCGACCTGATGGTGCTCGACATCGGGCTCCCGACCCTCGACGGCTTCGGGGTGCTCGACCAGCTGCGGGCCCAGGGGTCCCGGATGCCCGTGGTCGTGCTGACCGCCCGCGACTCCGTTCAGGACACCGTCTCCGCGCTCGAGGGCGGCGCCGACGACTACCTGGCCAAGCCGTTCCGCTTCGCCGAGCTCCGGGCCAGGATCCACGTACGCCTGCGCCAGCAGGACCGCACCGACGCCGAGACGGGCGAGCTCCGCTCCGGCTCGGTGGCCCTGGACCTGCGTACGCGGCGGCTGCGGGTCGACGGTCGCGAGACCGACCTCTCCGCCCGCGAGTTCGCCCTGGCGGAGGTGCTGCTGCGTCATCCGGGCCAGGTGCTCTCCCGCGCACAGCTGCTCGACCTGGCCTGGGGCATGGACTTCGACCCCGGGTCGAACGTCGTCGACGTCTATGTCGGCTACCTGCGCAAGAAGCTCGGCGCGGCACGGGTCGAGACCGTACGTGGCATGGGCTACCGCTTCCAGCCCTGATCCCGGGCCCGGGAAACGGCTGAGGACCCGACCTTGGTCGGGCCCTCAGCCGCAGGGGATGGAGAAGGGTCAGTGGATCCGCAGACCGCCCAGCGAGGCGCGCGGGAGCCGCTCCAGCGCGGGGGCGACCGACTCGGAGACCTCGGCCGGCGCCGGCCGGTCACCAGGGGCCGGGGCGAGGCACGCCTCGATGACCTTGACGACCTCCGGCGGCGTACGTGCGGGCAGGGAGCCGGGTCGGTCGACGAG
>NZ_JBOHDN010000233.1:0-1934 GCF_050699375.1 Nocardioides sp. | reverse complement strand
ACTCCGCGCCACACCCGGGCCGCCGCCCCGATAATCAGCCAGGTCTTTTCTCGATGGGTCCCGGTGTCCAGGACCGCGCAGCGGCCGGCGTAGCCGGCGGGCCGTAGGCCCGTCCTTGACTCCGGGGCGCATCGAGAACACCCTCCAGAAAGGGTCGGCGGCCCACACCAACCCGTCGGAGGGAACGTTCCGGCAGGGAGGTCTCGACAAGCTCGACCACCGGGGCGGCGTGGTCTCGACAAGCTCGACCACCGGAGTCGGCGCGGTCTCGACAAGCTCGACCACCGGGGCCGGGAGTCTCGACAAGCTCGACCACCGAGAGGAGTAATGCTCTCCACGCATCACGAGATTCAAATTCGGGCTTGGACAGGCATCGCCAAGGGTTTCTAACGTGATGGTCACCACCTTGCCTCACCAACTTTTGAAGGACGTGACTCGTGACCGAGTACAGCCCGACCGACCTGGCCGCCCAGCTGAAGAGCGGGCTCCTCTCGTTTCCGGTCACCCACTTCACCGATGAGCTCCAGGTTGACGAAGAGGGCTATCGCAAGCACCTGAGCTGGCTGGCCGAGTACCCGGTCGCGGGCCTCTTCGCTGCCGGTGGCACGGGGGAGGGCTTCTCGCTGAGCATGGAGGAGACCGACAGGGTTGTCAGGGCGGCGGTCGACGAGGTCGCTGGCTCCGTGCCGGTGCTCGCGCCGGCGACCGGCAGCACCGCGAACGCGGTGGCGCAGGCGAAGGCGGCCGAGGCGGCGGGTGCGGACGGGCTGCTGTTGATGCCGCCCTACCTGACCGAGGCGGGCCAGGCGGGCCTGGTCGAGCATGCGAGCCGGGTGTGTGAGGCCACCGGCCTCGGCGTGATCGTCTACAGCCGCGCCAACGCCATCCTGCGCGACGAGGCCGTGGCACAGCTGGCCGATCGCAACCCCACGCTGATCGGCTTCAAGGACGGCATCGGCAACATCGAGCAGATGACCCGCACGTACGCTCGGGTCGGTGACCGGCTCATCTACATCGGTGGCCTGCCGACGGCGGAGACCTTCGCGCTGCCGCTGCTCCAGCTCGGCGTGAGCACGTACTCCTCGGCACTGTTCAACTTCGCGCCCCAGTGGGCGATCGAGTTCTACGACGCCGTACGTGCCCAGGACCGCGACGAGGTCTACCGTCGACTCAACGAGTTCGTGATCCCCTACCTCGACATCAGGGACCGTACGGCCGGCTACGCCGTGTCGATCGTCAAGGCCGGTCTGGCCGCGATCGGTAGGCCCGCCGGACCTGTCCGGCCCCCGCTGACGGACCTGCGTGAGGATGAGGTCGCCGAGCTGCGCGACCTGATCGCCCGGATCTCCTGAACACCGAGACCGACCCGACAAGCCCCGCCAGACAAGACCGCTCCGAGACAAGACTGATCCGAAAGGAACGGGCATGAACCACCGCTCGATCATCGCCGGCGCCGACTCCGAGCAGCCGGACGTCGCTGCCGCCACCGGCGCCGCGGCCGAGGCCTTCTCCGGCTTCCGTACGACCTCCCCCGAGGCGCGCGCCGACTTCCTCGATGCGGTCGCTGCCGAGATCGAGTCCGCCCGCGACGAGATCGTGGAGGCCGCCGTCGCCGAGTCGCACCTGCCCGAGGGCCGGATCGGCGGCGAGGTCGGCCGTACGACCGGCCAGCTGCGGATGTTCGCCGGCGTCGTCCGCCGCGGCGACCACCTCGGCGTACGCATCGACCCGGCGCTCCCCGACAGGACCCCGCTCCCGCGGGCCGACATCCGCCAGCGTCACATCCCGATCGGCCCGGTCGCGGTCTTCGGCGCCAGCAACTTCCCGCTCGCCTTCTCCACCGCCGGAGGCGACACCGCCTCGGCCCTGGCCGCCGGCTGCCCGGTCGTCGTGAAGGGCCACCCGGCCCACCCGCTCACCGGCTACCTGGTCGC
>NZ_JBOHDN010000232.1:0-9644 GCF_050699375.1 Nocardioides sp. | reverse complement strand
GCTCAGGTGAGCTCGGCCAGCCGGACCACAGCTCTGTCGAGCCGGCCCACCTCATCGTGAATGCTCCGTTGGGTCGAGGAGCCGGTGCCGCGGGAGAAGACCCGGTCGATGCCCTTCTCGACGCGTTCCCAGTCTCCGGCGTCCCGCAACGCCGGGCCGAGGTGTGCGGCGAGGCGGTCCACCACGTCACGGGCCGGCCGGGGCCGGTGCGTCCCAGGGTCGAGGAGGTCGCCGTCGAGCCCGTGCCGCCCGGCCTGCCACATCGCGAGCCGGAGCAGCGCGACCGAAGCGGGATCGGCCGGCTGGTCCTCCGCCCATTGCCTCGCTCCGGTCTCGACCAGCGCCCGGGACAGCGCGGCGATGAGCGCGGCGTCGCGCGGGTCGAGGCAGACGTCGGCGACCCGGACCTCGAGAGTCGGATACTTGCGCGACGGCCGGGCATCGAAGTAGGCCATGCCCTCGTCGATGGGAACCCCCGTGTCGACAAGCAGGCGCAGGTGATCGAGATACGCCTGGCCACTGCCGAAGACGTCGGTCGGTCCGTTGGTCGGCCACCGGGCCAGCACCTGGGATCGATAGCTCGCGTAGCCGGAGTCCCGGCCCTGCCAGAACGGCGAGTTCGCGCTCAGCGCGAGCAATACCGGCAGCCAGGTGCGGATCCGGTCCAGTGCCCCGACGGCCTCGTCGTCGGAGTCGACCGAGACATGTACGTGGCAGCCGCAGGTGAGCTGCTCGCTGGCCGTCAGCCCGAACTTCGCTGCCATCGCCGCGTAGCGCTCGTCATCGAAGGTCTGGGGACGCACCGGCAACGGGGTCGTGCCGCTCGCCAGGATCAGTGCGCCGGCCTCCGCCGCCGCGGCACGAGCCTTGTCACGCCACCGCCGCAGCTCCGTCTCGAGGAGGACGAGATGCTCCTCTGCCGGAGTGTCGGTCTCCACCTGCTGCTCCTGCAGCTCCGGGCCCACCGACCCGCCGGCCTCGCCGTCCGCGACCTCGGTGTCACCGCGCCGGCGTGCCACTCGCAGCACCTGGCTGGCGACGGACCGCGGAGCGCCGGTCTGGGCGTCGACGAGGAGGAGCTCTTCCTCGACGCCGACTGTCCTGACCTCGTCGTGGGTACTGCTCTTGGAGTGCCTGTTCACTTCACGCACCTGCGTCCCGCTGGTCGACAGCCGGACGGGACCAGCACCGCGTGAGGGGATACCGACCCTGAAGGAGCCGTTCCACGATGTGTCGCCTGTTCGGATACGTGACCGAGTCCCCGTGCGCCGTCGCCGACCTGCTCGGGCAGAAGGGCCTCGACGCCTTCACCTCGCTCACCAGCGTGCACTCCGACGGCTGGGGGATGGCCTGGCAGACGCCCGAGGGCACACGTACGGCGAGCTCGCCGCGTTCGGCGGACATCGACGAGACCTATCGCCGGCTCGTCGAGGATCCGCTCTCCCACGCGGGCCTCGTGCACCTGCGTTGGGCGACCGGTGGCCTCGAGGTACGTCCGGAGAACACTCATCCGTTCCTGACCGACGACGCCGCGTTCGCGCACAACGGGCACATCACCCCGATCGCCGACCTCGAGGCGCTGCTCACCCCGGAGTCCCGAGCGCAGCTGCGCGGGGAGACCGACAGCGAGCGCTACTTCCACTTCGTGCACCAGAGCGTGGAGCAGTACGGCGACGAGGCCGAGGGCGTCACCCGGGCGCTGGCCACGCTCGTCAAAAGGTTCCCGCGCTGCAGCCTGAACGCGTTGATGCTCACGCCAACTCACATGTTCGCCATCCACATCAACTCGCGTGCCGACTCGCCTCTGCGCGCCCTGCGCGAGCTCTTCGACGACGAGGGCGACATCCCGCCTCGGCACACCACTGAGTACTTCGCCATGGACTACCGCGAGACGGATCACGGCCTCGAGATCGTCTCCAGCGGCCTCGGACAGCCCGGATGGACGCCCGTGCCCGCCGACACCGCGGTGATGGTCGACCTGGCCACCCGGGAGGTCACTCGCCTGGACCCGGTCATGAGGCTCGGCGTCGAGTCGACGTGAGACCTCGGCGTACGGGGAGATGTTGCCCATCTGCTGCACCTCCGGTGCGCGGGGCGAGGGCGCGGACGTACCTCTTCAGGAGCCGCTGGTGACCCGGTCGCTGACGCCCGTGACTCCCACCGCATGGGCGCAATGGGCGCAGCAGAACATGTGCTCCTCGTTCTCCACGCCGTGGCCCAGGATGCGGGTGC
The DNA here is from genome assembly GCF_050699375.1 of Nocardioides sp. Lineage (GTDB taxonomy): Bacteria > Actinomycetota > Actinomycetes > Propionibacteriales > Nocardioidaceae > Nocardioides. The sequence continues at coordinate 7,412 of NZ_JBOHDN010000232.1, read as the reverse complement.
CGCAGTTGACGCACTTGGGCGCGATCCTGCTCGCCGCACATTCGATCGAGTCGAAGACGAGGCTCTCTCCCGAGGCCGTCCTCACCTCGAAGGACCTGTCGTAGTCGTTGCCGCACGTGACGCACTTACCCATGGTCGATCCAATCGTTCGAGTTCACCTGGACGCCACGTGGCCCCGACGCCCGCGAACGGCACCGGGGCCACATGGTGTCTAGGTGAAGATGCTCACCCCGCCGGGGCCGACCAACAGGCCGACCACGATGAGCACGGCTCCCCACAGGATCTGGCCACGGATCAGCGACACGATGCCGCCGATGACCAGGACTGCCGCGATCAGCCAGAGAATTAATGCCATCGGTTCTCACCTCGGTGTGTAGTGGTGTGGTGCACTCACGCGCTCGTGCTCAAACGCGTACGGAGCATGGCCTTGGCCTCTTCCGCGCCCTGGACCGAGTTGGCCTGGGCGCGCAGGAACAGGTCCTCGAGGTCGGCGTCGCCCGAGCGGCGCGCGTCCTGGATGTAGGTGTCCAGGCGCAGCACGTTGTTCAGGCAGACCTCGGTGAACCAGATCAGGTTGTAGTCCTTGTCAGGGGTCCCCGTGAGGTCACCGGTCTCGAAGCTCTTGGTGGTCATGCAGATCACTCCTGTTGTGCTCGCTTCCTTCGTACGCCCCGCTCGGTACCCCTGCGATGCTGGCGCTAGCCTCACCCTTTTGGGTGACCTTCCGGGCCCGAGATCACACCCCCGAGGGTGAATATCGCCGCGTAGGCGTTGCCTCGCGCTGCGTGGGGACAACCATGAAGGCATGACGAGCACACAGACGAGGACAGAGCCCGGTATCGGGTTGGACCACCGTCCCGATACCGAGGTGTTCGAGACCGACCTGCCCCGTGCAGAGCGCCAGCGTCTGACCGCGGAGCTGTTGGAGCGGGCCGAGCACGCCGAGGGCGAGGAGCGCGAGCACCTGGTGGAGGAGGTGATCCTGCTCAACGCCGTCGTCGCCCGCTCGATCGCGCGTCGCTATGTTGGTCGCGGCATCTCGCGGGCGGACCTTGAGCAGGTTGCGTACGTCGCTCTGGTCCGTGCCGCGAAGGGCTTCCGCCCCGATCGTGCCGACGACTTCTTGACCTATGCGGTGCCGACCATCCGTGGTGAGGTGAAGCGCTGGTTCCGCGACCACGGCTGGACGGTGCGCCCGCCGCGCCCGATCCAGGAGCTGCAGAGCACGTTGTTGCGGATCGGCTCCGAGCGCGGCACCCTGCCCACCTCCGAGCTGGCCGATATCACTGAGATGCCGGAGCAGAAGGTGCGCGAGGCGCTCGATGCCCGCGGCTGCTTCACCCCGTCCTCGCTGGACGCCCCGCTACGACCCGACGACGGGAGCTCTGCCTCCCCGGAGGCCACCATCGGAGACATGCTTCCCGGCTTCGACGGCGGGCTGGGCGACTGCGAGACGAGGCTGGCGCTGGGGCAGGCGATCCACGCGCTGTGCCCGCGCGACCAGCTCGTGGTCCGGTTGCGCTACCTCGAGGACCGCAGCCAGGCCGAGATCGGCGAGGCGATCGGCGTCACCCAGACCCAGGTCTCGCGGATCCTGAACAGGATCATCGATGAGCTGCGCGCGCGGCTCGAAGGCGTAGGCATCGCGGCCTGAGCGAGGCAGCAGGCGAACGCCTCCCTGTCCAGCGCCTCCCTGTCCATCGCCGCCGTTACGTTTGGGTTGGGACGGATCGGGTACCGGGTAGGTCATGGCGTCCGACCTCCGGGCGCCGCCGGAGAGGGGTCGAAATGACGATCGAAATAATCGTGCTCATCGTGGTCATCATCGTGGCTGTGCTGTTGGTGGCGTACGCCGTCGTGTTGATGCGCCGCAACAAGCAGGGACGGGACCGCCATCGCGCGGACGAGCTGCGTCACGAGGCGCAGGACCAGGCGACCGGAATACGCCGGGACGAGACCCGCGTCCGGCAGGACGAGGCCGCCGCCGAAAAGGCCCGAGCGGACGCCGAGGCCAAACTTGCTGAGGCCGACCGCGCGGAGACCCTGGCCAACGAGCGACGCGAAGGACTCCACGTTCAGCGTGGTCGTCGGGAGGACGCCGTGCGATCGGCAGATCAGCTCGACCCCGACGTCGATCACAAGTCGGAGCACTACGAGCCAGAGGTTCCCCCCACGCGCCCGGGCGGCAACGATTCGCCGGGACGCTAGCAGAGGGATCAGGCACTGTCGCAGTGTGCTCCCTGCAGCCAGGTAGCTTCCATCGAGGCCCGGCCTGAACGGCCGGGCCTGTCATCGCCGACGATGCTGCGAGGAGGCGGCCCGCTCGGCGGTGATGACGAAGAGCTCCGTGCACGCGTCGACCTGGTCGAAACCGGTCACTCAGGCAGCTCCATGGATGCTTCCTCGGTGACCATCCGGGCCGCCACCGATGCGCCCGGCTCCAAGTCGGTCTCGTCCGGCGGGGCGAAACCGTGGGCGATACCCCATCTGACCGCCTGGCTGCGGTTGGTGACCTCGATCTTGCGATAGGTCAGCCGGATGTGGCTCTTGAGCGTGTTCACGCTCAGGACCAGCTTGGCGGCGATCTCACTGTTGGACAGCCCCTGGGTGATCAGCGCGAGCACCTCGACCTCCCTGGTGGTGAGCCCTGCCGCGACGCCCATCCGGTCGACCTGCTCGGCGATCGGCTCGCCGGCCGCGGTCAGCTCGATGCTGTGCACCAGGTCTCCGGCGTGCACGCTCATCGAGACCCAGGATCTGGCTCCCAGCGACTGGGCCTTGGCCCGCAGGTCCGGGCGCATGTCCCGGCTGACGATCAGCACCTTGGCATCGGTGCGGTGCAGCAGATGGTCGAGATCCGAGCCGTCGCTCAGATGGAGGCCGAGGGTGTCGTAGAGGATCACGTCGACGCCCGGCGCCATGCTGCGTACGGCCGGAAGCGCGGTCACGACCAGGCGGTCGGGAAAGTCGGCGAGCATCGTCGTGAGCCCGCGCATGACGACCTCCTGCGGACTCACCACAGCTACGACTACCACCCCTGACCGCATCACTTCTGAACTCTCGCAGATCGGTGGTCGCTTGGACAGGTGTATGGGGTAAACCTGCCGTGGGTACCTGGGGTGATATCTGAACAGGACTCGAGACAGGAGAACCCCATGTCCCATGTGACCGAAGATCTCATGAAGGCCTCCGAGCTGCTCGAGGGTGACGTGGTCAGGATGCTGCTGCAGCAGCACGCCGGTATCCGGCAGCTCTGTGCGACCGTGGAGAACACCTCGGGACCGGCCAAGCGTCAGGCCTTCGACGACCTCCGCGCCCTTCTCGCCGTGCACGAGACGGCAGAGGAGATCGTCGTACACCCGGTCGCCTCGGTTCACGGCGGCGAGGCGTTGACCAAGGCGCTCAACGCCGACGAGAAGGAGGCCACCGAGATGCTGGCCCGGCTCGAGGAGCTGGGCGTCGACAGTTCCGAGTTCGACGAGACCTTCCCGATCTTCAAGATCGCGATCGAGCAGCACGCCGACGAGGAGGAGCAGGTCGAGTTTCCGCTCCTGATCACCACCCTCGACGAGACGGCTCGGCACACGATGGGCAAGCGTCTGGCCGCCGCCGAGCTGGTCGCACCGACCCACGCCCACCCCGGCGCCGCCGGATCTGCCCCGAAGCAGCTCGCCACGATGCCGTTCCACTCCATCGTCGACCGCGTCAAGGATGCGCTGAGCTCATCCTGATCGTCACGTACGTCGCTGGTGCGTATGAACGCACCAGCGAGGTGACGCTGATGGATCGGGTAATCAGGCGCCCTTCTCCCTGAACACCTCGGCGAGCGGGTCTGCCTCGAAGTAGTCGGTCTTGATCTTCGACCACCTGCCATCGAGGACCATGTTCTTGAGGACCCCGTCGATCTCCTCTTTTCGCTGGTCGCCAGATCGGAGCACGAACCCGATCGGGGCGCCCTTGGCCTCGTAGACGATCGGTTCGTTCAAGGCTATCGGCGCGCCCTCGATGATCGACTTGGCGTAAGGCGCTCCGCAGAAGAACGCGTCGGCCTCACCGCGCTCGATCAGCTTGACCGCAGCGTCCGCGTTCGGGGCACTGACGATCTCGACGTCCTGGTACTTCTCTTCGAGGTACGACTCGTGGATGGTGCCGTCGACGACCACGACGTTCTTTCCGTAGACATCACCACGTGTCCGGATGGACGATTCCTCGGGAGCGAGGAAGGAGACGTACGTCGAGAAGTACGGCGCGCTGAAGTCGAACTCCCGCTCCAGCTCCGAGGTCGTGGTGACCTGGGCCCCGATCATGTCGATCTTGCCCGCTCGCAGGGTCGGGAAGAGCTCGCCGAACTCCATCGCCACGAACTCGGCCTCGACGCCCATTCCCTCGGCGACGGTGCGCGCCATCTCATAGTCGAAGCCCTTGGTTCCGTCGTCGCTCTGGTAGTAGACCGGTTCGGTGTCCTCGACGCCGATCCGAAGCGTGTCCCCGCCGACCGCGGCGCTCGCCTTGCCGGTTGCGGAGGGCTCGGCGTCGGAGAACTGTCCGCTGAAGGCGACGGCGCCCAGGAGTGCCAAGGCACCGGCGACGACGAACTTGATCTGGTTCATGGGAGGGGGATCCTGTTCCAGGGTTGGATGCGGCCGGACCGGCACGATCGACACCGAGAATCGAACCCGCAGACCACAATCTGGCGGATCGAAGCCAAATCAGATTGAAGGCAGATCAAACAGCGGACCACTCCGGGGCGTCCGGGGGACTCGCGACCAATGAGAGTCGTGTCCCAGGTCGTCAGCTATGCACTCCGGCCGGCCGTCACGTACGTGACCTCGCCTCGCGCACCGGTCGGTCTGGCTCGGCGGTCGTGGCCGCTGGTGCCCCACAGGGCTCCGCAGAGTCACGTGAAATGCGAGAAACCCCAGGTCTCCCTGGGGTTTCTCTCTGTGCGCGAGGGGGGACTTGAACCCCCACCCACTAGTACGTGGACTAGCACCTCAAGCTAGCGCGTCTGCCTATTCCGCCACCCGCGCGCAACAGGAAGAACATTATCAGGAGCCCCTCGTGGTGCCGAATCGAGGTGGCTGGTGTTCTGGGTAGGGGGTCTCGACAAGCTCGACCAGCGGGGGTGGGGTGTCGCGGGCGGGCCGTCTCGACAAGCTCGAACACCGGTGTCACACCGGCAGCAACGCCCGGCCGGGGTGGTTGCTGGTGACCATCCAGACGCGCTGGTCGTTGACGAAGCGGTGCAGGCGGCCGGGGTTGTCGACGGTCCAGACGAGGACCTTGATGTTGCGGCGGTGGGCCCAGCGCAGGAGCCAGACGTCGGCGAGGCGCTGCTCGACGACGACCAGGTTGGAGCGGCAGCGGCGGATGCGGCCCTCGGGGAAGAACTCCGAGAGCTTGAGGCGGACGAGCTTGAACGGGTGGTGGCGCCAGTCGACCCCGCCGAGGGAGAGGCCGACGAGCGTCTCGGGGGCGCGGAGGTCGGCCCAGTCGCGCAGGACGCGTACGGACTCGTCGACCATCGTGGTCAGGATGAAGCTCTTGTCCATCACCTCGAGGGCGATCTCGGCGGCGTCGACCTCGTGCGGGATGCCGAGATGGTCCGACGGCGAGGCGAACTTGAAGTCGATGTGGGCGTGCTTGCCGTGGGCGGCGAGGAGCTCGAGAGCCTCCCGATAGCGCACCAGGCGGAACGGAGCGAGCCTCGACAAGGCGGCGTACGTCCTGTGCTCGATCCTCACCTTGCGGCCGATGCGGTCGCGGACATGGCTGTCGTGGTGGAGGACGAACTCGCCGTCGACGGTGCGGTGCACGTCGAACTCGACGTAGTCGACCTCCATCTTCGCGGCCTCCAGCAGCGACTCCCAGGAGTTGTCGCGGTGCCCCGACTGCCGCGCGGCGGCGCGGTGAGCGGAGAGGAGCGCACGCTTCTGCATACGTCAATGGAAACCCACACATCCATCCGCGCCGAAATCCTCAGGTTGCGCATAGGTGGACGTCAGGGGGCGATTTGTCGCCGGCGGTCGATACGGTGGCGGTATGACCAGTGCCGAGAACGAGGTCGTCGACCTCTGCCGTGACCTGATCCGCATCGACACCAGCAACTACGGCAACGACCCGGGGCCGGGGGAGCGGAAGGCGGCGGAGTACGTCGCCGCGCAGCTCGACGAGGTCGGGATCTCATCCGAGATCTATGAGTCCGAGCCCGGGCGCGCCTCGGTCGTCGCGCAGTGGGGAGGGGGCTCGACCTCCGGACGACAGGACGGCCTCCTGCTGCACGGTCACCTCGACGTCGTCCCCGCCGCCGCCCAGGACTGGCAGGTCGACCCCTTCTCCGGAGAGATCCAGGACGGGTACGTCTGGGGTCGCGGCGCGGTGGACATGAAGGACTTCAACGCGATGCTCCTCGCGGTCGTCAGGGACCGCCAGCGCACGGGCAGGATCCCCGAGCGCCCGATCACCCTCGCCTTCACCGCGGACGAGGAGGCGGGCGGGATGAAGGGCGCCAACGTACTCGTCGAGGAGCACCCCGACCTGCTCGCCCACTGCACCGAGGCGGTCGGCGAGGTCGGTGGCTTCTCGACGACGGTGAAGGGGAGAAGGCTCTACCTGATCGAGGCGGCGGAGAAGGGCATGGCCTGGATGAAGCTGACCGCCCGCGGCACCGCCGGGCACGGCTCGATGATCAACCGGGACAACCCGATCACCAGGCTCTCCGGCGCGCTCGCCCGCATCGGCGCGCACGAGTGGCCGGTGCAGCTCACCCCGACGATGCAGACGCTGCTCGCCGCGGTCGGCGAGATCGCGGGGGAGGAGCCCACCCCGGAGAACGCCGAACGGCTCGTCGAGGAGTTCGGCCCCGCGGCGCGGATGATCGGCGCCACCCTGCGCAACGTCACCAACCCGACCATGACCGGCGCCGGCTACAAGGTCAACGTGATCCCGACCGAGGCGACCGCGCACGTCGACGGCCGCTTCCTGCCCGGCTACGAGGACGACTTCTTCGAGACCCTGAGCAAGCTGTGCGGCGAGGGGATCGACATCGAGTTCGACCAGAACCAGATGCCGTGGGAGACGCCGTACGACGGCGCGCTCGTCTCCGCCATGGAGAGCTCGCTGATCGCCGAGGACCCCGACGCCCTCGTCGCGCCCTACCTGATGTCGGCCGGCACCGACGCCAAGCACTTCAAGCGGCTCGGGATGAGGACGTACGGGTTCGCGCCCCTGCGCCTGCCCGAGGAGCTCGACTTCACCGCCCTGTTCCACGGCGTCGACGAGCGGGTCCCGGTCGACGCCCTGGAGTTCGGCGCACGCGTCATGGACCGGTTCCTCGACCAGGTCTGAGCCGCTGCGCACGTCGAGTCGGCTCATCCTGACGAGAAACAGCTCCGAGTCGGCGCGTCATGACG
>NZ_JBOHDN010000231.1:0-45706 GCF_050699375.1 Nocardioides sp. | reverse complement strand
GGTCACGTCTGCAGGCCGAGAGGTCACGGTGATGCCCACTCGGCCTGCAGAAGTGACTTCTCGGCCTGCAGAGCTGACGCCTCGCCGTGGGGGACTCGCCGGTCGAGATCCGGAGACACGGAGCGATACCGGGGGAGGATTGGCGGGCCATGAGACTGCCTACTCGTCAGATTCCATCCGTACTTCCAGGCATCCGCGGCACGCTCCGCACGGGGCGGCCGACCAGGGCGCTGATCCCGAGGCTCAAAGAGGGAGATATCGCGGTCATCGACCATGTCGACCTGGACCGGGGCGCCGCGCTGGCGATCGCGGCCAGGGGCGTGATCGCCGTGGTCAACGCCCAGCCTATGGTCTCGGGCCGCTATCCCAACCGGGGCCCGCAGACGCTGGCCGACGCCGGCATCGAGCTGATCGACAAGGTCGGCGAGGCGGGTCTGGAGAAGCTGGTCGACGGGCGCAAGGCGCGGATCCTCGACGGCGACATCTTCGACGGTGAGCAGCTCCTGACCTCCGGCCGCGCGCTCGACCAGGAGTCGCTCGAGGCCGACCTCGAGAACGCCAAGCGCGGCCTGAGCTCCCACCTGGAGCTGTTCACCCACAACAGCAGCGAGCTGCTGCGGCGGGAGGAGGAGGTGCTGCTGCACGCCAACGGCGTGCCGCCGCTCGATACCCCGCTGGCCGGCCGACCCGTCGTGGTGATCGCCGAGCATCCCGACCTCGACAGGCTCCTGGGCGACCTGGAGGGCTTCCTGCACGAGCAGCGCCCCGCGATCATCGCGGTAGGCGGCGCGGCGAAGCGGCTGACCAAGAAGCAGGTACGCAGCGCCGTGCTCGTCCTCGGCGCCGATACCGACACCTACCCCGAGCCGAAGGTGCTCACCGGCGCGGCCGAGGTCGTGCTCGCGCCCGGCGGCGCGGCGAGCGAGAGCGCCGCCGAGGCCCTCGACCGCGTCGGCGTCGAGCCGAAGCGCTTCGAGTCCTCGCTGGCTCCCGAGGACGCCGCCCTCCTGGTGGCCTTCGCCCAGCATCCCTCGCTCATCGTCGGCGCCGGACTGAGCACCACGCTGACCGACTTCCTCGAGGACCAGCGCCCAGGCCTGGCCGGGACCTACCTGACCCGGCTCGCCCTCGGCCCGACCCTGATCGACGCCTCCGCCGTGCCTGCGGTGCGCCGCAAGAGCGCCGGCACGAGCAGACTCCTCGTCCCCGCCCTGGCGGCGGCAGCCGCGCTCCTGGTCGGCATCCCCGCCGGGATCTGGGCCGCCGACCACGACCTCACCACGGTCGGCGACGGATCCTCGGCCGCAGGAAAGAGCGAGACGACCGAGGAGGAGCCCGATCCACAACCCGACGCCGAGGCACGGTTCGTCGCCGACACCGGCGACGCGCTCCTCGCGGGAAAGCTCACCGGCAAGCGGGTTGCGCTCCTCGCCCTTCCCGGAGCGGACCAGAAGGCCGTCGACGCGCTCGCCGGCAACATCGAGGCAGCCGGCGGCGAGACCACGGGGCTGCTGGACGTACGACCGAATCTGATGGACCCGGACCGGAAGCAGTATGTCGACACACTGGCCACCCAGCTGGCCAAACAGCTCGGCCGCGCGGACACCGAGCAGGCGACCTACCAGCGGATGGGGCAGGTGATCGGGGAGACCTACGCCGGCAAGGAGCCGGCCGACACGTTCGACCAGCCAGCCAAGACCGCCGCTGTGGCGTTGCTCACCGGCGACCTCGTGAAGGCCAAGGGGAGGCCGACCGGTCCGGCCGACCTCGTCCTGGTCGTGCTCGGCACGGACCACGCCGACACCACGGCGGTCGAAGGTCTCACCGAGGGCCTCGGCGCGACCACAAAAGGCCTGCTCGTGGCGGCGAAGAGCGACTCGGAGGACCTCCGGACGCTCCGTGAGAACGACTGGCCGGGCTGGTTCGCCTCGGTCGACGGCATCGAGACCGGAACCGGCCAGGTCGCCGCGCCGCTCGCGCTGGCGCGCCAGACGAGCCAACAAGGTGGCAACTTCGGTGCGTCAGGTTTCGGCGGCCTGCTCAACGATTGATAGGATCGAGGCCCATGAAGTCGGCGAGCTTGACCAAGCACATTTTTGTCACCGGGGGCGTCGCCTCCTCCTTGGGAAAGGGTCTGACGGCATCGTCCCTCGGCCGCCTTCTCCGCTCGCGTGGTCTGAGCGTGACCATGCAGAAGCTCGACCCGTATCTCAACGTGGACCCCGGCACCATGAACCCGTTCCAGCACGGTGAGGTCTTCGTGACCAACGACGGTGCCGAGACCGATCTCGACATCGGCCACTACGAACGGTTCCTCGACACCAACCTCGTCGGCCATGCCAACGTGACCACCGGGCAGGTCTACTCCAACGTGATCGCCAAGGAGCGCCGCGGCGACTACCTCGGCGAGACCGTCCAGGTCATCCCGCACATCACCGACGAGATCTCCGAGCGCGTCCTGGCCATGCACGGCCCCGAGGTCGACGTGGTGATCACCGAGATCGGCGGCACCGTCGGCGACATCGAGTCGCAGCCGTTCCTCGAGGCCGCCCGTCAGGTGCGTCAGCGTCAGGGCCGCGACAACGTCTTCTTCGTGCACGTCTCCCTGGTGCCCTACATCGGCCCGTCCAAGGAGCTCAAGACCAAGCCGACCCAGCACTCGGTGATGGCGCTGCGTCAGATCGGCATCCAGCCCGACGCGATCGTGTGCCGCGCCGACCGCGAGCTCCCCGAGGGCATCAAGCGCAAGATCGCGCTCATGTGCGACGTCGACGAGGACGCCGTCGTGACCGCCGCCGATGCTCCGAGCATCTACGACATCCCCAAGGTGCTGCACCGCGAGGGCCTGGACGCCTACGTCGTACGCAAGCTCGACCTGCCCTTCCGCGACGTCGACTGGACGCTGTGGGACGACCTGCTCCGCCGGGTGCACCACCCCAAGGAAGAGCTCACGATCGGCCTGGTCGGGAAGTACATCGACCTTCCCGACGCCTACCTGAGCGTCGGCGAGGCGCTGCGTGCCGGCGGGTTCGCCAACGAGACCAAGGTCCACATCCGCTGGATCGCCTCCGACGAGTGCGAGACCCCCGAGGGCGCCGCCAAGAATCTCCACGACCTCGACGCCGTCTGCGTCCCCGGCGGCTTCGGCATCCGTGGCCTGGAGGGCAAGCTCGGCGCGCTGACCTACACCCGCACCCACCAGATCCCCACCCTCGGCCTGTGCCTGGGCCTGCAGTGCATGGTCATCGAGTACGCCCGCAACGTGCTCGGCCTGGAGAAGGCCGACTCCACCGAGTTCGACGCCGAGACCCCCGAGCCCGTCATCGCGACGATGGAGGAGCAGAAGGCGTACGTCGAGGGCGCCGGTGACCTCGGTGGCACCATGCGCCTGGGGCTCTACCCGGCCGAGCTGAAGAAGGGCTCGATCGCGGCCGAGGTCTACGGCGAGTCCTCCATCGAGGAGCGCCACCGCCACCGCTACGAGGTCAACAACTCCTACCGGGACCAGCTGGAGGACGCCGGCCTGGTCTTCGCGGGCCTCTCGCCGGACAACCAGCTCGTCGAGTTCGTCGAGCTGCCCCGGGACGTACATCCCTACTACGTCTCCACCCAGGCCCACCCCGAGCTCCGCTCGCGCCCGACCCGCCCGCACCCGCTCTTCGTCGGGCTGGTGAAGGCGGCCCTCGACCGGCAGAAGGAGCAGCGGTTCCCGATCGACGAGTCCACGCTGCGCCGCGAGGTCACCGAGGTCGACGAGGTCGAGCTGCCGGTCGAGGCCTGACCGGGCTCGATCACCTGGCCCGGGCGGCGAGCTGGCGGGTGTGGGTGTCGAGTCGGGCGATCACGGCCTGGCGTACGAACGGCACCAGCGTCCCGCCGTCGAGCGCCTCCTGGACGGCAGCGACGACGTCATCGCCCGCCGTGGCCGGGTAGAACCGCATCTGCAGACCGTAGTTGAGCAGCCCACCGCCCCGGATGGCTTCGACGGACTCCAGGTAGCGCGACGCGTACGGCGCGAGCACCTCGTCCTGGCCCGGACGCCAGAAGGCGTTGGGCAGCCGGTAGCCCGCCTCGCTGTGCGGCAGCCGCCGCTCGACCATGGCCAGGTTCCACGCCTCCTCCTTGGCCGCGGGGTCGGGGCCGGCGGAGCGCGCCAGGAGCGCCCAGACCCAGGCCTCCGGGTCGGGGTCACGAGCGGTCAGAGCCTCGGCTGCGGCGGCATCGTACGCCCCCAGCTCGGAGCGCCGGGCCAGCAGGAACCAGCCCAGAACGATGTCGTCGGCCGCGGCCTCCTCAACCAGCGCGAACTGGTCCTCGGTCGTGGCGTGACGAGCGAGCACGCGCAGCGCCTCGGTGCGGTTGTCCGGGTCGTTGGTGAAGCCGACCGCGGCGGCCGCGACCGCCGACCGCATCAGCTCGACCGTCTCGGGTGCGGTCCAGCGCTCGGCCGCCCTCTCGGCCAGGGCCAGGAAGGGGGCGACGACCAGGGGGCTGCGTTCGCGGACGAGGATCTGCAGCACGTGGCCGATCAGGTCCGGGCCGCCGATCTCACCGCGCAGCAGCGACAGCCAGGCGTTGTCGACCGAGACCGCCCGGGCCGTGGTGGTCGGCAGCAGCCCGGAGTGGTCGCGAAGCCATGCCTCGCTGGCCTCGTCCGACCGGGTCGCCGCGTACGTCACGTCGGTGGCGTTGACCAGATGGGCGGCGGCGTCCGGGAGCGAGACCTCGGCCGTGCCACCCTCGATCGTGACCGGGGTCGAGGCGAGCAGGGAGCCGTCGGCGGCGTACGAGGCGATCTCGAGGTGGTGGGGACGGACCGTGCCGTCGGGGCTGGTGACAGTGATGGTCCCCTCGGAGAGGGCGATCAGATCGGTGCCCTCGTGGTCGAGCCACGCGGTGGTCCACCCCGACAGGTCCTTGCCGGCAGCCCGCCCGAACGCGTCCATCAGATCGGAGAGCGTGGTGTTGCCGTAGGCGTGCTCGGCGAAGTAGGCCTGCAGGCCGGCAAGATAGGAGTCCTCGCCGATATAGGCGCACAGCTGCTGCAGCACGCTCTGGCCCTTGGCGTAGGTGATCGCGTCGAAGTTGGCCATCGCGACCTCGACGCTGGGCACCACGCCACGGATCGGATGGGTGGCCGGGGAGATGTCGGTGTCGTACGCCGCGATCTTCTCGGTCACCGCGATGCCGGCCCAGGCCGCGGAGTACTCCTCCAGCGCGGCGCTCGCCCACACCGCCGCCCAGGAGGCGAACGCCTCGTTGAGCCACAGGTCGTCCCACCAACGCATCGTGACCAGGTCACCGAACCACATGTGCGCCATCTCGTGCAGCAGCACGTTTGCCCGCTCGGAGCGCTCCGGGAGCGTCGGGTCGGTACGGAAGAGGAAGGCGTCGGAGTGGGTGATGGCGCCCCAGTTCTCCATCGCCCCGCCCATGTCCGGAACGAAGATCTGGTCGTAGCGCCGCTGCGGGAACGGCAGCCCGAACCGAGTACCGAACCAGGCCAGCCCGTGCTCGGTCACCCGCAGGATGTCGGGGGTGTCGCGCTCGAGCTGCTTGCTCAGCGACTGGCGGGCGTAGAGGCCCAGGTCATAGCCGCCACGCTCGGCGCGGACCTCGACGAACGGCCCGGCGTTGACCACCACGACGTACGTCGAGAGCGGGGGAGTGTCCTCGAAGACCCAGGTCCTGGCGCCGTCCGTCGGCTGGGCGAGGTGTGGGGAGGTCTTCGCGGGCGCGGAGTTGGACAGCACCGTCCACGTCGGCGGTGCGGTCACGGCGAACGCGTGCACCGCCTTGAGGTCGGGCTGGTCGAAGCACGCCCACAGCCGTCGGGCGTCATCGGGCTCGAAGGAGGTCCATACGTAGACGTTGCCGTCGGTGGGGTCGACGGTGCGCAGGATGCCCTCGGAGGAGGCGGTGTTGGACTGCGAGGCGGCCACGACCAGGGTGTTCGTCTCGGCGAGGCCCTCCAACGGGATCCGTCCGGCCTCGATCGTGGCCAGGTCCAGCGTCGCGCCGTTGAGCGTGGCGGCCGAGACGTCTGCGACGCAGTCGACGAACGTGCTCGCGCCGGGGGTGGCGGAGAAGGTGATCGTGGAGACGCTGGTGACGGTCTCGCCCTCCAGCAAACCGGTCATGTCGAGCTCGATGTCGTAGCGGTCGACGGTGAGCGTGGCGGCCCGTGCGGCCGCCTCGTCCCTGGTGAGTGAGGCGGGGGCGGCAGCGGGGATCTCTGGCATGCGCCGAGGGTAGCCTCGGGCCATGGCATCGGACGCACGATTTTCTGAGTCGGGACCGGATCTTGATGGGCACGGTTCTGATGGGCACGGCTCTGGTGGGCATGGCTCTGGTGGGCACGGCCCGTTGGTCGAGTGGGACACCGCCGAGAGCTGGCCGATCGTCTCGAGCGAGGACCTCCACCGTGACGCCTGGGTGGTCGCGCTGCGCGCCGACCGGATCAACCGTCCCGGCCACGAGGACGAGGAGCCGTTCCGGCGCCTCGTCGTGGAGCACCCCGGCGCGGCGGTGGTGCTGGCGCTGGACGAGGAAGAGCGGGCCCTGGTCATCACGCAGTACCGGCACCCGGCCAAGCGGCGCTTCGTCGAGCTCCCGGCCGGCCTGATCGACTATCCCGGTGAGGACCCGCTCGACGTGGCCGTGCGTGAGCTCCGTGAGGAGGTCGCGCACGAGGCCTCGGACTGGATGCCGCTGCTCTCGACGTACACGTCTCCGGGACTGAGCGAGGAGATCCATCACTTCTTCCTGGCCCGCGGGCTCACCGCGAGCGACCGGGACGGCTTCGAGCTCGAGCACGAGGAGGCCGAGATGAGCATCCACTGGGTGCCGTTCGAGGAGCTCCTGGAGGCTGTGCTGAGCGGCCGGGCCACCGACTCGCCGGTGGTGCAGGCGGTATTGGCGTACGCGGCCCTCAAGTCCCGTGGCAGAGTCTGATCAGGGCCCCACGGATCACCACATTCAGGGAAGACGAAACCTTCAGAGAAGACCCAAGCATTCAGGGAAGACGAACGGTCAGGGGAGAGCAATGAGAGTCGGCGTACCCAAGGAAGTCAAGAACCACGAGTACCGGGTGGCGATCACCCCCTCGGGTGTCCACGAGCTGGTGGCCAACGGCCACGAGGTCTTTGTCGAGGCCGGAGCGGGCCTCGGCTCCTCGGTCGCAGACGGTGAGTACGCCGCGGTCGGCGCCAAGATCCTCGGCGACGCCGACGAGACCTGGGGCAATGCCGACATGGTGCTCAAGGTCAAGGAGCCGGTCGCGGAGGAGTACCACCGACTCCGCGAGGGCCTGACGCTGTTCACCTACCTCCACCTGGCCGCCGACAAGCCGCTGACGCAGGAGCTGTTGGCCAAGAAGGTCACCGCGATCGCGTACGAGACCGTCGAGCTGCCCAACCGGGCCCTGCCGCTGCTCTACCCGATGTCGGAGGTCGCCGGCTGCCTGGCGCCGCAGGTCGGGGCCTACAACCTGCTCAAGGCACAGGGCGGCCGTGGCACGCTGATGGGTGGTGTCGGGGGTGTGGCCAACGCCAAGGTCGTCATCATCGGTGCCGGCGTCTCCGGGCAGAACGCCGCCAACATCGCGTTGGGGATGGGGGCCGACGTCACCCTGCTCGACACCGACCTGGAGAAGCTGCGGATGTCGTTCTGGCGCTACTCCAACCAGGTGCACGGCCTGGCGTCCAACAAGCTCGCGCTCGAGGAGCAGGTCCTCGCGGCCGATCTCGTCATCGGTGCCGTCCTGATCCCCGGCGCGGCCGCGCCCAAGCTGGTCACCAACGACCTCGTCTCGCGGATGAAGCCCGGCTCGGTGCTCGTCGACATCGCCATCGACCAGGGCGGCTGCTTCGAGGACTCCCACGCCACCACCCACGCCGAGCCGACCTACCAGGTCCACAACTCGACCTTCTACTGCGTGGCCAACATGCCCGGCGCCGTACCCAACACCTCGACCTACGCCCTGACTAACGCGACCATGCCCTACGCCGTCGCCCTGGCCAACAGAGGCTGGAAGCAGGCACTCCGCGACGACCCAGCACTCGCCAAGGGCCTCAACACCCACGCCGGCGAGCTCACCAACGCCCCCGTAGCCCAAGCCGTAGACCTCGACTCCGTCGCCCTAGAGACCGCCCTGGCCTCCTGACGCCGACCCGGCGCAACTGTCCCAGAAATTCAGGCCGACCCGGCGCAACTGTCCCAGAAAATCAGCTCGAGTCGGCGCAACTGCCCCAACCCTCGCTGGGGTTTGGGGCAGACGCGCCGACTCGACCGCTATTTCTGGGACAGTTGCGCCGACTCGATGCCGATTTCTGGGGCAGACGGGCCGACTCGGCACGGGATTTTGGGGCAGTTGCGCCGGCTCGGGGGTGCGGCGTGGGACAGATGCGCCGATTCGGTGGGGCTGGTTGGATGGATGCGTGACAGCGGTGGAGCATGCGATGCGTACGTATCTCGACCACCTCTCCGTCGAGCGGGGGCTCGCGGCCAACACGTTGTCGTCCTATCGGCGGGACCTGAGGAGGTACGCCGAGTTCCTCGCCCAGCAGAGCGTCGACGACCTCACCGGCGTCTCGGAGGCGACGGTGTCGGGATTCCTGGTGCACCTGCGCGAGGGCAGCGAGGGGCACCCGGCGCTGAGCGCGACCTCGGCGGCTCGGACGGTCGTCGCGGTGCGCGGTTTCCACAAGTTCGCGGTGGCCGACGGGATGGTCGAGGCCAACCCGGCGGGCCACGTGAAGCCTCCACGTGCGGAGAAGCGGCTCCCGAAGGCGCTCCCGCTCGCCGACGTCGAGGCGATCCTGGAGGCCGCCGGAGCGCCCGGCACCACGCTCGCACTGCGAGACCGCGCCCTCCTCGAGGTGCTCTACGGCACGGGTGCGCGCATCTCCGAGGCCGTCGGCCTCGACGTCGACGACCTCGACCGCGTCGACAACGTCGCGCTCCTGAGGGGCAAGGGCGGCAAGGAGCGGATCGTCCCGGTCGGCTCCTACGCGCTCGAGGCCGTCGAGGCCTATCTGACCCGCGCCCGACCCGAGCTCGCCGCCGCCGGGTCGAGCTCGACCGGAGGAGCGCTCTTCCTCAACGCCCGCGGCGGACGGCTCTCCCGCCAGTCGGCGTGGACGGTCCTGACCAAGGCGGCCGACCGGGCCGGCGTACGCAAGGACGTCTCGCCCCACACGTTGCGCCACTCCTTCGCCACCCATCTGCTCGACGGGGGTGCGGACGTACGTGTGGTGCAGGAGCTGCTGGGCCATGCGTCGGTGACCACGACGCAGATCTACACTCTTGTCACCGTGGACAATCTCCGAGAGGTCTTCGCGACCGCGCACCCGAGGGCCCTGTGACAGAAACCGTTACGTCGACCGACTGGATCCCCAAGGTCGGAGCGAGCCCCGACGACGTCTACGAGGCGGTCGTCGGCTGGGCCGAGGAAAGTGGCCGCAGCCTCTATCCCCACCAGGACGAGGCGATCATGTCCATCCTGGCCGGCGACAACGTCATCCTGGCCACGCCGACCGGCTCGGGAAAGTCGCTGGTCGCGGCCGCCGCCCACGCCGCGGCGCTGGCCGAGGACAAGGTCTCCTTCTACACCGCGCCGATCAAGGCCCTGGTCAGCGAGAAGTTCTTCGACCTCGTCGAGACCTTCGGCGCCGAGAACGTCGGCATGCTCACCGGCGACGCCAGCGTCAACGCCGACGCGCCGATCGTCTGCTGCACCGCCGAGGTGCTCGCCAACCTCGCCCTGCGCGAGGGCAGCCATGCCGACGTCGGCCTGGTGATCATGGACGAGTTCCACTACTACGGTGAGCCCGACCGCGGCTGGGCGTGGCAGGTGCCGCTGCTCGAGCTGCCGCAGGCACAGTTCCTGCTGCTCTCCGCGACGCTCGGCGAGACCACCGAGCTCGGCAAGGACATGACCAGGCGAAACGGCCGCGACACGGTCCTCGTCGACCAGGCGGAACGACCCGTTCCGCTCAGCTTCGACTGGCGGCTGACGCCCCTCCAGGAGACTGTCGAGGAGCTCGTCACCACCGGTCAGGCGCCCGTCTACGTCGTCCATTTCACCCAGAAGGACGCCGTCGCCCACGGCACCTCGCTGCTCAACGCCGGCTGGCTGAAACAGACCAAGGACGAGTCGGCCGCGATCGCCAAGCGCCTCGAGCCCGTACGCTTCGCCGCCGGTTTCGGCAAGACCCTTGCCAAGCTGCTCCGCAAGGGGATCGGCGTCCACCACGCCGGCATGCTCCCCAGATACAGAAGGCTGGTCGAGCAGCTCGCCCAGGCCGGCCTGCTCAAGGTCATCGCCGGCACCGACACCCTCGGCGTCGGCATCAACGTCCCGATCCGCACGGTGCTCTTCACCGGCCTGGCGAAGTTCGACGGCCGACGCCAGCGCATCCTGCGGACCAGGGAGTTCCTGCAGATCGCCGGAAGAGCCGGACGGGCCGGCTTCGACACCCAGGGGTACGTCGTCGTCCAGGCCCCCGAGCACATCATCGAGAACGAGAAGGCCAAGACCAAGGCCGAGGAGCGCCGCAAGGCCGGCAAGAAGAACTCCAAGGCCCAGCTCAAGAAGCCGCCCGAAGGCACGGTGGTCTGGACCGAGGCGACCTTCACCAAGCTCGTCGACGGCGCCCCCGAGCCGTTGCAGAGCAAGATGAAGGTCGACAACTCGATGATCCTCAACGTCGTCGCCCGCGACGAGGATGCCTTCGACGTGATGCGCCGGATCACGATGGACAACCACGAGGAGCGACGTACGCAGCTCAAGCTCGCCCGGCGAGCGCTGCGCCTGACCCGCTCCCTGGTACACAGCGGCGTCCTGACCAGGCTCGCCGAGCCCGACACGTACGGCCGCCGCTACGTCCTCACCGAGGACCTGCCCGCCGACTTCGCCCTCAACCAGCCCTTGGCGCATTTCGCCCTGGCCGCGCTGGACACGCTCGACCCGGAGTCCGCCGAGCACACCCTCGAGATCGTCTCGGTGATCGAGGCCGTCCTGGAGCCGCCGCGCCAGATCCTCTTTGCCCAGCAGCACGAGGCTCGCGGCAAGGCGGTGGAGGAGATGAAGGCCGACGGGATCGAGTACGACGAGCGGATGGCGCTCCTGGACCAGATCACCTGGCCCAAGCCGATGGCCGAGCGCCTCGAGGCGCTCTTCGAGGTCTATCGCGGCACGCATCCGTGGCTGCCGGAGGACGCGCTCGACCCGAAGTCGATCCTGCGCGAGATGTATGAGCAGGGGATGACCTTCACCGACGTCGTGGGTCGTTACCAGCTGGCCCGCTCGGAGGGCCTGGTGCTTCGCTACCTGACCGACGCCTACCGGACCTTCCGGCACACGGTCCCCGAGACCTACAAGACGCCCGAGATCGAGGACCTGATCGAATGGCTGGGGGAGAGCATCCGGCAGACCGACTCCTCGCTGCTCGACGAGTGGGAGGCGCTCTCCGACCCCGAGCACATCCCCTCCGCGGTCGCTCACCACGAGGCTCCGCCGCCTCCACGCTCGCTGTCCCAGCAGGCCCGCGCCTTCGAGGTCATGGTCCGCAACGCGATGTGGGCCCGCGTCGACGCGGTCTCGCGTGACGACCTCGACGCGCTGATGCGTCTCGAGCGTGCCGCGGCCGACCGCTTCGAGACTGCTCGCGAGGTCGTGATGACCAGGTCGCGCTGGGACGACGCCCTGGAGGCCTACTTCGGCGAGCACGACGACGTCGGCATCTCCGCCGACTCGCGCTCGCCCAAGCTGCTGACCTGGACGGCGGAGGCCGGGGCGCCGGCGGGCGTCGATGAGGATGACGAGACGTACGACTCCACCCGCATCTGGCGGATCACCCAGACCATCGACGATCCCGCGGGAGACCACGACTGGGTCATCGAGGCCATCGCCGACCTGGACGCCAGCGACGAGGCCGGCGAGCTGGTCCTGGCGACGGTGGCCATGCGGCGGCTGTGAGGTCCGTCCGATAGCGTTGCGGTGTGCGGAAACTACTGAAGTCACCGGTCGTGGCCGGGATCATCGCCAAGATCGCCAACGAGGCCCGCAAGCCGGAGAACCAGCGGAAGGCCAAGGAGGCCGGCCGGAAGGCCTACGACCAGTTCCAGAAGCGTCGTCGTACGCGCTGAGGCAGACGTCGACAGCGTCCTGAGGGACGCGGACCGGACGCATGATCGTCCACAGGTTTCTCCACAGTGTGCGCATCGGCTGTGGACCTGACGGGGCGCGAAGTGCACAGGTGGTCAACAGATTCGGACCGCCTAGCAGAAACAGCCGGATTTGCCTTGTGACACGCCCGGCGCGGCTCCTACAGTCGCGCAGATCCGGGTTCTAGAGTCGCCGTGTCGACATATAGACCCGCAAGCCGTGATCGTCCCAGGGCCGCGGCAACTGAACCGGGGGTGGAGGAATGGAAGACAGCTATTTCGGAGCGGGTGGCGCTACGGCGCCCCAGATGCCTCCGCAGACGTCGGCGAACCCGCCGGCGTATCCGCCCTCGGCCCGACAGCGCGCCAACGCACCGGAGCCGGACGCGTCGCCGTTCGAGGCAGCGGGCAAGAACAAGCTGGGCCCGACCGGGCGTCCCTGGCCCAACCTCCCCGAGCCCGGCCCCGCCACCGGTGGGCCCGCACGCACGGTCGCGATGGTCAACCAGAAGGGTGGCGTCGGCAAGACCACGACCACCATCAACCTCGGTGCCGCGCTGGCCGAGCTCGGTCGCAAGGTCCTCCTGGTCGACTTCGACCCGCAGGGATCGCTCTCGGTCGGCCTCGGGCTGCAGCCCAACGAGATCGAGCTGACCGTCTACAACCTGCTGATGGAGCGTGAGATCACGCTCGAGGACGTGATCGTCCCCTCCGGCATCGACGGCGTCGACCTGCTCCCGGCCAACATCGACCTCTCCGCCGCCGAGGTCCAGCTCGTCCAGGAGGTCGCCCGCGAGCAGACCCTGGCCCGGGCGCTCGAGCCCGCGGTCGCCCACTACGACGTCATCCTCATCGACTGTCAGCCCTCGCTGGGTCTGCTGACGGTCAACGCGCTGACCGCCTCCGACTCGGTGGTGGTGCCGCTGGAGTGCGAGTACTTCGCGCTGCGCGGCGTCGCGCTGCTCAAGGACACCATCGACAAGGTCCAGCAGCGGCTCAACCCGCGCCTGAAGATCGACGGCATCCTCGGCACGATGTACGACAGCCGCACCATGCACAGCCGCGAGGTCATGGAGACCCTGGTCAACGGCTGGGGCGACGGTGTCTTCCACAGCGTCATCCGGCGCACCGTGAAGTTCGCCGACTCGACCGTGGTCGGCGAGCCGATCACCGAGTACGCCTCGACGTCGACCGGCGCCGTCTCCTACCGGAAGCTCGCCAAGGAGGTGCTGGCCCGATGGCAACTCGACGCGTGAGGGTCCCCGCCGCCGACGACCTGTTCCGGCGTACGTCGGACGGTGCCGCCGCGGCAGTGCCGCCAGGCGAGGCGAAGGCCCGCCCGGTCCACGCCGTGCGCGAGCCGGCCGAGGAGACGCCCACGGCCAAGAAGCGGTCCAGCGGCCGCGTACGTCATGACGAGAAGATGACGGTCTACATCACCTCCGGGGAGCTCCTCGACCTCGAGCACGCCCGCCTCAACCTGCGCTCCAGGCACGGCATCGCCGTCGACCGTGGCCGGTTGGTGCGTGAGGCGCTCGCGATCGTGCTGGCGGACCTGGAGGAGCACGGGGACGACAGCGCCCTCGTGCACCGGCTCGCCGAATGACGGCGACGGTCACCGAGATGACAGAGCCCGCCGTCGCGGCGGGGGAGCAGGAGCCGAGCGGCACCGGTGGCTTCGAGGTGCACCTCGGCAACTTCGAGGGACCCTTCGACCTGCTGCTCAGCCTGATCGCCAAGCACAAGCTGGACATCACCGAGGTCTCGCTGGCGACGGTGACCGACGAGTTCATCGCGTACGTCAAGAAGGGCGCCAGCGAGAAGACGTCCCCCGACGGGGGAGCGGGCGTCTGGGACCTCGAGCAGACCTCCAACTTCCTGCTCGTCGCGAGCACGCTGCTCGACCTCAAGGCTGCCCGGTTGCTGCCCCAGGGTGACGTCGAGGACGAGGACGACCTCGCGCTGCTCGAGGCGCGTGACCTGCTCTTCGCGAGGCTGCTGCAGTACAAGGCGTTCAAGCAGGTCGCGGCGGTCTTCGGCGAGCGGCTCGCCAAGGAGGCCAAGCGCCACCCCCGCTCGGTGCAGCTCGAGCCGCGGTATGCGGGGCTGCTGCCGGAGGTGCTGATCGGGATCGGGCTGGAGCAGTTCGCGCAGCTGGCCGCGGCCGCGATGGCGCCCAAGCCCGGACCGCCCGAGATCGGGCTCGCCCACATCCACGGGTCCAAGGTCTCGGTCAAGGAGCAGGCGGCGCTGGTCATCGAGCGGCTGCGCTCCGGCGGCCAGGTGACCTTCCGGGGCCTGTGTGCCGACTCCCCGGACACGCTGACGACCGTGGCGCGGTTCCTCTCGCTCCTGGAGCTTTTCCGCGAGGGCGCGGTCACCTTCGACCAGGTCACCGCGCTCGGCGAGCTGACCGTACGCTGGACGGGTGATGAGGCCGTCGACGTCGATGACCTGATCCAGGACGAGTTCGAGGGGCAGCCGCCGGCAGAGACCGGCGCGGGCCCAGCGGCCGATGAAGCGGTCCAGAGTGGGGAGAGAACAGATGACTGAGGTCTCGACGGACCCGACCACCAGCGAGGAGACGCTCGCGATCCCGTTCGCCGACCTACGCCCCGCTCTCGAGGCGGTGCTGATGGTCGCCGACGAGCCCTTGGTGGCCGAGTCGCTGGCCTCCGCCGTCGGCTATCCCACCGCCGAGGTGGTCACGGCTCTCGAGGGCCTGGCCGCCGACTACACCGAGCAGGGACGGGGCTTCGACCTGCGCAACGTCGCGGGCGGCTGGCGGTTCTACACCCGCGAGGAGTACGCCGCCATCGTCGAGGGCTTCGTGCTCGAGGACCAGCAGGCCCGGCTGACCCAGGCTGCGCTGGAGACGCTCGCAGTGGTGGCGTACAAGCAGCCTGTCTCGCGGGCCCGCGTCTCCGCGATCCGCGGCGTCAACGTCGACGGTGTGATGCGCACCCTGCTCACCCGCGGGCTGGTCGAGGAGGCCGGGCAGGACCACGAGACCGGCGCCAACCTCTACCGCACCACCGGCTACTTCCTGGAGCGGATCGGCATCACCGATCTCGGCGAGCTGCCCGAGCTGGCCCCCTATCTCCCCGATCTGGCCGACATGGAGGAGGAGCTGACCGAGCAGGTCAGCCAGGAAGCGTTGGCAGCTCAGCCCGAGGAGGCCGGGTCGGACTCGGCGGGGACGAATGGGTCAGACTCCGAAGATGCGGCAGAATCGCAGGCGTGAGCGACCTGCCTGAGCGAGACGATCTGCCGCTGGACGACGAGGGCCTGATCCGGCTCCAGAAGCTGTTGGCGCTCGCCGGCATCGCGTCACGGCGCGGCAGCGAGCTCCTGATGCTCAACGGCGCCGTCGAGGTCAACGGCGAGGTCGTCACCCGGCTCGGCACCAAGGTCGACCCGGGCAAGGACGTCGTACGCGTCGAAGGCAAGCGCCTCCCGCCGATCTCCGGCAAGGTCTACCTGGCCCTGAACAAGCCGCGTGGCGTGGTCTCGACGATGAGCGACCCCGAGGGTCGCCGCAACCTCTCCGACGTGGTCGCGGAACGCCCGGAGCGGCTCTTCCACGTCGGCCGTCTCGACACGGACACCGAGGGCCTCATCATCCTCACCAACGACGGCGACTTCGCCCATCGGCTCGCGCACCCCAGCTACGAGGTCGACAAGACCTACGTGGCCGAGGTCGAGGGTCAGGTCTTCCCGAACGTACGCAAGCGGCTGCTTGCCGGCGTCACCCTCGAGGACGGTCCCGTCACGGTCACCAAAGCCAAGATCATGGAGACCCGCAAGGACAAGTCCATCGTCGAGCTGGTCATCCACGAAGGCCGTAACCGGATCGTACGTCGCCTGCTGGCCGAGGTCGGCCACCCCGTCACTCGCCTGACCCGCACCAGGATCGGCCCTGTCCGCCTGGGTGCGATGAGGCCCGGCGAGATGCGGGACCTCTCCCGCGAGGAGCTCGGCGACCTCCTGGACAACACCGAGCTCTGATCCATCGGCCGTCCCCGAGTCGGCTCGTCCTGACCGAAGTCCGCGCCGAGTCGGCTCGTTAGGACGATCCGACTCGGCGTGGGGTCAGGTCGGGCCGGCGTACGGCGTCGCTCGACAGATTCTCCGGACAGGGGGAGTCTGGAGGCATGGCTGTGCCGGACGTGCTGCGCCCCTTCGTCACCTCGATGGTTCCCTATGACGTGGACTTCGGCGCGCCCGGCACGCACCGCGGAATGCCGAGCACGGAGGTCACCTTCGTGCTGCCGGTCGGGGAGCCTCTCGACACCGCCTGGAGCGATGGCTCCGACCACCGGGTGACCTGGTCGCTGGTCTCCGGGCTGCACACCCGGCCGGCCGCGATCCGTCACAACGGCTACCAGCGAGGCATCCAGCTGGCGCTGACGACCGCCGGGGTGCGGGCGCTGTTCGGGATGCCGGCCGCGGCCTGGCGCGGCGAGCTCCTCGCTCTCGACGAGGTCGCGGCACCCGGGGACGTACGTCATCTTCCGGAGAAGCTGGCCGAGACCGATCCACGACAGACCGATCCACAACAGTGGGAGCGTCTCGTCGCGACCAGTCTGATCGAGACGTTGGCACGTCGTGGCGAGCCGGCGGCGAGGGCCGAGGTCGGTCGGGCGCTGGCCCTGCTGACTCGTGGGGCGGGTGTGCAGGAGGTGGCCGACGAGGTCGGCTACAGCAGACGGCGGGTGAGCGATCTGGTGCGTGCGGAGACCGGCGTGGCCCCGAAGCAGTTCCAACGGCTGGCGCGGTTCGACCGGTCCAAGCGCCTCCTCGGGCGGGTGTCGCTCGCACACGCGGCGACGGCCTGCGGCTATGCCGACCAGGCGCACCTGACCCGCGAGTGGCAGGAGTTCGCCGGGTGTACGCCGACGACCTGGCTGCACGAGGAGTTCCCATTCGTTCAAGACCTCACCGGCGGGGGAGAGGTTCACTGAACGCATGAGTGATGTAGCGAAGATCAAGTACTGGCAGTCGATGGCGTTCAAGGACGCCGAGGCGATGATGACGTGGCTGAGCGCGATCGGCTTCGTCGAGCACGCCACCTACCGCGAGGGTGGCGCCGTGGTCCACGCGGAGTGGCTCTGGCCCGGTGGCGGCGGGTTGATGTTCGGGCAGCTGCGCGAGGAGGGCGGGATCAAGTCCACCGGCGCCTCCGCCGCCTACCTGATCAGCGACGACCCCGATGCGGTCTTCGACAAGGCGGTCGCCGCCGGAGCGACGGTCGAGCGCGCGATGGTCGACCAGGACTACGGTGGCCGCGGCGGCACCGTAACCGACCCGGAGGGCAACTCCTGGTCCTTCGGCAGCTACCAGCCGTCCTGACCGGCCGCGCGACAACCCGAGTGTCACTCTTCGGACGCGACTGTCCGGAGGGGCTGGACAGGCACGGCCACCGGTAGCCTTGGACGCATGACAGAAACCGGGGGCGCCCTGGCCGGGCCGGTCGAGATCGTCGGTGTCGGCTTGCTCGGGACGTCGGTCGCGCTGGCTTGTGCCAAGGCCGGGCTCGACGTGCTCCTCAGCGACGCGACGGCCAGCCACGTACGCACCGCGAGCGGCCTCGGCGCCGGCCGCCCCCGCAAGCCCGGCGACTCTCCGCAGCTGGTGGTCGTCGCCGTGCCGCCCGCACATCTCGGTGAGGTGATCACCCGGGTCCTCGCCGATAGCCCCGATGCGTTCGTCACCGACGTGGGCAGCGTGAAGGCGTCGCCGCTGGCCTACGTCCGCGAGCACAACCCCGACGACGTACGCCGCTACGTCGGGGGCCACCCGATGGCCGGGAGCGAGCGCTCCGGACCGCTGGCGGCCACGGCCACCCTGTTCGAGGGGCGTCCCTGGGCGGTGACCCCGCATGCCGACGCCGCCCCGGAGGCCACGGCGCTCGTCGAGGAGCTCGCGGCCCTGTGCGGTGCCCTCCCGCTCGTCCTCGAGCCCGACGACCACGACCAGGCCGTCGCGCGAACCTCCCACGTCCCGCACCTCATGGCCGCCCTCGTGGCGGGCCGGCTCGCCGTCGCACCGGTGGGTCATCTGAGGCTGAGCGGTCAGGGGGTGCGCGACGTGACCCGCGTAGCCGGTGGCGACCCGGGCCTCTACGGCCAGATCGTGGCCGGCAACGCCCACGCCGTGACCGCCCTGCTCGCCGAGGTGCGCACCCAGCTCGACGACATGATCGAGGCCGTCGGCAACGGTGACGCGGCCGCCCTGGACGTACTCCTCAAGGAGGGGCAGGCAGGCACCCGGGCCATCCCGGGCAAGCACGGCCGGCCCCAGACCGTGCAGGCCAGCGTCTAC
This sequence comes from Nocardioides sp., assembly GCF_050699375.1. Classification (GTDB taxonomy): domain Bacteria; phylum Actinomycetota; class Actinomycetes; order Propionibacteriales; family Nocardioidaceae; genus Nocardioides. The sequence goes on along the minus strand of NZ_JBOHDN010000231.1, from coordinate 27,214 downwards.
GTCACCGTGCCCGACGAGCCCGGCAACCTGGCCAGGCTCTTCGCCGACGCGGGGGAGAGCGGCGTCAACATCGAGGACGTACGCATCGATCACGACCCCGGTCGCCCGGTCGGCGTCATGGAGCTGATCGTCGCCCACGACGCGGCCGACCGGATGCAGGCGGTTCTGGAGTCCCGAGGTTGGGTCGCTCACCGGTAGGCTCCCGCCCGTGAGCAGCGAGAACCCCAGCACTGACCCCGCAAGCATCGTCATCGCCGTCGATGGCACGTCCGGTTCCGGAAAGTCCAGCACCTCACGGGGGGTCGCGGACCGTCTCGGGCTGCGCTACCTCGACACTGGAGCGATGTACCGGGCGATGACATGGTGGATGCTCAGCAACGACGTCGACGTGCACGACGCGGACGCGGTCGCGGCAGCGGCCGGCAAGCCGGTGATCACCTCCGGCACCGACCCGCTCGGCCCGAGGATCGCTCTCGACGGCGCCGACGTCTCGGTCGAGATCCGCAGCGACCGCGTCAACGCGGCAGTGTCCCCGGTCGCCACGGTCACCGAGGTCCGCTCCCGCCTCGTCGCTCTCCAGCAGCAGGAGATCGAGCGGGCCCTCGCCTCCGGGACCGGCATCGTGGTCGAGGGCCGTGACATCGGCACCGCGGTCTGGCCCGAGGCCGCCCTGAAGCTGTACGTCACCGCCGACCCGGCCGCACGCGCGGCGCGTCGCGCGGCCGAGGAGGGCGGCACCGATGCCGACGCCGTCCTCGCGTCGCTGGAGAGCCGCGACAAGATCGACACCACCAAGGGCGGCGCAGCCGTGCCGGAGGGCGCCACCCACCTCGACACGACGCCCTACACCTTGGAGCAGGCCATCGACCTCGTCGTGGACCTCGCCAAGAAGGCGGGGGAGTGAGCACGAGTCCGCTCGCGGGTACGCCCCGCACCGACCTGCCCAACCTGGATGGGGTCGAGCATCCCGCCCGGTGGGCGCTGCAGCACATCAGCCCGTTCGCCCGTTGGGTGATCAGGCGCCGTTACGACGTCCGGCTGCACGAGACCGCCAACATCCCGGTCTCGGGGCCGATCATCTTCGCCTCCAACCATGTCGGCATCATCGATGGGCCGCTCTTGGCGATCTTCACACCCCGCCAGGTGCACGCGCTGACCAAGTCGGAGATGTTCGACCACTGGTTCCTCGGCCCGTTCCTGTGCTGGGCAGGCCAGATTCCGCTCTTCCGGGTCCGAAGCGACCCGACGGCGGTCAAGCTGGCGCTGCGGACGCTGCGCGAGGGCAACGCGATGGGGATCTACCCCGAGGGCCACCGCGGCGCGGGCGACCTGGTGCGCTTCAACCGCGGGGCGGCGTACTTCGCGCTCGTCTCCGGGGCGCCGGTGGTGCCGGTGACGATGGTCGGAAGCCGGGACCCGGGCGGCGGGCTGTCCTCGATACCGCACGCGGGGGCCCGCATCGACATCGTCTATGGCGAACCTTTCCACGTGGAGCGCGTAGGCTGGCCGCGTACCAGGGAACAAGTCGGGCATGTCTCGGGTTTGCTCCAGAAGCACATGCAGGTCCAACAGGACCATGCCCTGGCGTTGACCGGTCGCGAGCTGCCCGGTCCGCTACCTAGCGAGGAGAACGATGACTGACCCCGACGTTTCGTATGAAGACGTACGAGACCTGAACGAGACCGATGAGCCCACCGGACCACTGCCGGTGCTCGCCGTCGTCGGTCGCCCCAACGTCGGGAAGTCGACCCTGGTCAACCGGATCATCGGCCGCCGCGAGGCGGTCGTCCAAGACGTTCCCGGTGTGACCCGCGACCGCGTCTCCTACGACGCCGACTGGAACGGCAAGGCCTTCACCCTCGTCGACACCGGTGGCTGGAACCCCGACGCCCAGGGCCTGGCCGAGCGGATCGCCACCCAGGCCGAGATCGCGGTCTCGCTGGCCGACGCCGTCCTCTTCGTCGTCGACGCTACCGTCGGCATCACCGATGCCGACGAGGCAGTCGTACGCATCCTGCGGAAGTCCGGCAAGCCGGTCGTCCTGGCCGCCAACAAGGTCGACGACCTGCGTACCGAGGGCGAGGCGGCCGCGCTGTGGAACCTGGGGCTCGGTGAGCCCTGGCCGGTCTCCGCGCTGCACGGTCGCGGCTCGGGCGACATGCTCGACGCCATCCTCGCGGTGCTTCCCGACCCGCCCCCGATGGCCGAGGGCACCGAGATCGGCGGACCGCGGCGCATCGCGCTGGTCGGCAAGCCCAACGTCGGCAAGTCCTCGTTGCTCAACAAGCTCGCCAAGGAGGAGCGCGCCGTCGTCGACAACGTCGCCGGCACCACCGTCGACCCGGTCGACGAGCTGATCACGCTCGGCGGCCGCGACTGGCGCTTCATCGACACCGCCGGGATCCGCAAGCGGGTCAAGGAGGCCTCCGGGCACGAGTACTACGCGTCCTTGCGCACCACGACGGCGATCGACCGTGCCGAGGTGGCGGTGCTCGTCCTCGACGGCGGCGAGAAGATCTCCGAGCAGGACATCCGCATCCTGCAGACCGTCCGCGAGGCCGGGCGCGCCCTGGTGATCGCGTTCAACAAGTGGGACCTCGTCGACGAGGACCGCCGCTGGCAGCTCGACCGTGAGGTCGAGCGCGAGCTGGTTCAGGTGCAGTGGGCGCCGCGGATCAACGTCACCGCGCGTACGGGCTGGCACGTCGACCGCCTGGTCCCGGCGCTCGACAAGGCTCTCGAGGGCTGGGAGACGCGCATCGGCACCGGCGCGCTCAACTCGTTCCTCGGACGCCTCATCGGCGAGCACCCGCACCCGGTTCGGTCCGGCAAGCAGCCGAAGATCCTCTTCGCCACGCAGCCCTCGACCTCGCCGCCGACCTTCATCCTCTTCACCAGCGGAAAGCTGGAGGCATCCTACGAGCGCTTCATCGAGCGCCGGTTGCGCGAGGAGTTCGGCTTCGTCGGCACGCCTATCGTGCTCCAGCAGCGCGTGCGGGAGAAGCGGAAGCGGTAGCGCTCGCTCGTCGCCTGCTCGGGTCAGGCGGCCGAGCCGTCCGAGGCGACCTCGTCACCAGGCTTGGCGGCGAGGCGCTCCAGCACGCCCGTGTAGAGCTTGGTCAGGGCCGCGACCTCTTCGGGCGTCCAGGCGTCGAAGAGCATCTGGCGGATCATCGTGACGTGCTCGGGAGCGGCGGCCTCGATGGCCTCCAGCCCGGCAGGGGTCAGGTCGACGAACGCGCCACGGCGGTCATCGAGGCACTCGCGGCGCTCGACCAGCCCGCGGGCGGCCATGCGCATCACCTGACGCGAGAGCCGGCTCTTCTCCCACTGGAGCTTGTCGCCGAGCTCGTACATCCGCAGCGCGCGGTCAGGGACGTCAGTGAGGTTCACCAGGACGTCGTAGTCGGCCAGCGAGAGCCCGTTCTTTGCCTGGAGGTCCCGATTCATACGCGCGGTGAGCTGTGCGTTGACGGCGAGCCAGGCACGCCACGCGACCTGTTCGTCGTTACTGAGCCACTTGACCTCGTCCATGAGGTACACCTTACCGACTCTGTTTTGGTGCTCTCAGCATCACGGCGAATAAGTGCTGGTCGACGAGGGTCGGGTGTGACGCATCACGCACCGGAGGGCAGGGCTCGGCGCCCGCCACCGGCAGCGGTTGACGCAGAAACTACACTGATCGGCGAGGCAGCCGAAAGGCACGAGGAGAGCGCGTTGACCATCGACATGGACTTCATCACCAAGGATCGCGAGCGGATCAAGAAGGAGTACCTTCGCGACGAGTCCGCGCGACCCGCCAGCACGGCCCGCGGCATCCACCACGCCGCGCTGCTCTCCTCGGACGTACGCCGGACGATCGACTTCTACCAGGGGATCCTGGAGTTCCCGCTGACCGAGATCTTCGAGAACCGCGACTACGCCGGCTCCGACCACTTCTTCTTCGATGCCGGGGCCGGCAATCTCCTCGCCTTCTTCACGCTCCCCGGGCTCGATCTCGGGAAGTACGCCGAGGTGCTCGGCGGGCTACACCACATCGCGATCTCGGTGACGTCCGAGAAGTGGGACTACCTGCGTGCCAAGCTCGACCTCGCCGGGGTCGACTACATGGTCGAGTCGAAGACGTCGCTCTACTTCAGCGGCCCCGACGGCGAGCGGCTCGAGCTCCTCGCTGACCCGCTCGGGGAGATGTACGGGACCAAGGTGGTCTGAGCCCGCAGTGCCGGGACGGGTGCTCGACCCGCCCCGGCTGTGCGTCATCCGGCCGCGCGTTCAGGTGCCGCGCGTTCGGATGCCGCGCGTTCAGGGGCGGTCGAACGGGTCCTCGGGCACCTCGAGCTCGAGCTGCTCCTCATAGATCTGCTCCTCGGCGCGTCGGTCGGCGAGCCACGCCGTCAGGGCCACGACGACCAGCTGCGAGCGGGACTCCGCGGCCATCTCGTGGACCATGGCGTCGAGCACGTCGACGTTGGTCGCCAGCAGGCGTAGCGGCATCGTGACGTACGGATCCTCGAGCCGCTTCGGCTGAGGCACGTTGCGCATGAAGGTGCCGTCGGAGACGGGTCTGGTCTTCTCGCGCAGCGCCGCCTGATGGGCGCGCAGGAGGACGGGCAGCCGTGGCCGCGTCGCCGCGACCGCGTCGAGCAAGACGTCGACGAGGGATCGGGGAACCTGCTGGCTGTAGGTCTTCCACTGCGCCGCCAGCGAGGCGGGGACGGAGAGGCTGATCGCCTGCACCGGCATGCCCTGGCGGCGCCCGGCGCCCTCGCGCTTCGACTTGGTGCGGTGCTCCGGGGTGCCCTTGCGGGAGATGGGGTCGAGCTTGGCGGGCGGGTCGGCAGCTTCGGTGGCGGTCGTCGCCGGGGCGTTGGACTCGTCGGTGGCGGATGGGGAAGGTGAATCCGACACGGTGTCCTCCTGGGTTGATGGTGTTTCGTCGGTCGAGGGTGATTCTGTCGGAGACCACCGACAGTTTCCGTGACGGATGGGACCTGAGTGGCCCGTGGGACCGTTTGCAGTATCTGCCGGCCGAACGTACAGCAGCGCGCTATCGCACACGGTGGTCGCTCGAGCGGCCACTGCAGACAGGGGCGCCGCCTGCCGGCGACGCCCCTGTTTCTGCTTGCGACGAGTCAGATCAACAGGCTGAGCGCCATCACGAACACCAGGCCACTGACGGACAGCACCGTCTCCATCAGCGACCAGGACTTGATCGTCTGGACGACGTCGAGGCCGAAGTACTCCTTGACGAGCCAGAACCCGGCGTCGTTGACGTGCGAGAAGAACACCGATCCGGCGCCGACGGCCAGCACCACCAGGGAGACCTCGGGCGCCGACATGTTGGTCACCAGGTCGACCACGAGGGACGAGGCGGTGATCGTGGCGACGGTGGCAGAGCCGGTGGCCAGGCGGATGAGCACCGCGAGCACCCACGCGAGCAGGATGGCCGACACGCCTGATCCCTGCGCCCATCCGGCGAGCTCGGTGCCGATGCCGGTGTCGATGAGCGACTGCTTGAACCCGCCGCCCGCTGCGACGATGAGTACGATGCCCGCGATCGGTGGCAGCGACTTCTCGATGGTCCTGGCGATCTCGCGACGGTCCATCCCGGAACCGCGGCCGAGGGTGAACATGGCGACGATGACCGCGACGGTCAGCGCGACGAGCGGGTTGCCGATCACGTCGAACACCTGCTGGACCTGGTCGGCCGGATCATTGATGACGATGTCGACGATGGCCTTGGCCAGCATCAGCACGAGCGGGAGCAGCACGCTGAACAGGGTGATCGCGAACGACGGGCGAGGCGTGGTCGCAGAGGCCTCGGTGCCGGGAGTGCTGTCGAAGGTGTGCGGCGCCTCGACGACGACCCACCGGCCCGCGAGCCGCCCGAACAGCGGCCCGCTGACGACGATGACCGGGATCGCCACCAGTACGCCGAGGGCGAGCGTCGTGCCCAGGTCTGCCTGCAGGGCGCCGATCGCCGCCAGCGGGCCAGGGTGCGGCGGCACCAGGCCGTGCATCGCGGAGAGTCCGGCGAGGGTCGGGATGCCGACCGTGATCAGCGAGACCTGGGCCCTGCGGGCGACCAGATAGATGACCGGCATGAGCAGCACCAGGCCGATCTCGAAGAACATCGGCAGGCCGATGATCGCGCCGACCAGTGCCATCGCCCAGGGCAGCGTACGGACCGAGGACCTGCTCACGATCGTGTCGACGATCTGGTCGGCGCCGCCGGAGTCGGCCAGCAGCTTGGCGAACATCGCGCCCAGCGCGATCAGCAGGCCGACGCCGGTGGCTGTCGAGCCGAAGCCGTCGCCGAAGGAGGTGATCACGTCCATCACGTTGCGCCCGGAGAGCACGCCGACCGCTACGCCGCCGAGGAGGAGTGCCAGGAACGGATGCAGCTTGACGTAGGTGATCAGGACGACGATCAACGCGATCGCGGCCAGGGCTGAGACGAGGAGGACGCCCCCGGAGGCGACGGGTGCGACCGGCTCGGTCGCGGCGAGGATGATCATGCGGGTTCCTTGGAGGCGAGGTTCATCGAGGCGAGGTATTGATCGACGATCGTGTCGATGTCCTGATCGACGTCGATGGTCATGCCCTGCTCGTCGGGAGCGAGGGGCTCGAGCGTCGCGAACTGCGAGCGCAGCAGCGACTGGGGCATGAAGTGCTCAGCCCGGGCGAGGAGGCGCGCCTCGACCACCTCCGGGCTGCCGGCGAGATGGAGGAGCAGGAGGCCACTCGCATGGTCGTGGAGCCGGTCGCGGTAGCTGCGCTTGAGCGCCGAGCAGCTCAGCACGGCGCCGGTGTGCTCGTGCGCGGCCAGCCAGCCGCCGAGCGTCTCCAGCCAGGGCAGCCGGTCGTCATCGTCGAGCGGTCGGCCGGACGTCATCTTGGCGATGTTCTCGGGTGGATGGAAGGCGTCGGCATCGGCGAAGGCCACCTGAAGGCGCTGGGCGATCGCAGCACCGACGGTCGTCTTGCCGGAGCCGGAGACTCCCATGACCACGAGGAGGGGGTTCTGTGTCACGCGTCACAGCCTGCAGCAAAAGGCATCCGTTTCGCAAGATTTGGGGGTGTAAAGGATTCTGATTGTTGGAATCCGTGAATGTGCGACGATGCCGCGGTGACGACTTCGAGCGGAGATGCCGTACATCGACTGCATCAGAGCGTCCGGGACGCCCTCGGACGCCGGATCGTCTCGGCGCAGCTCCCTGCCGGCGCCATCCTGACGCTGGAGGGGATCCAGGCGACGTACTCCGTGTCTCGACCGATCGCACGGGAGGCGGTTCGGGTGCTCCAGTCCATGGGCCTGGTCGCGACCCGCCGCCGTGTCGGCATCACCGTCCTCCCGCGTAACGAGTGGAACGTCTTCGACCCCCTGGTCATTCGCTGGCGGCTCGACGGCGACGGCCGGCGTGAGCAGCTCCTGTCGCTCTCCGAGCTGCGCCGCGGTTTCGAGCCGATCGCGGCGCGCCTCGCCGCTGAACGGGCTCAGCCCCAGCACCACGGCGACCTCGCTCGTGCCGTCGGTGACATGGTCGTCCACGCCGCCTCCGGCGATCTCGAGGCTTACCTGGAAGCCGACACCGCCTTCCACCACGTGCTGCTCGACGCCTGCGGCAACGACATGCTCGCCGCGTTCGGCGACCTGGTCGCCGAGCTGCTCGCCGGGCGGACGCACCATCACCTGATGCCTGCCACCCCGAACCCGGCCGCCATCGAGCTGCACGAGAAGGTAGCGATCGCGGTCCGGACCGGTGACCCGGCAGGCGCCGAGGAAGCCATGCGCGCCATCATCGACGAGGCCGCCGAGGCGCTCGAGTCGGCGCCGGACGATGGCGGCAAGGCTTAGCGCCCGTGCACACGCTTGTCTAGAACGCCTGCGATCGCGGCAACCTGAACTATCGGCGAACTATCTGGCGCGGTGCTTTCACGCGTCGTCGTGGTGCGTGCCCTGGCATCGAGCGCTCCGGTCACCGATGGGGGAGATGCTGCCCCTCCTCGACCGGTCTCCGAGGGGCAGGTGCGCCTCGTCGACTGGTCTCCGAAGGACACATGCGCCTCGTCGACTGGTCCGAGTGGGACAGATGCCCCGACTGGTACGTAGTTAGCCCGCGATCTTCCACATCCACAGTCACCCGAAGGTGCGCTCCGGCTCGGTCGGTCTGAATGGGCAGACGCTCCAACCCGGCAGGCCCGCGGGGCAGACGCTCCAACTCGGCAGGCCCCGCGGGACAGACGCGCCGGCTCGGTGCCTTCTGGTGGGGCAGACGCGCCGACTCGAACAGCCTGAGTGGGGCAGACGCGCCTGCTCGAGCAGCCTGAATGGGCAGACGCGCCGACTCGACCCGCCCAAGTGGGACAGACGCGCCGGCTCGGTGCCTTCTGGTGGGACAGATGCGCCGACTGGTAGGTAGATAGCCCGCGATCTTCTACATCCGCAGTCACCGAAGGTGCGCTCCGGCTCGGCCCGTTTTGACCGAGGCAGACGTGCGACTCGATACCTGTGAGTGGGACAGACGCGCCGACTCGACCCGCCCGAGCGGGACAGACGCTCCGGGTCGGCGGGTCTGGGGCGGTTGCGCTGGGTCGGCGATCGGGTGTTTATGTGCGTCTGGTGAAGCGGGGGTATCGGCGGCGACGTCGCCGGCGTCGGCCATCACCCGCAGCTTCAACTCGGCGAGCTGTGCTTCGGCGCGGGCGATCTCGAGGAGCACGGTCGCCTTCTGGTTGGTGGCGAGGAATGATGGGTTCGCGTCCGCGATCTTGGTCAGCGTCTCGGTCACCGTCGTGACGCCGGCCAGCAGCGGGGGCGGTTGTGCGGCTTGTGGGTTCATCGAAGCGGTCACCTCCCGGCGTACGAACTCTGTGGATCTGCGATCTGCAGATCCATGGTTCGTCGCTCCTGGAGGCCCGCTGGCGCGGTGCTATTACTTACCCTCGCAACTGGCGTTTGCGGCCCTGGTTCCCTCGTTACCCCAGCATCGGGGTCGCCCCTGGTGGGATGGTCGGTCACTCCGCTTGCGCTTGCACCGATCCTACCAAGGAATGCAAGCCAGGGCAACCGAGATGGCACCTAAGGAACCCGGTCAGGGACAGATATCCCATGCGAAGCCGGACCGCTGCTGGAAGCCCGCAAGGCAGGCAAAATGGCACCCAGCCCAGGCGCTCTGGTCTTTGAATCTCCCGACCCGGACGAAGTATTGGCCACCCACGCTGGAACCCAGATACGAGCGCGTCTCCGCTGGCCGCGGATGCCTTTACAGCAACACATCAGAATCCCGCGCTATCGCACATCATGGTCGCCGGCCGCGACACCGCACAGAACAACCCAGCCAGAAGAGAAGGGGCCCCGGCAGATAGCCGGAGCCCCCAAGCCGAGTCAGCCAGGGATCACGACGATGCGAAAGACCGCCCGATCCGAAGCGCCTGCTCGGTCGCCCCTCCGTACGAGAACTCGAACCGCTTCGCCGCGGTGAAGTAGCGATGTGCCTCGCCGTCGAGGTCGATTCCGACGCCGCCGTGCACGTGGACGGTGGTGTGGGCTATCCGGTGAGCCGCGTCGCCGGCCCAGAGCTTGGCAACGGCCACCTCCTCGGACGACGGAAGCCCCGATCCGAGCCGCCAGACGGCCTGCCAGAGAGTGAGCCGCTGGGCGAGTACGTCGATGAAACCATCGGCCAGGCGCTGGGAGACCGCTTGGAATGTGCCGATCGCTCGGCCGAACTGCTCGCGAGTCTTGGCATAGGAAGAGGTCAGCTTCAAGGCCCCCTCGGTGAGCCCGAGCAGCTCCGCGGCGGCGGCAACGGTCAGCAGCTCGCCGAGACGAGCGGCCGCAGCCGAGTCCCCGACTCGCAGCGCAGGAGCCGCGGAGAACGAGACCTGGGCGGTGACGTCGCCGTCGCTGGTGTGCTGCGCGACGCGGTCGACCCCGTCGGCCGATGCCTCGACCAGGAAGATCCCGGTCTGGCCGTTCGGCAGCGCGGCGGTGACCAGGAACGCGTCGGCGATCATTCCCGCTCTGACCAGCGTCTTGACGCCAGTGACTGTGTCGCCGGCGACCGCGTCCGCCGTGGCGAAGGCGGTGGGGGAGTCGGGCAGGTGCGAGTGCTCCTCGGCGACCGCAGCCGCGAGCAGTCGAGTGCCGTCCGCGACGCCGGTCAACGCCTCCGGCGCGGACTCGGCGAGGACCATTCCGCACGGCCCGTGCACCGCGAGCGGCACCGGGGCGAGATGGCGCCCGGCCTCGACGAGTACGCGGCACAGCTCGATGAGGCCGAGCCCGGCACCGTCGTACGTCTCGGGCAGATGGAGCCCGAGGAGACCGGCCTCGCCGAGGGCGGACCAGAGGGAGGCATCGAAGCGGCCGCGGTCTGCGGCGGCTGCCTCGACCGTACGCAGCCGCTCGACGGTGGTCGCGTCGCCGATGATCTTCGCGGTCAGCTCGGCGGCGTCGTCGGATTCGGTGGTGAAGGAGAAGTCCATGTCCTGTTCCTGTCGGGCTCTAGCGCTTGGCGGCGGGGAGGCCGAGGCCCACGTAGCCGATGATGTCTCGCTGGATCTCGTTGGTGCCGCCGCCGAAGGTCATCACCAGCGCCGAGCGGTGGAAGCGCTCGAGCCGTCCGGCGAGCACGGCGCCGGGGGAGTCGGCGGTGATCCCCGCGTGCGGGCCGACGACCTCCATCAGCGTCCGGTAGATCTCGGTGGCGAGCTCGGAGCCGTACACCTTGGTCGCCGACGCCTCGGCCGGCGAGAGGGCTACCCCGTGGTCCGCGTCCGAGGCCAGCTTCCAGTTGATCAGCGACAACGCCTCGATCCGTGCGTGTGCCCGCCCCAGGGCCAGCTGCACCCATTCGGCGTCGATCACCCGGCTGCCGTCAGGAACGGTGGTCGAGCGCGCCCAATCCTTGACCAGGGAGAGCGAGTGCACCAGCGGCGCGGCGGAGGTCAACGCGACCCGCTCGTGGTTGAGCTGGTTGGTCATCAGCGCCCAGCCGCCGCCCCGCTCGGAGACGAGGTTCGAGGCCGGCACGCGTACGTCGGAGTAGTAGGTCGCGGAAGTTCCGACCCCGGCGACCGTCTGGACCGGCGTGTAGGAGAACCCCGGCGCCGAGGCCGGCACGAGGATCATCGAGAGCCCCTTGTGGCGCTTCTCGTCGGGTTCTGTCCGACAGGCGAGCCAGATCCAGTCCGCATACTGGATCAGCGAGGTCCACATCTTCTGGCCGTTGATCACCCAGTCGTCGCCGTCCAGGACGGCCTTCGTCTGCAAGGAGGCGAGGTCCGTCCCCGAGCCCGGCTCGGAGTAGCCGATCGAGAAGTGCAGCTCCCCGGCAAGGATCTTCGGCAGGAAGTACGCCTTCTGCTCCTCGGTCCCGAACCGCATGATCGTCGGGCCGACCGTGTTGAGCGTGAGATAGGGGATCGGCACCCCGGCCACCGCGGCGACATCGGTGAAGATGAGCTGCTCGACCATCGAGCGGTCCTGTCCGCCGTACTCCTTGGGCCAGCCGATCCCGAGCCACCCGTCAGAGCCGATCTGGCGGATGGTCTCCAGATAGACCGCCTTGTCCTCCTCGCCCCCGAACTCGCCCGATGCACGCGCGAGCGCCGCCCGGCGCTCCGGCGTGACCAGCTGGGTGAAATAGGCGGTGAGCTCCGAGCGAAGTTGCTCCTGGGCGGGTGTCAAGGCCACATGCATGTGATAAAACTAGAACAGGTTCCATTTTTTGGATAGACCCAGCTTAGATAGACCCCCCAGCTTGGACAGACCCAGCGCAAGACCCAGCGGAAGGTACGACGATGGCCGACCTCACCACTCAGACCCGCTCGCTCGACCACGGCTCCCAGCCGGAGCGCTACGCGCGCGGTTGGCACTGCCTGGGTCTGGCTCGTGACTTCAAGGATGGCAAGCCCCATGCCGTCGAGGCGTTCGGCGGCAAGCTGGTCGTCTGGGAGAACTCCAAGGGCGAGCTCGGCGTCCTCGACGGCTACTGCCGCCACATGGGCGGCGACCTCACCCAGGGCACCGTGAAGGGTGACGAGGTCGGTTGCCCGTTCCACGACTGGCGCTGGGGCGCCGACGGCCGCTGCAAGCAGATCCCGTACGCCCGCCGGGTCCCGCTCCGCGCGCGCACGAAGGCGTACGAGACTGTCGTTCGCAACGACGCGCTGCTGATCTGGCACGACCCCGAGGGCTCGAAGCCGGACCACGACATCCTGCCGCCGGAGCTGCCCGACGTCAGCGACCGCGAGGTCTACACCGACTGGATCTGGAACACCGTGCCGATCAAGGGCAGCCACTGCCGTGAGCTGATCGACAACGTGGTCGACATGGCGCACTTCTACTACGTGCACTTCGCCTTCCCGACCGACTTCCGCAACGTCTTCGAGGACCACACCGCGACGCAGTACATGGCCTCGAAGGGCCGTCCCGACGTGGCCAACGGCGGCTACGGCGACGCCGACATGTTCCTGAAGTCCGAGGCGACCTACTACGGCCCGGCGTACATGATCAACTGGCTCGAGGTCGACTACAAAGGCTTCGTGACCGAGGTGATCCTGATCAACAGCCACATCCCGACGGGCCCGGACTCGTTCCTGCTGCAGTACGGCATCGTCGTCAAGAAGCCCGAGGGGCTCGATGACAAGACCGCCGACTTCATCGGCAAGAAGTACGCCGACATGTTCGGTGACGGGTTCCTCCAGGACGTCGCGATCTGGGAGAACAAGGCGCCGGTGCAGAACCCTCTGCTGTGCGAGGAGGACGGCCCGGTCTACCAGCTGCGCCGCTGGTACGAGCAGTTCTACGTCGACGTCGCCGACATCGAGCCCGAGATGCGCGCCCGCTTCGAGTTCGAGGTCGACACCACCAAGGCCAACGAGTTCTGGCACGAGGAGGTCGCCGAGAACCTCCGCAAGATCGAGGCCGACAAGGCATCCGAGCCTGTCGAGACCGAGAAGGCATCGGTGGTCGAGCCTGTCGAGACCTCCGAAGGCGTGAGTTGATGGCCTCGTTCGTCCCGACGTCGCAGGACACGATCGAGGACCAGCGGCTCTACACCCAGGCCCGCCTGGTCGAGGTGGAGTGCCTCGACTGTCTCGCGTGCGTAGGAGTGAAGAAGAACAGCGAGCACCAGACCTCGGTCCAGTGGACGGCTCAGGCCCAGGCGCAGTGCCCAGATCTCGTACGCCGCAAGGCGGCCGCCGACGGCGACCGCCTCGTCCACGCCCGCTGCCCTCGCCTGGCAGCCTCTATCGAAGCAGCCGTCGCCGACGGCCGGATCCAGATCGGGGCCGAGGATGGCTACTAGTCGCCGACCGAGTCGAGCGAGGAACGAGCGAGCGACCGAGGTGACCAGGTGACTCAGTCCTTCCTGCTGTACGTCAGCGACGTGGTCGAGGAGACCGCTGACGCGCATTCGATCGTCTTCGAGGTCCCCGAGGACGCCAAGGACGCCTTCCGGCCGAAGCCTGGCCAGTTTCTGACGGTCGCCGTGCCGAGCGACCGCGACGGCCTGGCGGCCCGCTGCTACTCCCTGTCCAGCGCACCCGGCGATGCGCTGACGGTGACCGTCAAGCGCACCGCGGACGGCTACGCGTCCAACTGGATCTGCGACAACCTCCGCGCCGGCGACACGCTCCGCGTCCTCCCGCCGAGCGGGATCTTCACCCCCGCCGACATCGACGCCGACCTCTTGCTGTTCGCCGGCGGCTCCGGCGTCACCCCGATCATCTCGATCGCCCGCACGGCTCTGCGCGAGGGCAAGGGCAGGATCGTGGTCTTCTACGCCAACCGCGACGAGCACTCGGTGATCTTCGCCGAGGAATGGGCCCGGCTCGCCGCCGCGCACCCGGACCGGCTCCAGGTGGTCCACTGGCTGGAGTCGGTCCAGGGCCTCCCCACCGGGGAGCAGCTCAAGGCGTTCGCGGCCGACCATCTGACGTACGACGCCTTCGTCTGCGGACCGGCTCCGTTCATGAAAGCGACGGTCGCGGCGCTCAAGGAGCTGGAGTTTCCGCGGGCGCGGCGGCACCAGGAGAAGTTCGCCTCCCTGGGTGGCAACCCGTTCGGCGAGGTCGTTCCGGTCAAGGAGGCCGAGGTCGAGGTCGTCGACGACGGACCCAAGCAGCCCGCCAAGCTCGAGATCGAGCTCGACGGCGCCACCACGACGTACGACGACTGGGATCCGGGCACGCCGATGCTCGAGTTCCTCGAGGCGAAGGGCGTCAAGGCGCCGTACTCGTGCCGCGAGGGCGAGTGCTCGGCATGCGCTTTCCGGCTGCTCGAGGGGGACGTGAAGATGCTGCGCAACGACGTGCTCGAGCAGGAGGATCTCGACGACGGGATCCGGCTCGGTTGCCAGTCGCTGCCGACCACCGACACCGTCCGCGGCACCTACTCCTGAGGGACTCGCCAGAGAAACAGATCTGCAACCGGTTGCCGGATTCGCGTGTCCGGCGCGATAGTGTCGCGCTGCCCGAACCACATCCCACCGTGTCACCCGAGCTAACGTCGTCGGCTGACCAGCAGGGTTCAAGCGAGGTTTCCCCCAAGTGTTCAATCGCAACTTCTACGCCGCCCAGGACGATCGACGCTTCGTGGTCGGCTATGCCCTCGACCTCGGTTTCAGGGTTTTCGACGCCTACTCGGCGCCCGGCCAGCCGTTGAGCGAGATCACCACGACGGCTTCCGCCTCTCTGCTGGCGGCCCGGCCCGCGTTCAAGCTCTACGCCCCCAACACCGGCCCCGAGCCGGTGATCACCCGGGTCGAGCTGGACGAGGCCGAGTTCGGCCCGTCGGCCTATGAGTACCAGTGCAACGGCTGGGGTCTCATCGGCCTCAACTTCGGCGGCGTCGTCGGCCTCGGCGGCCTCGGCTGGAGCACCATCAACACCATGGCCGAGGCCCGCGCCGCCCGTTGGCACGCCGTCGAGCCCATCGGCGCCGCCCCCGGCGAGTGGAACTGGCCGGCCGTCGACGACGCCGCCGGCAAGATGTTCGAGGCGATCGTCTCCCTGGCCAACACCGCCGTCGGCGACAGCCCGATCCTCGCCGCCGCCGGGCAGCTGATCAAGGACAAGGGTCTGCTCTACGAGTCCGGCGGCGGCCTCCACGCGCGCCCGGGTCTGGGCTGATCGCGCGCGACGGATTCCGTGGCGTGAACGGCGACCTCGTTGTGCACCCGTACGCGGACCCGCCATGGCTGCCGCCCGCCGCGCGTGCAGACGTGCTCGTCGCCTCGACCGCCGACGCCCCGATGCCCACCTGCCTGGTCCGCCTGCTCATCATCGATCCCGGCGCCCCGGTGGTCGAGCCTGTCGAGACCACCTCGGTCCCCACCCAGCACCACGCCAGGATCCACGTGGTGCCGCGCACCGGTGGCCGCCCCGGAGTCGACCTGCCGACCGAAGACGTACGTCCTGGCGAGCTGCCCGTCGCCGCGGCCACAAGACTGTCGGAGTTGGTCCTCGGCACGCCGGTTCCGGTCGAACTCGTTGGGTACGTCCGCAATATCGTCGCCTGTCCGGCCGCCGACTACGACTGGCCGGTGCCCACGGCCCATTTCGCCGTCTACCGCCCAATTGCAGCGACCCCACCACGTGATGTCGGAGCCTGGGTCGCCCAGGCCGACTGGGCCGACGAGCTCGGCGAGCGTCATTGGTACCCGTTGATTCGGCGAGCTGGTCCGCTGATTCCCACGCGCCCGGATCTGGTCTGAGCGCACCCACATCCGGGTCTGTGACAATCGCGGTCATGACCTCGTTCAAGACAGTTGAAGGCATCTGGGCCGACCGCCTCGGCAGCCTGCGAAACGTGGTGCGGCAGCATGTGATCGCCGCGCAGCTGAGCGAGCACCTGGACGCTGACGCGAGCGTTCTCGATATCGGGTGCGGCCAGGGCACCCAGGCCGTCCGCCTCGCAACCCGCGGACTCCAGGTCACCGGGGTTGACCCGTCGGCCGACTTGCTGGCGCGACTCGATGAGGCGGCGGTCTCGGCGGGCGTCGAGGTCCGTACGCTTGCCGGCAAACTGTCCGACCTGGATGGGCTCCTCGATGGTGAGAGGTTCGATCTGGTCTGCGCGCACGGGCTGCTCATGTACCTTCCGGACGGCGAAGCCGCCGTGCGTGCCCTCGTCAGGCAGGTGCGTCCGGGCGGCCTGCTCTCGTTCACCGTACGCAACGGCGATGCCCTCGCCTTCCGGCCCGGCATCCGTGGCCAGTGGGCGAAGGCGATCGCCGCGTTCGATGGCACTACCTACGTCAACGAGCTCGGTGCTGATGCCGAAGCGCACCGTCTCGGCGACGTGATCGGCTGGTGCGAGAGAGCGAGCCTGAGGGTCGAGGCCTGGTATGGCGTGCGTGTCTTCACCGATGGTCGCGACGCCGCGGACACTCCGGATCCGGACAGCCTCCAGGAATGTTTGACGGTCGAGGTCGAGGCGGGTCGGCGCGATCCGTACCGCCGGATGGCATCTCAGCTTCACATCATCGCCCGAGCCTGATCACGGGGCCGGAGGTGCCTGCCCGAGTATCTTCACGGCTCGGATAACCATGTGCGCGTGGGAATGGGATGTGGCTAGCTTGGACGCCGATGCGAGAACCAGATGCCGCCTTCGCGGACCCTCGTCAGGCCGTGCTCTACGACGTCTTCGACGACGATCGTTCCGACCTCGATGCTTATGTCGCCATCGCCCGTGAGGTCAGGGCTCGTCAGGTCATCGACCTTGGCTGCGGAACCGGCTCCCTCGCCGTACGGCTGGTCCGCGACGGGCTCTACGTGATCGGCGTCGACCCAGCTGTGGCCTCTCTGGAGGTCGCCCGAGCCAAGCCGGACGCCGACCGGGCCACCTGGATCAACGGCGACGCGGCGTCACTCGCCGAGGTCGCGTGTGACGCCGATCTGGTCGTCATGACCGGCAACGTCGCTCAGGTCTTCGTGTCCGACGCCGATTGGTCCGACACGCTGACCGCGGTTCACGCCGCGCTCCGACCTGGCGGCTGGTTCGTCTTCGAGGCCCGGCGACCGGAGGCCCGCGCCTGGGAGGGCTGGAACATCGCTTCGATGTCGGTCGACCTTCCGGACGGCCGCGTCGCAGTCGTCGCCCGCACGGTCACCGTCGTCGACCTCCCACTCGTCACATTCGAGGCGTCGACCACCGTCGGCGACGAGATCCTGAAGTCGACCTCCACCATCCGCTTTCGCGACCGTGCTGAGGTCGAGCGCGACCTCAGCACACACGGTTTCACTGTCAGTGACGTACGCGACGCACCCGACCGGCCCGGCAAGGAGCATGTCTTCCTTGCCCGTGCCCTCGACCCCGACGCTGGGTGACCCCGGCTCAGGTGGTGGGACCGAGAATTCGCAGCGGAGACTGTGTCCGGCGAAGGGAGTGGATCGCTGCTTGCCATGTGCCCCTCTCGCGCTGGTGAACATCATCCTGTGATCGGTCGGAAGCTGGCGGATCCGACCGCCTTTCTGGCACCATTCGGCTTCTTGTTTTGGCAGGTCAGAGGTAGAATGAGGCATGGAATCGAGTCTCGGGACAACCCCCACCTCCGACATCCTCTCAAGCCTCGCTCAGACCCGCGTCGACGAGGTCAGGGCAGCCAACGACCGGCTCGTTCTGGTGGCCGCATATTTGCTGGAGCGACCACCGCGCCGTCCTGATGATGTGGCGTACGACCATGAGGCCGGGCTGATCGGTGACCGGCCGTTGAGCCTTGCGGGTGAAGGAGCGGCGGAGGTCTCGGAGTTCGCGGTGATGGAGCTCGGGCCGGTGCTGGGGATGTCACTGGGGTCCGTACGCCGGTTGGCGGGTGATGTGGTCGAGCTGGCGCAGCGGCTGCCGCGGGTGTGGGCGCGAGTGCTCGACTACTCGGTCGAGGGGTGGCGGGCCCGGCAGGTTGCCGATCTGACCAAGAAGCTTTCGCCGGAGGCCGTCGCCTGGGCCGACGCCCAGGTCGCACCGATCCTGCACAAGCGTGGCCGCGTCACGATCTCACGCCTGGTCGAGAAGGCGCTGGCCATGTTCGACCCGGAGGCCGCCGCGATCGCGGCTGAGGAGAAGGCCGAGCAGTTCCGTGTCGATGTCGACCTCGACGCACCAACCCTGTTCGACGAGGACCCCGCCCGCCTCGGTGACGGTCCGGTCACCGGCCACGCCCACGTCGACGCGACCGTGGATCTGGCCGACGCAGCCGACCTCGAGAACGCAGTAGCGGCGATCGCCCGGGACCTCGGCAGAGACGGCCGCTTCACCGGCTGGTCCCTCGGGCGCCGAAGGGCAAAGGCACTCGGGGAGCTCGCTCGCCACTACACCGCCGACACCGAAGGGACCGGCACCGCTCGCGTGCTTCATCTCTACTGCCATGTCGACCAAGGTGACCTGCGCGGGACCGGCCTGGTCAGCGTCGACAACTACGGTGCCATCGTCCCGCTCGAGCGCGTCGATGAGTGGGCGTTGGCCCCCGGCACCGTCGTGCGCCCTGTGAAGGTGATCGACCTCAACGCCGAGATCACCCGCGACGGCTACACGCCGTCGACCACTCAGCACGAGCAGGCCGCGCTCATCGCCGGCGGCACCTGCGTCTACCCAGGCTGCACCCGGTCGGCCTGGCTGGCCGACACCGAGCACCTCGAGGCATACGGCGACGGCGGCCGGACCGCGTCCGCCAACCTCGCCAAGACCTGCCGCAGCCACCACCGCCTCAAGACCTTCGGCGGCTGGACCTACACCCAGCCCGCCCCGGGCACATTCGTCTGGCGCTCACCGCTCGGCATCGAATACATCCGCTATCCGGATGGAACCTACGAACACATGGCTGATGACGTTGCTTGAGGTCGGTGGGCTGAGATGCAGCCGCTCCGACCGACTGCACCCCAATATGGTGTCGTACTGTGCCCCTCATTGCCTTGGATCTCGACGGAACCCTGGTTGACCAGGCTTCGGCGGCCCGAGTGTGGTCGACCAGATTCGTTGAGAGGTGGGAGCTCCCGCCTGGTGAGATCGACGTCGTTGCCAAAGCCTTGACCGCTCGTCGTCCGAAGGGCGAGGTGTTCAGCCGGCTCGTCCGCCGACTCGGGCTGCCGACGACGGCCGAATCAGTGTGGGATGACTACCGGTCGCGGATGCCGTCGCTCGTTGCTGTTGCCGACGAGGACCGGCACGCCCTGGTCGACCTTAGGGCGGCCGGTTGGACTCTCGGCATCGTGACCAACGGAATGGCCGACAACCAGGAAGGCAAGATCCGCCGCACCGGCCTCGATGCCCTCGTCGACGGTTGGGTCGTGTCCGACTCGGTCGGCGTGCGAAAGCCGCACCCTGGGATCTTCGATGCTCTCGCCGACAGGCTCGGCTGCGACCTGGATGGCTGGATGGTCGGCGACACCCTCGAGCTCGACGTCGCCGGCGGGAACGCGGTGGGGCTGCGAACCGCTTGGATCGACCGCGATGGGTCCGATCCAAGCGGCTATCAACCCGATCTGGTCGTGGACTCGGTTGCGGCGGCTGCCCGGGCCATCTCGACGCGGTCCTGAATCAGTAGCGGTGCCGCGGACTGCACCGCCTGAGCACGCTCAGCGCTGAACCAAGACGACGGCCTCGAGGTTGTCGCTGTCGGGTGCGGTGGCCAGCCAGTCCGGACGGGTGCGGAGCACCTCGGTCCAGCCGGTCGACTGGTAGAGCTTCAGCGCGGCGGGGAAGGCCGGGATGACCTCGAGGCAGGGGCGGCCGCCGGCGTCGTGGATGCTGTCGACGGCCGTACGCAGCAGGTCGCGGCCGAGGCCGAGCCGGCGTGCCTTCGTCCCGACGAAGAATGCGCTGAGCCAGGTCAGCTCGGCGATGTCGCACCCGTGCGTCGCGGCGCACGCCTTGTGCAGCTCGTCGCCACCGTTGACGCCGGTGTGGCTCCGGGTGGTGGCGATGTGCCCGACGGGTACGTCGTCGACGGTCGCGGTCCAGGCCGCGATCGCGTCGTCGTAGTGAAGGAACTGGCTGACCGGGAACGGGAGCGGGTTCCGCACCGGGTAGCGGGTGAGCGGCTGCTGCTCGAGCAGGGCGTCGGTCAGCGACGGCAGATCGTCAGGTCGGCGCCGACGTACGAGGTGGGTCACCCGGACATGGTGTCACTCAGAAGCCGCGGGTCCAGAAGACCTCTTCGTGGAGGTGGCGGGAGCGCCAGCCCCGCGGCGTACGCACGAAGAAGTGGCGGTAGCGGCCGCCGACCTCCACGATGCGCTCGCCGCCCTGGCCGTCGGCGATGACCATCGGGTTGTCGAAGTACGCCACGACGTCCGCGCCCTCCTCGTTGAAGGTGATCGCGACCTGGCCGACGGTGTGGAGACGTCTGCTGGAGAAGGCCGGCAGCATCTCGGCGAGCCATTTCTTGACCTCGGGAAAAGCGCCGACCGCGCCGCCGGACTCGGAGTAGTCGATCGTGGCGTCGGGGGCGAAGACGGTGTCGAGCGCGTCCCAGTCGCCGTCGTCGACGGCCAGGGTGTAGCGGGTGATCGCGTCGGTGATCTCGGCGCGGTCGATGAGCTCTTGAAGGTCCATTGGCGTCCGTTCGGGTGAGGGTCAGCGGGGCTCGAGGACGATGACCGGGATCTCCCGGTCGGTCCAGGTCTGGTAGGTCTCGAAGTCGGCGTACGTCTCCAGCAGCCGCGGCCACAGCGCCGCCCGCTCCGAGGGATCGGCGACCCGGGCGCGGACGGGTCGCCGCCGTTGGCGCGGGAGACGGACGGCGACGTCCGGCTGGGCGCGCAGGTTGGCGACCCACTGCGGGTCCTTCGGCAGGCCACCCTGGGACCCGACGACGACCAGGTCGGCGCCCGACTCGATGAACAGCAGGGGAGTGGTGAACGTGCGACCCGACTTCCGGCCGACGTGCTCGAGGAGCAGCACGGGGGCGGGCTTGCGCCAGCCCGCCATCACCCGCCAGGTCCCGCCGATGCGTCCGCCGGTCAGCTTGAAGAGCGCCGTGTTGGCTCGGGCTGCGTACTTGATGATCCGAGCGGTGCGCGGTGAGTCGAGGTACGCAGGACGTTCGATCGACGGAGACATGGTGAACACTCTGGCAGAAACTTAGAACACGTTCTAGTGTGGGCGCATGCGCTTCACCTATGCCGAGGCAATGACTCAGGCCGACTACTACGCGCCGCTGGCGCAGGCCGCCGAGCGAGCGGGCTACACGAGCATGACCGTCGCCGACAGCCTGATCTATCCCGAGGAGTCGGACTCCACCTATCCCTACACCGACACCGGCGACCGGGAGTTCCTGCAGGGCAAGGAGTTCGTCGAGGCGTTCATCATGTGCGCCCATCTCTTCGCGGTGACCGAGACGCTGCGGCTGACGCCGTTCGTGATCAAGCTGCCGGTGCGGCCGCCGGTCCTCGCCGCCAAGCAGGCATCCAGCCTCGCCTTCCTCTCCGGCAACCGGCTCGGTCTGGGTGTCGGGCTGTCCCCGTGGCCGGAGGACTTCGCCGCCCTCGGGATCGACTGGAAGCGTCGCGGCAAGCGGATGGACGAGTGCATGGACGTCCTGCGCGGTCTCACCGCCCCGGCCGCCGACGGTGAGCAGAGCTTCTTCGGCTACGACGGCGAGTTCTACAAGTTCGAGCCGCTGCAGCAGTGCCCGGCGCCGACCGAGAAGATCCCGCTGCTCGTCGGTGGGCATGCCGACGCCGCGCTGCGTCGCGCGGTCGTGAAGGGCGACGGCTGGATGCACGCCGGCGGCGACGGTGAGGACCTCGACCGCCTCCTGGCGCGCCTCACCGAGATCCGCAAGGAGGAGGGTGACACCAGGGACGACTTCGAGGTCCACGTCATCAGCTATGACGCGTACGACCTCGACGGGATCAAGCGCCTCGAGGACAAGGGTGTCACCGACTGCATCGTCGGGTTCCGCGATCCGTACGTGAAGGGCGCCGACCCCGAGCCGCTCGAGAAGAAGATCAAGCACCTGGAGTGGTACGCGGAGAACATCATCGCGAAGGTGGGCAAGTGAGTGAGGCGTACGGTCTGACCGAGCCCCTCCAGAAGGCGATCGCGGAGGCGGAGGAGCTGATCGCGAACGCGCCGTTCATCCGCAGGGAGCAGGACCGGCTCGAGGGCTATGAGTACCTGTCCGGCCGGATCCGGATGGCGATGCAGACCGCGTTCGACTACGACCTCGAGCAGCCGCTCTTCGTGAACCCGACCCACCAGTTCTCCAAGCAGGGCCTCGACAACCCCGATGCCATCTATCTCAGCGCCTACCTGCGCGAAGGCGTCGAGTACGTCGTCCGTGGCCGTCGCGGGACCAGTGCCGACCTCTCGTTCCAGGTGATGGGCGGCGCCTACACCGCGGATGCCGTCGCGACCAGCCTGATGGCCTTCGACGACCGCGAGCTGCAGCTCGACCCCGACAGCACCGACGGGTCCTTCGAGTTCAGCTACACGGCCGAGCCCGGCGCCAAGACCCTTATCGTGCGCGAGGTCTTCAACGACTGGGACACCGAGACCCGCGGCACCATCACGATCGAGCGACCCGACACCCTCGGCAAGCCACGCCGCCCGCTGACCCAGGACCTGCTGCGGAAGAAGTACGAGGTCGCGGCCCGGTCGCTGACCGGCTCGATCCAGACATGGTTCGCCTTCCCCCAGTTCTTCCAGTACAAGGAGCCGGTCAACACCCTGACCGTCCCGGCGCGTACGCCCGGTGGGCTGGAGTCGCAGTTCTCCTCGATCGGCCACTACGAGCTGGCCGAGGACGAGGCGCTCGTGGTGGAGGTGCCGAGGTGCGACGACTGCTCCTATCAGGGGATCCAGGTCGGCTCGGACTGGTATGCCTCCACCGACTACGAGACGCATCAGACGAGTCTCACCAAGGCGCAGTCGGTCACCGACCCCGACGGCGTGATGCGCTTTGTGATCTCCGAGAAGCCGCCTCTGGACGGCAGGCCGATCGCGAACTGGCTCGAGACCACCGGCCACCGCACCGGATCGCTGATGCTGCGCTGGCAACGGCTCGAGCGTGACCTCACCGCCGAGGACGGTCCGGTTGTCCACAAGGTGAGCACGGCGGACGTACGAGACCTGCTTCCGCACGCCGAGACGCTGAGCCCTGGGGGGTATGCCGACCGGATCGCCGCACGTCAACGGGCGGTTGCGCGCCGGATGCTCAGCTGAGGAGGGGTCGCGACCCGATGGCGTACAACCCTTAGTATTCCCTTCCATGGCCAGTCCCAACCATGAGCCTCCGGAGATTCCGGGGTTCCGGCATCGCCGGCTGATCGGCACGGGCGGATCTTCCGACGTCTACCTCTACGAGTGGGAGCAGGAGAAGGTCAACGTCGTCATCAAGGTCTGGCACGAGCGGCTCAGCGCGACGACCCACGACGCGCTCGCCAAGGAGACCAAGGAGGTCGCCGAGCTCGCCGGCCATCCGTACGTGCTGCCCCTGCACGCCGTCGGTGTCACCGGCGACGACCGCAGCTTCGTGGTGATGGACTATCGCGCCGGTGGCGACCTGGAGACGCGGAGCCAGCGGGTCTCGGTCGAGGAAGCGCTGAGCATCACGATCAAGGTGGCCAGCGCTCTCGACGTCGCCGCCCGGCATCGGATCCTGCACGGCGATGTGAAGCCGGTGAACATCATGCTGACCAGCAGCGGCGTGCCCCAGCTGGTCGGCTTCGGCAGCCTCTCCTCGGCCGGGCGACCCGGCGGCGCCGCGTCGACATCGCTGCCGTGGATGGCTCCGGAGATGCTCACGGACCCACCCGAGCCGAGCGCCTGGGCGGACATCTGGAGCCTGGCCGCGACCTGCTACACGCTGTTGGCGGGACGTACGCCGTTCGAGGGGACCAGCGGGTCCGATGCCCCCGAGATCGTACTGGAGCGGATCAGGGAGTTCGACCCGCTGACCATCGACCGCGACGACGTCCCGGCGTCGCTCGAGAAGGCGCTGCGCACGGCGATGTACAAGCGCCGTGCCGGGCGGCACTGGAGCGCCGCCGTCTTCGCCAAGGCGCTCCAGGCGATCGAGGAGGAGCTCGGGCTGCCGGTCACGCCTCTCGCGGACGTGCCTGAGCCGGTTTCGGGCTCTGAGGACAACGCGTCCGACGCTGGGACGGAAGCCGGGGCCGACGCTGGGACGGAAGCCGGGTCAGACCTCGGCGGTGACGCCGACACCGTCGACGCCACCGATCCCGCGGCGACCGTCGAGACGGAGGCCGCCGAGAAGGCCGACGGGCCGCCCCAGGCCCGGACCCAGCCCCGGAGCGAGACCCCGGCGGCCACGATGAACGAGCCGAACGCGGGCTCCTGGGTCGCCAAGACGATGGGAAGTCAGGATGCGGCGCCTGTGGTGGTGCCGAGCGGCCCGGGGATCGCGACGTACGCGATGCCCTTCGGGCCCGGACCGACGCCTGACCAGGAGCCATCTGCCGCGCCGGCCGCTGCCCCCAAGACCGACCCCAAGACCGAGCCCCGCGCGGCTGCTCCGGAGCCGGTCCAGCCGGGGGTGAGGCCGATGCCGGAGGGCGACACCGCCGAGGTGCCGATCGTGGTCGACCCGATGCCTGAGCCCGACCAGACCGACCAGACCGACCAGGACGACGATCTCCTCGGCCACCGCGGGGACGCCGACCGACTTGCGCGTCTGCTCCTCTCGGCACACACCCAGCTCCCGATCTCGGTGGCCGTCCAGGGGCTCCCCGGGAGCGGGCGGTCGACCTTCCTGCGGAAGGTCCAGGAGCGCATCGAGTGGATCACCGAGCATGACGGTGCTTCCCCTCATCGCACGAGGCACGTACGCATCAACGCCCGCCAGCACGCCGAAGGAGACGTCGCGAGCGGCGTGCTCGAGCGCGTCCGGAGCGCGGGACGGAGCGAGCCGCCGCCGATCGTGGCGAGTCACCAGGCCGCGCAGCGGCGCAGGACCGAGCTGCGGGCGGCCCTGTCGGGGATGCCCGAGGAGGACGGACACCGCGGCAAGCGCCGGACGCAGCCGATGAGTACGACGATGGCGCTCGAGGCCATGGACCGTGAGGTCGCGGCCTACGAGGCCGCGCTGCGTACGGCACCGCCCGGGCCGCCACCGGGCTCGCCGGCCGCTTCGCAGACCACCCGGACGATCGTCTATGTCGACGACCTGGACAGGTGCGACCCGGCGACGGCTGCCGGGGTCCTGCAGGCGATCGACGACCTGGGCGACCAGGAGGATGTCGCGGTCGTCGCGGCCGTCGACGCGCGGGCGCTGCAGCGATCGATCGAGGGTCGGGTGACCGAGCCGGCGGCGTACCTCTCCAGGGTCTTCGACGTCCCGTTCGCGCTGCGGGCGTTCGTCGGTGACCCCGCGGTGCGGTTCATGCGATCACTGATGCGTCAGGCGGTGCCGTCGTGGCCCTCCGCGCTGGCCGCGGGCGGGTCCGGCGACCGGTCCGCGCGCCAGGGAGCGGTGGAGAGCGTCGAGATGAGTCCTGGCGAGGCGCTGTTCACCAGCGAGCTGGCGAGGTTCTGCGCGACGCCGAGGGGCGCCAGAAAGCTGCTCACGGTCTACCGCCTCGCGCGTTCGGCCCCGGTGGCGAGTGCGCGAGCCGAGCCGACGAGCCGCCACGCCCTCGGGGTCCTGATGGCGATCCTGGTCGGAGCGCCGGCGCAGGCCGCGCAGGTCCTCGGTGCCGTGGTCGAGGCGCTGGCGGCCGGCGAGGACGGCGCGACGTTCCAGAAGCTGCTCGAGAAGGTCGCGCGCGAGCACACCGTGGAGTGCGGCCGGGCGACGTGCAGCTCGTGTGCCGACTGGTCCCGGGTGATCCGTGCCCATGCCGACCTGGTCCGGGCGCAGCCGGTGCCGCAGGAGGTCGGTGCGTACGCCGACTGGGTCGACGAGGTCGCCAGGTTCAGCCTCCCGACCTGATCCGGGTCAGCACCCGAGCCAGCTTTTCCGGCTGGGCCCTTTCAAGCCGGGCCCTTTCCAAGCTGAGCCCTTTCAAGCTGGGCCCTTTCCAAGAAGTGGAACACGTTCTAGTCTAGGCGCCATGACTGGACTCCTGGATGGCAAGGTCGTCGTGCTCTCGGGGGTCGGCCCCGGACTCGGGCGCTCGCTCGGCGAGGAGGCCGCGCTGATGGGCGCCGACCTCGTGCTCGCCAGCCGCACCGAGAAGCGGCTGCGCAAGATGGCCGGCGTCATCGAGGAGCACGGCCGCCGCGCGCTGGTGGTGCCGACCGACATCACCGACGAGGACGCCCGCCGGCACCTTGTCGACGCCGCGCTCGAGGAGTTCGGTCGCGTCGACGTGCTCCTCAACAACGCCTTCGGCATCCCGCCCATGGACCCGCTGACCCAGATCCCGCTCGACGCGCTCCGCCTGGCCCAGGAGTCCAACGTCCACGCCCCGCTGCGGCTCTCGGCGCTCTTCGCCGACGCCCTGGCGGCCACCCCGGAGAAGCCGGGCGGTTCGATCGTGATGATCAACTCGGCGGTGGTCTACCAGAGCCAGCCTGAGTTCGCGGGCTACAAGCTCTCCAAGGGAGCGCTCGCCCACCTGGCGTCCTCGTTGGCCACCGAGCTCGGCCCGCGCGGCATCCGGGTCAACTCCGTCGCCCCGTCCTACATCTACGAGGACGTCAACAAGGCCTACTTCGACTGGATGGCCTCGGAGTCGGGGCGCACCCATGAGGAGGTGTATGCCGAGAAGGCCGCCCCCACCGACCTGAAGCGGCTCGCGACCCCCGACGAGGTCGCCCGTGCGGCGCTCTTCCTGGGCAGCGATCTGGCCTCAGCGATCACCGGGACGATGCTCAACGTGGACTGCGGAGAGTTCCATGACCGCTGAGACGCAACCGCGCGCACGCGCCAATGTCGGGACGTACGAGGACATCTGCGCCGCCGCTGTCCGCACCACCGGGCTGAGTGCCGAATATTTCGAACACAGCGGGAGAACCGATCACGAGGAAGGGCTGCGGCTCCTGGTGGAGGACCTGGCCTCGCCCGAGGCCGGGCTGACCCCGGTCGGCAACTACTTCCACCGCGCTCAGGTGAAGTCGGCGCTCGTCGGCCGGCTGATGACCCAGGCCCGGCTCGCCGAGTTCCCCCGGCATCGAGACGTACGCATCGAGCGCCCGATCTTCGTCACCGGACTCGTCCGTACCGGCACGACGGCACTGCACCGCCTGCTCGCCGCGGACCCGGCGCACCAGGGCCTGGAGACCTGGCTGACCGAG
>NZ_JBOHDN010000230.1:0-31387 GCF_050699375.1 Nocardioides sp. | reverse complement strand
ATAGGGCGAGTAGTACTACGAACGACGTGTTACCCCGGTTCGGCCCTCAGGCTCGAACCTCAGCCCAGCCCGATCGCGGCCTCCGCTGCTGCCACCACCGGGGCGGTCACTTCTCGGCACCTCGCGGCACCCGCGGCGTACACCTCGGTCACCCGGGTGCGGTCCGCGGCGAGCTCGCGGTAGCGCTTCTGCACCGGTTCCAGCTCCGCGACGACGGCATCGGTGACCGCGGCCTTCAGGGCGCCATAGCCCGACAACCCCGCGGCCGAGCCGCCGCAGGCCTCGAGGATGTCGATCAGATTGGTGACGCCCGGACGCTCCTCATCGCGCGCGATGGTCCCGGCCGAGTCGGTGACGGCGCGAGCCACCTTCTTCCGTACGACCTCGGGCGGGTCGAGCAGGAAGATCGACCCGGGATGGTCGTCGCCGGCCGACTTCGACATCTTGCGCGTCGGGTCGGCCAGGTCCATGACCCGCGCCCCGGCAGCTGGATGCACCGCCTGCGGGACGGAGAAGACCCGGCCGTACGTCGTGTTGAACCGCACCGCGACGTCCCGGGCGAGCTCGACGTGCTGACGCTGGTCGTCGCCGACCGGCACCTCGGTCGCGCCGTAGAGCAGGATGTCGGCCGCCATCAGCACGGGGTAGGTGAACAGCGACGCGCGAACCGACGCCCCGGAACGCCGGGACTTCTCCTTGAACTGGATCATCCGGCCCAGCTCGCCGGTGTGCGCGACGCACTCCAGCAGATAGCTGAGCGAGCGGTGCGCGGGCACGTGCGACTGGATGAAGAGCGTGGCCGGGTCGAGCCCGCACGCGAGCAGGAGGAGGGCCATCTCCTCGGTTCGCGTACGCAGCACCGCCGGCGTGTGCGGCGTCGTCAGCGCGTGCAGGTCGGAGAGCCCGTAGAAGGCGTCCGAGTCGGCCGCGCCGGCCATCTCGACAGGCTCGATACATCGCATCGGCCGCAGCGCGCCGAGCAGGTTGCCGAGGGTGAGCCGTCCGGAGGGGGTGATGAGCGAGAGTCGCCGGGTCATGGTGAACCTTTCGATGAAGGCCCACGGGTCGGCGTACGAGGTCTCGAGATCCTCGCTCACAACGATAAAGGCCGCCCGTGGGCGGCCTGATGTGAGTGCTCAACTATCGGGTGGACCGCCTAGGAGGCGGGCCACCACTGGGTGGAACGAATGCTGAACACCCCGCCAGTGTCGCACACGTCACGGATACCGTGTGGCCCATGACGACTCCGACGACCGCATGCCAGGGGCTCTCGACGGTCGTCTTCGACAGCAGCCTGGCCGACTACGACTTCGGCCCGACGCACCCGATGGCGCCGATCCGCGTGGACCTGACGATGCGCCTCGCCGACGAGATCGGTGTGCTCGACCGGCTGAAGGTCGTCGAGGCGCCGATGGGCACCCCGGAGCAGCTCCTCACCGTCCACGACGAGCGCTACATCGAGGCCGTCATCAGGGCAGGCAGGAGCGGCGAGCCCGACCTGGCCCACGGCCTCGGCACCGAGGACGACCCGGTCTTCCCGCACATCCACGACGCCAGCGCCCACATCGTCGGCGCGAGCATCGAGGCCTGCCGCCAGGTCTACTCCGGCCAGAGCATGCACAGTGCCAACCTCATGGGCGGGCTCCACCACGCGATGCGCGGCCGCGCGGCCGGCTTCTGCATCTACAACGATGTCGCGGCCGGCATCCAGTGGCTCCTCGACCAGGGCGTCAAGAAGATCGCGTACGTCGATGTGGACGTGCATCACGGAGACGGCGTCGAGCGGGCTTTCTGGGATGACCCGAGGGTCCTGACGATCTCGCTCCACGAGACCGGGCAGATGCTCTTCCCGGGCACGGGCTTCGCCGCGGACGTCGGCGGACCGGACGCCGAGGGGAGCGCCGTCAACGTCGCACTGCCCCCGGGAACCGCCGACCACGGCTGGCTGCGTGCCTTCCATGCGGTCGTGCCCGACCTGGTCCGTGAGTTCGAGCCGGAGATCCTGGTGACCCAGCAGGGTTGCGACTCGCACACCGAGGATCCGCTCGCCGACCTGGCTCTCAGCGTCGACGGCCAGCGGGCTGCGTACGTCGTCCTCCACGAGCTCGCCCACGAGGTGTGTGCGGGCAAGTGGGTGGCGTTCGGCGGTGGCGGCTATGCCGTGGTCGACGTCGTGCCACGCGCGTGGACCCATCTTCTTGCGCTAGTCTCGGGAAATCCCTTGGAGCCGACGCTCGAAGTGCCAGGTGGCTGGCGCGAACACGTGCAGACGCGCCTCGGGAGGGTCGCACCGTTGCGTATGACTGACGGACGCGAGCCGGCCTACCGCGACTGGGGGAGCGGATATGACCCTGGCACGTGGCTCGACCGGCAAGTCCATGCGACTCGCACAGCGGTGTATCCGCTGCACGGGCTCGACCCGATGCCGTAGCCCGGCCTCATAGTTTCGGGACCGTCTAGAAACCCGTGGATCGGCGTACCCAAATGCAACTCGACACGCCGTTGGTATGTGAGATTCTCAGGGGTGTCCCCTTCCCCATCAGTCACATCAGGCCCTATTCTCACTTTGGGATCGCGTTTTGGACCAGAGGTGGGGAAGCCGCTGGCGTCGCGATCACTCGATGAGAGAACGGTGGAAGCAGATGGTTACTCCTCCTGGAGACATCTCTGACAGCAAGTTCCTGACCGTGGCCGAGGTGGCGGCGATGATGCGCGTCTCCAAGATGACGGTCTACCGGTTGGTCCACTCGGGCGAGCTGCCCGCGGTACGTGTCGGTCGTTCCTTCCGTGTACGTGAGGACGACGCGAACGAATACCTCAAGAGCTCGTTCTACAACGCGGGCTAGTTGTCAGACCCCGCGCCCAAGGTGGGCGGGCGCGGGGGCAACACCGGTCTCACCAGGTCACCGATTCTCTCTGGGTGGCCCGACTTCGTTAGGCTGACTCCCTAGGTCAATCCGTCGCTCGCTGCGGCGAGTGACCGCGTCGGCACAGGGCCGGCATTCTCTGCATCGATCGTGAAGGGTTCCCCGTGGGTTCTGTCATCAAGAAGCGTCGCAAGCGCATGGCGAAGAAGAAGCACCGCAAGCTGCTCAAGAAGACTCGCGTCCAGCGCCGCAAGCTCGGCAAGTGACGCCTTCCGGCACAGTCTGAGACGACGTACGTGGCGGAGCGCAGCGGATCTGGTCGAAGCGACGCTCGGGGTGATCAGCGAGGCAGGGTCCTCCTGGTCACCGGGGTCTCGCGTGACCTCGGGCGCCGCTTTGCGCGCGCTGCCGCCCGCCACCCGAACGTCGAGCGGGTCATCGGTGTCGACGTAGCCCCGCCTCGCGGCGACATGGGCGAGGTCGGGTTCGTCCGAGCCGACATCCGCAACCCGGTGATCGCCAAGGTGATCGCCAAGGAGGAGGTCGACACCGTCGTCCACCTCAGCGTCATCGCGACCCCCGGCACCACCGGGGGTCGTTCGACGATGAAAGAGCTCAACGTCATGGGCACGATGCAGCTCCTCGCCGCGTGCCAGACGGCGCCGTCCCTGCGCCAGGTCGTGGTGAAGTCGACGACCCAGGTCTACGGGGCGAGCAACCGCGACCCGGCGATGTTCACCGAGTCGATGGAGCCACGGCGTACGCCGTCCTCCGGCTATGCCCGCGACGTGGCCGACATCGAGTCCTATGTGCGCGGCTTCGCCCGGCGCCGCCCCGACGTGGCCGTCACGGTGCTGCGCTGCGCCAATGTTCTCGGGGCCCGGGTGAACAGCCCGATCGCGTCCCACTTCCGGCGCTCGGTCGTGCCCAACGTGCTCGGCTTCGACCCGCGCCTGCAGTTCCTTCACGAGCAGGACCTGTACGCAGTCCTGGAGCATGCGGTGCGCGCCAAGGTCCCCGGGACGTTCAACGTCGCCGGCGACGGCGTGCTGACCCACTCCCAGGTCGCCCGGCGGCTGCAGCGGCTGACCGTGCCGATCCCCGAGCCCCTCTTCGGTATGGCGAGGTTCGGCGGGGGCGAGTATCCCGCCGAGCTGAGAGCGCTGCTGACCTACGGCCGCGGCGTCGACACATCCCGGATGCGCTCGTTGCTGGGCTTCGAACCGCGCTACACGACCGAGGACACGGTCGTAGACTTCGCGGAGAGCGTGCTGCCGTCCCCCAACCGCGCCGACCGCGCGCTGGCAGCCTTGGAGAGCCGACTGACAGGAGCGTCCGGTGACTGAGCCCGCCACTCCCATCGCCGGCACCACGGCGCGAGAGCGCCACCCGCTGCGCGCGATCCCGGCGGCCGACTGGGCCGCGGCTCTGGACAGCGCCGCCAAAGAGGTGTTCGGCACCGAGTGGGAGGAGCAGCTCACCCGGTTCATCGTGTTCCTGCGGCGCCGGATCTCGGGTGAATACTCCGTCGACGAGTACGGCTTCGATCGCGAGCTGACCCAACGCTTCCTGCTGGCAGTGCTGCGACCGATCAAGGAGAAGTGGTTCCGCGTCGAGGTGCGCGGCATCGAGAACATCCCGACCGACGGCGGCGCCCTGATCGTCTCCAACCACTCGGGCACCATCCCGATGGACGGTCTGATGACGATGGTCTCGATCAACGACGCGCTCGGGCGCGACCTGCGCCCCCTCGGCGCCGACCTGGTCTTTCGGATGCCGATCGTCGGCAACATCGCCCGCAAGGCCGGGGCGACCCTGGCCTGCAGCGAGGACGCCGAGCGGATGCTTCGCAACGGCGAGATCGTCGGCGTGTGGCCCGAAGGCTTCAAGGGCATCGGCAAGCCCTACAGCGAGCGCTACAAGCTGCAGCGCTTCGGCCGCGGCGGATTCGTCTCGTCCGCGTTGCGCACCGGCGTCCCGATCGTGCCGCTCTCCGTCGTCGGCGCCGAGGAGATCTATCCGTTGGTCGGCAACATCCCGGGCCTGGCGAAGGTCATCGGCGTGCCCTACCTCCCGATCACGCCGTTCTTCCCCCTTCTCGGCCCGCTGGGACTCATCCCGCTCCCGTCGAAGTGGCTCCTCGAGTTCGGCGAGCCGATCCGCACCGATGCGTACGACGCCTCGGAGGCCGACGACCCGATGCTCGTCTTCAACGTCACCGACCAGGTGCGCGAGACGATTCAGCAGTCCCTCTACCGCCTGCTGGTCGAGCGCGCCTCAGTCTTCGGCTGACAGAGCCGGAGAAAACCCTCGCCGAGAGGTCACCTCTGCAGGCCGAAAGGTCAACCGCGCAGGCCGAGAAGTCACGTCTGCAGGTCGTGAAGTCCCCAGCATGCCCTCTCGGCCTGCAGAAGTGACTTCTCGGCGGGGGTTACGGCTTGAGCAGGCCGGTGGCGCCGGCGACGACGTCGCCGACCAAGCCGGTGACGCCGGTGACCAGGCCGACGACGGGACCGGCCGGGGCCGGGTCATCGGTGTCCGGCTCGTCCGCGGGGTCGGAGGGCGACGGGGTGAGCGACGGAGGCAGTACGTCGCCGCCGGCGGAGTCACCCTCGTCGGGCTTCTCCTTCTTGTCGTCGTCCTTCTTGCCGTCGGGGTCGGTGACCGAGCCGGGACCGATCTTGTCGGGATCGATGGAAGGCAGGTCGAGGGCGTTGTCGTCCGGGTTGAGCGGCGGCAGCGCCTCCGCCTCGACGACCGTGTCGGCCGGAAGCAGTCCGTCGATGTCGGAGGTGAGACTGGAGACCAGCGTCGCGGGGAGCTCGGTGATGCCGCCCTCGCAGGTGGGGCAGAGCTGCGCCGCGGCCTGGTCGATCAGCACGAGCGTCTGAGCGGCGTCCGAGACGGCCGGCTCGGCACGCTCGGGGACCTGGGGGCTGAGCTCGGCCAGCTCTTCGACACCGTCTGCCGCGAACGTACGCAGCTGGGCGAGCGATTCGTCGTCCTGGGTCTGTTCGAAGTCGCTGATGAGCAGGTCCGAGCCGTGCGCGGCCTGTGTCGAGAACGTCTCCAGGGTCGAGGTGACCCGCTCGGCGTCGGTCAACGGCGCGTCCGCGACCAGAGTCTTGGCCTCGCGCAGCCGGGTGCCGGCGTCCTCGAGGATCCTGACACCGCGGGCCTGGGTGCTGACCGTGAAGCCTGCCGAGACGTTCTCGACGGCACGCTTGACCGGGTAGAGCGAGTCACCGGGAAGGGCGGTCTGGGAGGCGGCAGCGGCGCCGCCGGTGCCGCCGACGATCGCCATGGCGGCGATGGCGACGGTCAGCTTGCGCTGACGACGCGGCCTGCGGACGTGCCCGACGGTGAGCTTGCGCTCGACGGTCCTCTCGGTGCGCGGCACCGGCACGAGGTCGGTGTCGGCGGCCTCCATGAGTCGCTCACGGAGCGAGACGGAGAAGTCACGACTGGGTGCTGCGGAGTCGCCGACGGTGGAGAGCGACGAAGCGAAGACTGCCAGGTCGCGAAGCTCGTCGGCAGCCTTCGAGGATCGCCGATCCGACGCGGCAGCAGCCGCGACCATTCGGTCGAACTCTTCGGCACGCTTGCGCGCCGGGAACGCCGGGCTCATCGGAGGGTTCCTACTCGGTGTCGGCAGTGAGGGATTCGTCGAAATGACTGCACGCAAGGGGCAGTCATGTCGGACAACGAGTCGCCCCGGCCGCGGGTTACGGCAACCGGTCGAGCATTCGTGGTGGTGCGGAACACAGTCATCAGCGGATCCCGTCAGGCATCTGCTTGGCGAGGTTGCGGATTCCGCGCAACTGTAGCTGCTTCACGGCTCCGTCGCTGCGCCCGAGGATGGCCGCGGTCTCGGCGATCGAGAGTCCCTGGAGGAAGCGCATGATGATGCAGTCGCGCTGCTCCTCGGGGAGCTTGGCGAGGGAGGCGAGCAGCATCTCGTTGGTGATGCCGGCCATCACGATCTTCTCGGGACCGTCGGAGGAGGAGTCGTGCTGCCCCATGTCCTCGGTGGTCATCTCCAGGCGCGTACGTCCCGCCTTGAAGTGGTCGGTGGCCAGGTTGCGGGCGATGGTCATCAGCCAGGCGCCGAAGTCCTTGCCCTGCCAGCGGAACCCGGTCATCGAGCGCAGGGCCCTGAAGAACGTCTCCGAGGTCAGGTCCTCGGCCACCTGGGTCGAGCGGGTCCGGTAGAAGAGGAAGCGGTAGACGGCGCCGTGGTAATGGTCGAAGAGGAGGCCGAAAGCCTCCTTGTCGCCCTTGCGGGCGAGCTCCACGAGGGCGATCAGCCGAGTCCGGTCGGCCTCGCTCTCCTCGGAGGAGGCGGCCAGCTCGGTGTCGTCCTCGGGCTCGTTGCCGGAGCCGGGCCTGATCTCGTGAGTGCCCCCGGAGCCACGTCGCTCGGGCTCCGCGAGCGGACCGGAGCCACCGGCCACACCGGCGTACGCAGGCTCGTAGCCCTCGTTGAGCAGGAGCTCGACCGCATCGACGACGGCAGCACGCAGCGCATCTAAGCGACGTTGAACGTCGTTGGCGCGGCGCGACATGTGGGTCCCTCCCGAAGACTCCCCTGAGCGAGCACAACCCTACGGGTTAGAACATCCCGATGTCAGGTCCCGAGCCCAAGTCGGCTCGGCGTGTGGCGACAAATTACTTACGCGGCCACCGATACCCGCCCCCATATGTCCGGCCAGCGGTCGATGTCATTGCCGCCGACCGCGGAGCGCTATCGCCACCGCGATGGCCCCCGTGGCCGCCCCGCCCAGCGCCGCGGTCGCGAAGCCTGCGCGGGCGGCCTTGCGACCGGTGCGGTAGTCACGCACCGGCCAGCCCTTCACGCGCGCGTGGGCACGCAAGCGCGCGTCCGGGTTGATGGCGTACGGATGTCCCACCAGCGAGAGCATCGGGAGGTCGTTGAACGAGTCCGAGTAGGCCGCACAGCGGGACAGATCGAGCCCCTCCCGGGCCGTGATGGCCTTGACCGCCTCCGCCTTGGCCGGCCCGTGCAGCATCTCGCCGACCAGCGCACCGGTGTAGACGCCGTCCTCGGTGGCCGCCACCGTCCCGAGCGCACCGGTCAGCCCGAGCCGCCGCGCGATGACCCTGGCCGCCTCGACAGGGGCAGCGGTCACCAGCCACACCCGCTGTCCCTGGTCGATGTGGGTCTGCGCGAGCGCCCGCGTACCGGGCCAGATCCGGTGAGCCATGGCCTCGTCGAAGATCTCCTCCATCAGACTCTCGACCTCCTCGACGCGGTGGCCGCGGATGAAGGAGAGGGCCGAGCTGCGTGCCGACTCCATGTGCGCGGGATCCTCGACCCCGGCCACCCGGAAGTAGGCCTGCTTGTACGCAGCCGAGGCGATGTCGCGCGTACGGAAGAACTTGCGCCGATGCAGGCCGCGGGCCAGATGGAAGATCGTCGCGCCCTGCATGATCGTGTTGTCCACGTCGAAGAACGCCGCCGCCGTCGGGTCCCCGCCCTCAGGGTGGAGCCAGGCTTCGATCTCCGCGGCCGCGGCCGATGCCTCACCGGCGAGCGCCGAACGGCGCTTGAGGTCTTTTCGCCGCAGATCGGCGCGGCGGCGGTCGCTGGCCCTGCTCATTTCGCCAACAGTAGTGGGCCTGGCGCTGACATGGGGCGAGGGTGCCAAGATGGTCGGGTGGAACCGCGTGTGACCTTCTACTCCCGTCAGGGCTGCCACCTCTGCGACGAGGCGCGACTGGTGGTCGAGAGCGTCGTCGGGGACGACTACACGGAGATCGACATCGATCGGGACCCCGAGCTCCGGGAGCGGTTCACGAACGAGGTGCCGGTGACGTACGTCGATGGCCGCCAGCACGACTTCTGGCGCGTCTCCGAGGAGCGGCTCAGAGCAGCACTCGCGCGCTCCCCAGGATAACTGTCGGTCGACCCCATACCCCGGATCGACCCCCTCTGACAACTCCGCAGAAGCGTGTGCTAGCCAACCGTTCGCGAGTTTGTTCCCGAATGCACAAAGTCCGTATGGTGGCGGAGCCGCATGGCGATCCCGGGCTAGAGAGCCCCCGTCTGTGGCGCCGGCATTGAAAGAGCAGAGCGTGACGGCACGGAGCACGAATACGGGCGAGGGCAGCAGTGCCCAGGACCCCCACCGGGACATCCCCGAGGCGACTGTCGCCCGGCTTCCGGTCTACCTTCGGGCCTTGACCTCGCTCGCCGAGAGAAACATCGCCTCGTGCTCCTCCGAGGAGCTCGCCACGGCCGCCGGAGTCAACTCGGCCAAGCTCCGCAAGGACCTCTCCTACCTGGGCTCCTACGGCACCCGTGGAGTCGGCTACGACGTCGACTACCTGAGCTACCAGATCGCGCGCGAGATCGGCGTGACCCACGACTGGCCGGTCATCATCGTCGGCATCGGAAACCTCGGTCAGGCGCTGGCCAACTTCTCCGGCTTCAGCAGCCGCGGGTTCCGTACTGTCGCGCTGCTGGACGCGGCCGCGCAGATGCAGGGCCGCACGGTCGCGGGCATCGCCGTCCGTCCGTTCGCCGACCTGCCCGAGATCGTCGCGGACGAGCAGGTCTCGATCGGTGTCATCTCGGTGCCGGCCGCCGCTGCCCAGGACGTCGCCGACGCGATGGTCGATGCCGGGATCAGCAGCATCCTCAACTTCGCGCCCGCGGTCCTCAACGTTCCGTCCGGGGTCGACGTACGCAAGGTCGACCTCTCCATCGAGCTGCAGATCCTCGCGTATCACGAGTCGCGCAAGGCTGCGGATGCTGGGGCGACGGTAGATAATGGTTCCGAGGAAGGGATCACGGCATGAGTGAGCGTCAGCGAACGACAATCAGCCTCAGGCCGGCGAGTCCGTATCCTTGCTCCTCCTCGACGGAGGCGCCGGCATGAGTGTTCTTGTAGTCGGAATCTCACATAATTCTGCGCCGGTCTCGATGCTCGAGGCGGCCTCGGTGGACGCCGACGGCCTGCAGAAGCTCCTCACTGACGTGGCTGGTTGTGAACATGTCAGCGAGGCGACGGTCATCTCGACCTGCAACCGTCTCGAGATCTACACCGAGGTAGAGCGGTTCCACGGCTCCGTCGAGGACCTGTCCCGCCGCATCATCGAGGGCGCCGGTCAGACGCTCGAGACGATGCTGCCGCACCTCTACGTCCACTACGACGACGGCGCCGTCTCCCATCTGTTCAAGGTGGTCGCCGGCCTGGACTCGATGGCTGTGGGCGAGGGCCAGATCCTGGGTCAGGCGCGCGCCGCGCTGCAGCTCGGCCAGGAGGCGGGCACGGTCGGGCCGGCGCTCAACAGCCTGTTCCAGCAGGCGCTGCGGGTCGGGAAGCGCTCGCGCGCGGAGACCGACATCGACCGGGCCGCGCCGTC
The DNA here is from genome assembly GCF_050699375.1 of Nocardioides sp. Classification (GTDB taxonomy): domain Bacteria; phylum Actinomycetota; class Actinomycetes; order Propionibacteriales; family Nocardioidaceae; genus Nocardioides. The sequence goes on along the minus strand of NZ_JBOHDN010000230.1, from coordinate 21,131 downwards.
GCTGGTGACGGCGTCGCTGGGCCGTGCCGTACGAGCCGTGGGTGACGTACGCGGCAAGCGGGTCGCCATCGTCGGTGCCGGGGCGATGGCCGGGCTGGCCACCGCGACCGTCTCCCGGATGGAGGCCGCCGACGTGGTCGTGGTCAACCGGACGACGGCGAACGCCGACCGCCTCGCGAACGAGTACGCCGCGCGCTCAGCCTCGCTCGACCAGCTGGCCGACGAGATCGCCGCGGCCGACATCGTCATCACCTGCGCCGGGGCCAGTGGTGTGCTCGTGCCTGCCGAGATGGTCGGCGACCGCAGCGGGCACCCGGTCGCGCTGATCGACCTGGCGTTGCCCCACGACATCGACCCCGCCGCGGGCTCGCTCCGCGGAGTGACCCTGATCGACCTGGCCGCCCTCGCCGACGAGCTGCACGCCTCGCCCGCCGGCCGGGAGGTGCTAGCGGTCCGCGACATCGTCACCCAGGAGGTCGCGGCCTTCCTCAGCGCCCGTCGCCAGTCGGCGGTCACCCCGACCGTCGTCGCGCTCCGGAGCATGGCCACCGGCATCGTCGGAGCCGAGATGGAGCGGCTCGACGGCAAGCTTCCCGAGCTCGACGAGGCCACCCGTGACGAGGTCCTGCGGACCGTACGTCGCGTGGCCGACAAGCTTCTCCACGAGCCGACCGTCAGGGTCAAGGAGCTCGCCAACGAGAGCGGCGCGGTGTCCTACGCCGCGGCTCTGGCCGAGCTCTTCGCGCTCGACCCCGAGGCAGTCGCCTCGGTGACCCGCGCGGAGGTGTCGACGACGGCTACCTCCGCCGCATCGCCCCCCACCCATGAAGGAGGATCCGCATGAGGACCCTTCGTCTCGGCACCCGCCGTTCACAGCTCGCCGTCACTCAGTCGACCCTCGTCGCGGAGATGCTCCGTGCCCAGGGCCACATCGTCGAGCTGGTCGAGATCGTCTCCGACGGAGACCGCACCCAGGCCACGAACACCCCGCTGACCAGCTCGAGCTCGACCGGGGTCTTCGTCAGTGCTCTGCGTGACGCGCTGCACGCCAAGGAGATCGACCTCGCGGTCCACTCGCTCAAGGACCTGCCGACCTATCCCGAAGAGGGCATCGACCTGACCGCGATCCTGCCGCGCGAGGACCCGCGAGACGTGGTCGTCGCCCGCGACGGGCTCACCCTCGGTGAGCTCCCGGTGGGCTCGCGCGTCGGCACCGGCTCTCCGCGACGTGTCTCCCAGATCAAGGCCTTGGGCCTCGGCCTGGAGCTGGACGGCATCCGCGGCAACATCGACACCCGCATCGGCAAGGTGCGCTCGGGTGACTTCGACGCGATCGTCATCGCCCGGGCCGGCCTGGCCCGCATCGACCGGCTCGACGAGGTCACCGAGGTCCTCGACCCGATCCAGGTGCTGCCGGCTCCCGGCCAGGGCGCCCTCGCCGTCGAGTGCCGTGCAGGCGACGCCGATGCCGACGTACGCAAGATCCTGACCTCCCTCGACGACCCGACCACCCGAGCGGTCATCGAGGCGGAGCGCGCGGTGCTCGCCACCTTGGAGGGTGGCTGTGCCGCGCCCATCGGGACCCTCGCCGACGTGGTTGAGGGTGAAGAAGGACCAGAGCTGTGGGTGCGCGCGGTTGCGCTCTCACTCGACGGCTCGCTCTCGGTGCGACTCTCCGCATCAGGCCCGGTCGACGACGCCGCCGGCGTCGGGCGACGGCTCGCGGAGGAGATGCTCGCCGAGGGTGCTGCAGACCTGACCGACGCCCCCGTGGACGCTGCCGAAGCGGACCCGGAGGCGGCGGACAGAGACCAGGCTGTCATGGACACGGGCGGTTCCCCCCAGACCGCTCCCGAGCAGGACAAGGTGCACAACGCATGACCCGAGCAAAGACCACCGAGCAGAAGGCCGAGCACACCTCGGCCACCCCACTGGGCTGGGTGTCCTTCGTCGGCAGCGGTCCCGGTGACCCCGAGCTGCTGACCGTACGGGCGATCGACCTGTTGAAGCGGGCCGATGTTGTCGTGACCGAGGCCCCCGAGCACCCTGCGATGGTGCGCGGTGTCCTCGGCATCCCCGAGCCCGTCGAGCCGGCCGAGGGCGAAGAGGCCCCGGAACCGATCGGACCCGAGTTCATCGACGGCGGGTTCGGCGTCGACGGCCAGCCGCTGGCCAACGCCGCCCGCGCCAAGGCCGTCGTCAAGCAGGCCAAGCTGGGCAAGCGCGTCGTGCGCCTGATGACCGGCGACCCGTTCCTCTACGCCTCCGGCCCCGAGGAGGCGCAGTCCTGCGCCAAGGCGGGCATCGGCTTCGAGATCGTCCCCGGCGTCTCGTCGGTGTCGGCCGTTCCGGCGTACGCCGGCATCCCGCTGACCACCAAGGACCACCAAGAGGTCGCGGTCGTGACCTGCAACGAGAAGGTGGACTGGAGCCAGTACGCCGACAACCGCACCCTCGTCCTCCTCTCCGGTGTCGGCATGATCGGTGACATCGCCAAGGAGCTCGTCGCGGCGGGCCGCTCGGCCAAGACCCCGGTCGCGATCACCCGCGTCGGCACCACGACGGAGCAGTCGACGGTAGAGTCGACGCTGGAGAACATCGCCGTCGACGCTCGTGCCGCACGGATGGCGCCGCCGGCGATCGTGGTGATCGGCAAGGTGGTCAACTTGCGTGAGACGCTCTCGTGGTTCGAGACGAAGCCGCTGTTCGGCTGGCGCGTGCTGGTGCCGCGTACCAAGGAGCAGGCGCCCGCGCTGTCGCTGAAGCTGAAGGGCTTCGGCGCCGTGCCCGAGGAGGTCCCCACGATCTCCGTCGAGCCGCCGCGCAACCCGCAGCAGATGGACAAGGCCGTACGCGGCCTGGTCGAGGGCCGCTACAACTGGATCGCCTTCACCTCGATCAACGCGGTGCGTGCCGTACGCGAGAAGTTCGACGAGTACGGCCTGGACTGCCGTGCCTTCTCCGGTCTGAAGATCGCCGCCGTCGGCGAGAAGACCGGGCAGGCGCTCGAGGCCTGGGGCCTGCGCCCCGACCTGGTGCCGCACACCGACAACCAGTCGGCAGCTGGGCTCTTGGAGGTCTGGCCGGAGTACGACGCGGACCTCGACCCGATCAACCGGGTCTTCCTCCCGCGTGCCGACATCGCCACCGAAAACCTCATCGCCGGCCTGGTCGACCTCGGCTGGGAGTGCGACGACGTGACCGCCTACCGCACCGTCCGGGCCGCTCCGCCGCCCGCGCCGACCCGCGACGCGATCAAGACCGGCAAGTTCGACGCGGTGGTCTTCACCTCCTCGTCAACGGTCCGCAACCTGGTCGGCATCGCGGGCAAGCCGCACACCTCCACGGTGATCGCGACGATCGGCCCGGCCACCGCCAAGACCGCCGAGGAGCACGGCCTGCGGGTCGACGTGATGTCGCCCGAGCCGTCGATCGAGGCGCTCACCGAGGCGCTCGCCGACTTCGGTGCCGCGCGCCGCGCCTCGCTGGTCGAGCAGGGTCTGCCGGTCACCAAGCCGTCCGACCGCCGCCCGGCCTCGCGCCGCCGTTCGCGCACGAGCTGACCGAATTCATTGCCGAGTCGGCTCATCCTGACCGAGATCTTCGCCGAGTCGGCGCGTTGTGACGCGCCGACTCGGCGGGGATTATGGTGAAGATGAGCCGACTCGGCATTTTGGGAGAGTTGAGATGAGTATCGAGAAGCCCGTGATCCGTCCCCGCAGGCTGCGGCGCACGCCGATCATGCGCCGGATGGTCGCGGAGACGGCCGTACGTCCCGCCAACCTGGTCCTGCCCGCTTTCGTGCGCGAGGGGATCGACGAGCCGGTCCCGATCTCGACCATGCCGGGCGTCGTCCAGCACAGCCGTGAGTCGCTGCGCAAGGCGGCTGCCGAGGCAGCCACGTCCGGCATCGGCGGGATCATGCTCTTCGGTGTCCCGGAGACGAAGGACGCCGTGGGCTCTGGTGCACTGGACCCTGACGGCATCCTCAACGTGGCCATCGCCGACGTCGTCTCCGAGGTCGGCGACGCGCTCACCGTGATGAGCGACCTGTGCCTCGACGAGTTCACCGACCACGGCCATTGCGGCGTACTGGCTGAGGACGGCACCGTCGACAACGACGCCACCCTCGAGATCTACGCCAACATGGCGATCGCCCACGCGGAAGCCGGCGCCCACATGGTCGGCCCGTCCGGGATGATGGACGGTCAGGTCGGGGTCATCCGCGACGCGCTCGACGCGAACGGTCGCACCGACGTCTCGATCCTCGCCTACTCCGCGAAGTACGCCTCGGCGTTCTACGGCCCTTTCCGCGAGGCCGTCGACTCCTCGCTCAAGGGCGACCGGCGCACCTACCAGCAGGATCCGGCGAATGCGCTGGAAGGCGTCCGCGAGGCGCTCCTTGACGTGGCCGAGGGCGCCGATATCGTGATGGTCAAGCCCGGACTCCCGTACCTCGATGTCCTGCAGCGAGTGCGTGAGTCTGTCGATGTTCCTGTTGCGGCCTACAACATCTCGGGTGAGTACGCGATGTTGGAAGCCGCAGCTGCGAATGGCTGGATCGACCGCGAACCGGCGATCCTGGAGACACTGACCGCCTTCAAGAGGGCGGGCGCGGACGTGATTTTGACCTATTGGGCCGCCGAAGCAGCTGGCTGGCTGCGAGGCTGAACTCCGCCTCCTGGCCGACCGCAGCTCGATGACGTGGAACATTTCCGGAGAGTAGACTCGAGATCGTGACCAATCGTGAGTCGGGCAACACGAAGCGCACCGGCCGACCGCGCAACAGCGGACGTGATTCGGCCAACCCGCGAGAAGAGATCCTCAAAGAGGCCTCGCGGCTCTTCACCGCCCAAGGTGTCGCAGCGACGACGATCAGCCAGATCGCCGAGAGCGTCGGTCTGCGCCAGTCCTCGATGTACTACTACTACAAGTCCAAGGAGGAGATTCTCTCCGCCCTGATGGAGAAGAACCGCGAGTCCCTCACCCTCGCCGAGAAGCTTCTCGAGGAGGACGGCCCGGCCGCTCCGCGGCTCTACGCCTTCCTCTACGCCGACGTCCGCCAGCTGTGCACCGCCCCGCTCGACTTCTACGAGCTCGAGGTGGCGGCCCTGGCCCAGCCCCAGGTCTTCGAGGGCTTCGACGACGACTGCGACAAGCTCCGTTCCGCCGCCGCTCAGCTCCTCGAGCTCGGCGTCGACAGCGGCGAGCTGCGCGAGACCGACCCCGCCACCACCGCCTTGATGCTGCTCTCGCTCAACGAGGGCGCCCAGCACCGTCTGTGGCACAGCCGTCGCGACGACGAGAAGGCGCCGTCGAGCTCGGCCGCTCTGGCGCAGTCAGTCGCCGACTACCACCTCAGCTCCCTGCTGACCGACTCCTCCTCCCTGGCCGAGGTCCGCGAAGTCGGCCGCGCCTTCGTCACCGAGTACGAGGACGACGAGCCCGCCGCCTGAGTGGTCCGCTGAGTCGCTGGTTCGGTGTGCTGTCGCGCGCCCCGGCGCCGATGTAACACGTCGTTCGTAGTACTACTCGCCCTATCAGAACGACCGGATAGTCCTACGAACAGCGTGTTACACGGCCGCTGAGCCGCTCGCTCGTTGGCGGTCGGCTCATGTACGACGAAGGGCCCCGCCGGTCGGCGGGGCCCTTCGCGCGTGCTGGGGTCGGTCAGCCGATGCCGAGGATCTTGAGGAGGCCGGCCAGGATCCCGCCGACCGCGGCGTTTGCCTCCGGCAGGGTCTTCTTCGACAGTTGTGCGACACAGTCGGTGATCGTGCTCTTCGGGACAGTGCGGGCGAGCACGGACCCGAGCTGGTCGACCAGCGCATTGGTGCAGACCGTGGTCAACTGCGAGACGGTCGCGACCACCTTCTCGGCCGGCTTGGTCACCGGCTCCAGCGGCTTCGCCGGGTCGGTGGCGCCGCCGTCGTCGCCGCCGGTGCCACCCCCGCCGGGCGTCTCCTCGGCAGGAGGAGCCTCCTCGGAGGGCGTGGAGGGAGACTCCGCGCCCTGACCCGGGCCGGCCTGCTTGTCGCCGGCCTTGAAGGTGCGGTCCTTGTCCTTCTGCTTCGCCGGCTTGGGCGCTTCCATCCGCGGGATCGCGTAGTCGACGGGGACCGTGCTGTTCGGGATCGAGGTGAAGTCGCCCGAGCGGTAGGCGTCGGCGACGCCGAGCACGGTGGTGACGTACGCCTGGCTGTGGTTGTAGCGGTAGACCGCTGCCCGCGCGCCCTGGTCGGTGGAGAGGTCGTCGTTGCCGGAGCAGAGGTAGACGGCGGTGGCGAGGGCGGAGTCGTTGATGTCCTGCGGGTTGCGCTTGCCGTCGCCGTCGGCGTCCACGCCGACCATCGCCCAGGTGGACGGGATGAACTGCATCGGGCCGATCGCGCGGTCGAAGCTGGTGTCGCCGTCGTACTGACCACCGTCGGTGTCGGTGATCCGGGAGACGTTGCCGCTGCCGTTGAGGGGCACGCCGAAGATCCCGGGAGTCGAGATGCCCTCGGCGGAGAGCCGGTTGTCGTTGGCGCGTCCGTGGTTGGACTCAACCCGGCCGATCGCGGCGATCAGCGGCCAGTCGATCTTGCAGGACGCGTCGGCGGCGTTGATGACGGTGGCCGCGCGCTGGTAGGCAGCGAGGGCAGCCGACGGGATGCCGGCGGCGTTGGCCGTTCCGGCCATCGACCTGCCGTCGCCCTTGTCGGCCGATGCCGACACGCTCGCCGGCGCCTCGATCGCCTCCGCCGGGACCGACGTCCCGTCAGGCAGACTGAAGGCGTCGTCGTAGCTGGTCCCTGATGCTGTGGCACTCGACTGCGTCAGACCGGTGACGTTGACCGTCCACGCTGCGCTGAGCAGCGCGAGCGGAACGAGCGCGGTCGCCTTCTGAAGGCGGCTGTAGCGCGTAGCGGACATCGAATCTCCCTCTTCAATCCCCGGGCCCGCAAAGCCCCGGGTCATGCTCCCCATCGCAACGTTCTAAACGAACCGTCTCACGCCAAAGTTACGCAAGTCACGTTTTACCGGAACATTGCGTTCCAGTAAACGAGACGCTGATGAGACGCACGATGTTGCACCTCATGACGCTGAACCAAGGAAGCCGTACGCACGAGTAACCGATGTCGTCCCGGTCCGCCGACGCGATGAACCCGTCAAGCGGTCAACTGCACGGGCTCGAACATCGGTGGCTCGGGAGGCGAGTCGCCACGGTCATATGCATGACGTGCATGTCATGCCATGAGAAACATCTGTTGGACTTATGTGACGGCACTCACTTCACTGGTGTCACCTTCTAGCCGCTCCGAGGTGAAGCCATGACCGTGCCGGTCTCTTCCGACGTCGACATCTTCGACGACCAAGTCCTTCTCGACCCCTATCCGACCTACGCCGAGCTGCGCGAGCTCGCCGGCGTCGTACATCTGCCCGCGAACGACGTCTACGCCCTCACCCGCTACGACGTGATCCGTGATGCCTTGGGCGACTGGGAGGCGTTCTCCTCGAAGACCATCGGCTTCAACCCGATGGTCAACGAGGCCCTCATCGGTACGTCCCTCGCCTCCGACCCGCCGGCCCACACCGGACTACGTGCCGCTCTCAGCGAGAACCTGACACCTCGTGCGCTGCGCGGGCTGCGGAAGACGATCGAGGCGAAGGCCGACGCGCTGGTCGCCGACCTCGTCACGCAGCGTTCCTTCGAGGCCATCGACGCGCTGGCGCGCGTTCTCCCGCTCGAGGTGGTGGCGGACCTGATCGGATTCACCGGCCCGGCCCGCGACAACATGCTGCGCTGGGGCGAAGCGGCGATGCAGGTCATCGGGCCCCTCAACCAGCGCACCGCGGAGAGCTTCCCGATCGCGGGAGAGCTCTACGGCTGGTGCTCGACCGTGACCGCCGCCGACCTCACCCCGGGCTCGGTCGGTCGGGGCATCTTCGATGCCGAGGCGCGTGGGGCGATCCCGCCGAACACGGCCGGTCACATCATCCACCAGTACCTCGGCGCCGGCATCGACACGACTGTCGCCGCGCTCGGCAACGTCGTTGCCCTCTTCGCTGCGAACCCTGACCAGCTCGACCTCGTACGTGACGACCCTGCCCTGGTGCCAGCGGCCTCCAACGAGGTGCTGCGGTTCTGGGCGCCGGTCCACGCCTGGGGTCGCCGGGCGACGCGCGACGTCGAGGTGGACGGCGTGGTGATCCCCGCCGGATCACAGGTGGCCATCCTGTTCGGCGCCGGCAACCGCGACCCGCGCCACTACGCCGACCCCGACACGTTCCGTGTCGAGCGGAACCCGGTCGACCACCTGTCCTTCGGGTACGGACCGCACGGCTGCGCGGGCCAGGGTCTGGCACGCATCGAGACGCACGCTGTCATCGCTGCGCTGGCCAAGCGGATCTCCCGGATCGAGGTCGGTCCGGAGGAGCGCGTGCCGAGCAACATCACCCGGAGCATCAGCGTGCTTCCCGTCCGTGAGGTCGTGCCGGCATGAAGATCGTGCTCGACCGTCCCAGGTGCGAGGGGCACGGCTTGTGCGAGGAGGCCGCGCCCGAGCTCATGCACCTCGACGATGACGGCGAGCTGGTCCTCGACGTCGAGGACCTCGAGCCCGACACGGACGCGGCCACGGCTGCAAACGCAGCGGCCCGGGTCTGCCCGGTCGCAGCACTGCGGTTCGCATGAGCGCGGCCATCATGAAGCGGATCGTGGTGGTGGGAAACGGGATCGCCGGCCTCACCGCGGCGGACAGCCTCCGGGGGAGTGGGTACGACGGCGAGCTGATCATCATCGGGGACGAGCGCCATCCTGCGTACAGCCGTCCGGCGCTGTCGAAGGCACTGCTGGCAGAGGGGGCGGCCGACGATGCTCACCGTCTGCCTCCTCCCAACCACGAGGCGACCGAGCTCCTCGGGCGGGCCGCGATCGGCCTCGACCCCGACCGCCGACTCATCACCACCGACGACGGGACCGAGGTGCCCTATGAGGGTCTCGTGATCGCCACCGGCTCGCGCGCCCGGACGCTCGGTGGGGGTGGCGTCCTCGCCCTGCGCGGCCTCGATGACGCCATCCGGTTGCGGACCGCGCTCACCGCCCGCCCGGAGGTCGTCGTCGTCGGAGGCGGTCCGCTCGGCATGGAGATCGCCTCCGCTGCCCTTGCTGTCGGATGCGGGGTGACCGTCGTGTCCCAGCGGCTTCCGATGCTCGACCAGGTCGGCAGCCATCTCGCGCAGGTCCTCGTCGACGCCGCGCGGGCGCGTGGCCTTCGGGTCGTGCTCACCTCGGAGGCGACGACCCGAGAGACCTCCGGCGGCACCGAGGTGGTCCTCGGCGATGGTGCGGTGCGGCGCGGCGACCTCGTGGTCGCGGCCGTCGGGGACGTACCGAACCTGGAGTGGCTGGCCGGAACCGGCCTGCTCACCACGGAGGGTGCGCTCGCTGTCGACAGCCGTGGCCGGGTCAGACCCGGCATCGTCGCAGCCGGTGACCTGGCCACGATTCCGACCAGGCGAGGCCTGCGTCGGATTCCGCTGTGGACCAGCGCCATCGACCAGGCGAAGACGGCCGGAGCGGCGCTGCTGCGAGGTGAGGAGGCTCCCGCCCTCGATCTGCGTCCGTACTTCTGGACCGAGCAGTTCGGCATCACGCTGAAGGCCGCCGGCTTCCTCCCGGCGGACGGCGAGCCCGATCGGCTGGCCGGCAAAGGTGTCTCCGCACTGTTGCGATGGGGGCACCCGGACGGGACCGGCACGGCCGCAGCGGTGGACTACCGGATCCCGGTGCCGAAGCTGCGCCGGTTGTGTGACGCGGTCTCCGAGGGCGCCGCGTAGGGTTCGGTCCATGTCGGAGATCGGACCGGAGGCGCCGCCGGCGCCCGGCCGAGGTGTCCGGCCGGGCCGTTCGAGCGCCGACCTCGACCGACTCGCGGCGGTCAACCTGAACCTCCTGGTGCCGCTGCTGGCCATCCTCGAGGAACGCTCGGTCACGCGGGCCGCCGAGCGGGTCGGCCTCACCCAGCCTGCGATGAGCCACGCCCTCGGCCGGATGCGTCGCCTGCTCGGTGACGACATCCTCGTTCGCGAGGGCGCCCGCACCCGGCTGACCCCGCGGGCAATCGAGCTGGCCGCACCCTTGCGAGCCGCCCTGCAGCAGACGGCGCGAGTCGTGAACTTCCCGGGCTTCGACCCAGCGGTTGACGGCCGCGTCATCACGGTGGCGATGATGACGCCCACCGCGTTCGTCATCGGTGCGCCGCTGGCGCGGCTCATCGCCGAGCGCGCACCGAACGCAACGCTGCGGATCCGGACCATCACGATGCCGACGGAGGAGGCCTTCACCGCCGACGGGGTCGACGTCGTGCTGATGTCGGACGCCTTCGGCTCGCCTTATGCCCGCGAGCGCTTGTACGACGACCGGTGGATGGTCGTGGCACCCACGGACTCGGACCCGGGTGCCTCCGCGCTTGAGCTGCTCACCACCTTGCCGCACGTCGTGTTCGACGCCGAACGCCGGGTGATGCCCTACGCGGTGCTCGACGAGCATCACATCGACTACCGCTCCGGCCTGTTGGTGTCAGACAACTTCCTCGTGCCGCACCTGGTGGCGCTGTCCGGGGGAGTGGCTCTCCAGAGGTTCCGGGTCGCCGCGGCGATGCAGCGGATCGTCGATCTGCGCATCGAGGAGTTCCCGTTCCCCGTCCCCGGAGTCGGGATCGACATGGTGTGGAATCCCTACCTCTCCGACCAGTTCTTCGTCGAGTGGCTGAGGGCGTTGCTGCTCGAGGTCGCCCAGCACCTGTGACCGCGGGGTAGGACATACCCCCCCGTCAGCGCGTGGGGGCACCGATCGAGCCGACCCAGCTCTCGGTCAGTACGTCGAGCATGCCTTCGTGATCGACGCCCCACGTGCCGGGGGTCCACAGGCGCGCGACGTAGTCGAGCTCGTTGATCGCGATCACGCCCCGCATGTGCCGGGTCCCGGCCGGGAAGCGGTCCGCGCGGTTCAGGCCCTCTCGGATGTCGCTGATCGCCTCGTCGAGCCATTCCTCGAGCAGAGCCCGGATCTCGGGGTCGACGGCCGCTGCCTCGAAGGCGGTCGTCGTGTAGGGCCGGATGGCATCCCAGCGTGCTGCCGTCGTGCCGAGCCAGCCACGGATCCGGTCCGCGGTGCCGTCCTCGACCACGGCGACGAGCTCGCGCTCGGTTGAGCCGTGCTCGGCGGAGGGCACACGGTCGAGGGCAGCGTTGAGGCGCTCGTTGATCAGCGCCTTCATCAGGTCCATCTTCGATGAGAAGTAGGCATAGAAGGTCACCCGCGTCGTGCCGGCGGCCGACGCGATGTCGGGAACGGTCGTCGCGGCGTACCCCTTGGACACGAACAGCTCCAGGCCCGCATCCAGAAGGAGCCGTCGGGTCATCTCCTTCTGGGCTTCGCGCAGTGTGGCCATGGCGAAACTCTAGAGCATCGGCGACAACTTCCCGGCCTCGTAGCGCATTTGGATTACTGGTAGACAAAAATCTTGACGCTATGTCAAATAATGTGACACGGTTCACTCCGCCATGTGGCTCGGGTCACCTCTCATCACCCCAAGGAGCAACCATGAGCGAAGTCAACGCGCCGACCACCGGCCGCTTCGTACCGACCCTGATCGCCGGCTGTCTCGGTGTCTTTGTCGCCCAGGTGGCCTACTCGCTGCCTGCCTCGATCCTCGGCACGATCCAGCTCGACCTGGGCATCTCCGGCGCCGATCTGATCTGGGTCAGCGCCGCGTTCGCCACGGCGATGGTCATCTTCGAGCTCAGCTTCGGAGTCATCGGAGACATGTTCGGCCGCAAGCAGCTCCTGCTCGGTGGCCTGGCGCTGCTGGCCGCGGGTGAGCTCATCACGATCGCCGGCGCCGACAGCGTGCACCTGCTGTGGGTGGGGCAAGCGATCGCGGGCATCGGTGCCGGTGCTCTCTACCCGATCTCGCTCACGATGATCGCGGCAGCCGCCCCCGATGCGAAGGCGCGGGCCAGCGCGATCGCACTGTGGGCCGGCTTCTTGTCGGTGGGCGCGGCGGTCTCGCCGATCGCTGCCGGCGCCCTGGCGCAGGGCGGCCACTGGAAGGAGAGCTTCTGGATCCCGGCCGTTCTCGCGGTCGTCGCGGCGTTGGCGTCGCTCGGTGCGCGCAACTCCTCGGCTCCCGAGGGGCGCAGGCTCGACCTCCCGGGTCAGCTCACCATCATCGTCGGCCTGGTCTCCCTCATCTGGGCGCTCACACAGGGCTCGGAGATCGGCTTCGGGGAGGGCGAGATCGTGGCCGGCTTCGTCGTTGCCGCTGTCTTCCTGGTCGCTTTCGTGGTGATCGAGGTCCGCTCGCCGTCGCCGCTGATCCACCTCTCGCTCTTCAAGAACCGTGCCTTCGCGATCACCGGTGTCACTGCGGTGCTCGGCATGTTCGCCTACTTGGCCATCTGCTTCTCGATGACGATGTTCCTCGGGTCGGTCATCCATATCGGAGCCGTCCAGATCGGTCTGCTGTTCCTGGTCATCCAGGTGCCCGCACTCCTGCTCGTTCCGGTCGTCGCCAAGCTGATCCACTCGGTCAGCCCGCGCTGGGTCCTGACTCTCGGGTTCGTCCTCATCGCGGCCTCGGCCTTCTGGTCGTCGACCTTCGACGCCCACGACTTCCTCACCGCGCAAGGGGCTCCCGACCAGGGTGCCTGGGTCACCTTCATCGCGCCGATGGTCCTCAACGGCGTCGGCTTCGCGCTGACGGTCGGCTCGATCACCGCGGTGGCGATCAACTCGGTCCCGATGCGTCTTGCGGGGATGGCGTCCGCGACCACGAATCTGCTGCGCGACTTCGGCTTCGCGCTCGGCCCGGTCCTCGGCGGGGCGATCTACAACTCGATCGCCAACCGCAAGCTCGACGCCGGCCTTGACGCCGCCCTGGGCGAGTCGGCGCAGGCCGGGTTCACCGTGCTCGGCCGGCCGGTCGACTCGCACGTGCCGACCGATGCCGTCATGGGTGCCCTCCGCGGCCTCGCGGAGGACGGTGGCGCCGTCGCGGTCAACTCCGTTCCGACGCTGACCGACCCGTCGAGCGGTCAGCCGTTCGTCGACATGCCCTTAGCGCTCCACGACCTGGCCTTCACCTCCCTCAGCGAGGCGTTCAACCAGACCTTCTTGGTGGCCGCTGTCTGTGCCCTCGTCTCGGCCGGGCTCGCCGCCGTCGGGCTCGTCGGCGCGCTCTCCGGTGCCGCGTCCGCCGGGGAGGAGGCCGACGAGACGCTCGTTGCCGCCGGCTGAGATCTGGTCGCGCTGCGGATGGTGCGAGAGGTCCCGTCGTAGCTGGCGGGGCCTCGTTCTCGCGGACGACAAATACTTGTCTAGCAGACAAGTTATTTGACACATAGTAAGATGAAGTGACACCGTTCACATGGTCCGGGTGGCCCCGGTCACCTCTGCACGAACGAAAGGGAGACCCAGATGGGTGTACGGACTGCTGGGAGCGGCACCGTGAACACCGTCCTCGGACCGGTGCCTGCTGAACACCTGGGCGTGGTCGCCGCGCACGAGACGCTGCTCTCGGTGCTACCCGGCGCGCAGTACGCCTTCGACATCGCGCTGGAGCGATCGGCCGTCTTCTCGGCCATCGCCGCCAAGCTGCACGCCTTCAAGGCGGCAGGCGGTGGGACGGTCGTCGACGCCGGCGGCATGTTCGCGGGCCGCGACGTGCCCCTGCTCGAAGCCCTCTCCCGCGCCACCGGCGTCCACATCGTCGCCTCGGCCGGCCAGATGGAGGAGGGCATGCTCGGCGGTTACTTCCTCACCCCGCAGACCAACCCGCCCACGCCGTGGCCGGCCGAGAAGTTCGCCGAGCTCTACGGCAACGAGGTGGCCCTCGGCATGGTCGTGCCACGCGTCGAGCGCCGCCGCTCCGCCGGCCTGATCGCCACCGCGGTCACTGCCTCAGGTGCGACCCCGACCGACGAGTCGCAGCTGCGCGGGTCGGCGCGCGCCGCAGCCGCCACCGGCGTACCGCTGACCTTCCGAGCCGGCAGCGACCCGGTTGCCGAGCTCGGCATCGCCCTCGACGACGGGTTGGCGGCCGACCGCATCGCCGTCTCCAATGCCGGCGCAGAGGCCAAGGCTGTCGCCGACCAGGGTGCTTTCGTCGTGATGACCGACGCCGCGGATGTCGTCACCCTGGCCGAGTCCGGCCACGCCGACAGGGTGCTGCTGACCACGGGTGGCGCCGCGCTCGCCTTCGGCTACGACGAGGGTGAGGTCACCGAGACGTCGTACGCCGCGCTGACGGACGCCCTGCCGGCCGACCTTGCTGAGCAGGTCCTCGTGAAGAACCCAGCCGCGCTGCTCGCCGTGGCGACTCGAAAGGACGCCTGAGATGGGAACCGTCAACACCGTCCTCGGCCCGATCGCCACCGAGGAGCTCGGCTTCACCGCGATCCATGAGCACATCGGCTACGGCATGCCCGGCTCCGAGCTCGACACCAGATGGTGGAAGACCCCGGAGACGCGCTACCAGGAGACCGTCCCGAAGCTGCGTGCCTTCCATGAGCACGCCTCCGACTTCGGCTACTCGTCCTCGTACGTCGACGCGACCGGGATCTGCAACGGCCGTGACATCGACTACTACAAGTCGCTCTCGGCCAAGACGGGCGTACAGATCATCGCGTGCACCGGGTTCGTCGGTGGCGACACCGCGCTGCCGTTCTTCGAGCGAGCCAGCGTCGACTACCTCTACCGCCAGTTCGTCCACGAGATCACCGTGGGCATCGGCGGTGACACGAAGGCCAGGGCCGGGATCATCAAGGTCGGCGTCAGCCGCGGCTTCAAGATGAAGGAGCTCGACCTCCGCATCTACCGTGCCGCCGCTCGCGCGGCGGTCGAGACCGGCGTGCCGATCTTCACCCACCTCGCCGTCGACGCCGAGCCCGCGCTCGCCGTCTTCGCCGAGGAGGGGCTACCCCTGAGCAGGGTGATGTTCGGTCACATGGACGACGGCGTCAGCCAGGGCAAGGTCAACGAGACCGCGATCCTCAGCGGCGGTGGCCGACTCGGCTTCGACACCTTCGGCTATGACCTCGAGCTTCCCGATCCGCCGTTCTGGGGCCGCCACAAGGCCGAGCGCCTCGAGCACCTGATGGGTTTCCTGCGAGATGGCCACGTCGGCCAGGTCCTCGCCGGCGCTGATGCCAACTGCTCGCCCCTCGGCTGGCCCGGCGTCAAGGGCCACACCGTCAACTACATCTTCGAGACGCTCATCCCCGACCTCCGGGCAGCAGGCGTCACCGACGAGACGATCACCCAGATCTTCGTCACCAACCCGGCCACCTTCCTCACCACGGCCCAGAACTGAGAGCACCGCCCATGGACATCAAGAACCTCACCATCGCCGTCGTCGGCGCGGGCTATGCCGGTGCCGCCGCGGCCAAGGCGCTGAGCGATCTCGGCGCGAACGTCACCGTCTACGAGCAGGCCACCGCTGTCCGCGAGGTGGGTGCCGGCATCGGTCTGCGCCCCTCCTCGGTCGACCAGTTCAACAAGCGCGGCAGCGGCGAGGCGATCAAGGCGGTCAGCTCGCCCTCCGACGCCTTCGAGATCCTCACCGGCGACGCGGACCGGATCATGATCGAGGAGTGGCCGGAGAAGGAGGCGTACGCCGAGACGACCCGGTTCATCCATCGCGGCGACTTCATCGAGGCCCTCGTCCGCGTGCTGCCCGCGGGCATGGTCAAGCTCGGCCACAAGCTGGAGAAGATCGAGGACCTCGGCTCCACGGCCACGCTCCACTTCGCCAACGGTGAGACCGCGAGCGCCGACCTGGTCATCGGTGCCGACGGCATCAAGTCCGTCGTCCGCGAAGCCCTCTTCAGCGACCAGCAGCCGGTCTTCGCCGGTGAGCACGCCTATCGCGCGGTGATCGACGCCGCCGGCACGTTCGACATGGTCGCCGACGGCAACCTGCGGATGTACATCGGTCGAGGCACGAAGGTCTACCTGCTGCCGTTGCTGCACCGCAGGCAGGTCTCCTTCGACATCACGGCCCTCAACCCGGACAGCACCTGGGCGCCCGTGGTCACCAAGGACGACATCGTCAAGAGCGTCGAGGGGTTCGACGAGCGCATCGTCGAGATGGCCCGAAACCTCGACATGGACACCGTCAACATCCGTGCCGTCTACGACATCGACCCGGTCGACACCTGGCACTCCGACGCGGTCGTCCTCATCGGCGACGCTGCCCACGCCATGTGCCATCACCAGGGGCAGGGCGCGAACTCGGCGATCCTCGACTCCGGAGCGCTCGCTGACGCTCTCGTCATAGCCGAATCGATCCCGTCCGCGCTGGCGGTCTTCCAGGCCGCTCGCAAGCCAGTGACCGACGAGCTGCAGCGGATCTCGCGCAACGGCTGGACCGATGACGAGGTCAACGAGGTCTTCCCCGGCCAGAAGCCGGGTCAGATCGGTGCCACCACCGTCGGCGCGCTGACGGAGGGCTGATCGCGATGCCGCTGCACCCCGAGATCGCCAAGGTACTCGCGACCCTCCCGCCCCCGCCCGCCCAGCTCGACCCGGTCGCGATGCGCGCCTTCGACGATTCGCAGGTGGTTCCGCTCGAGGACCGGCTGCCCCTGCACTCGGTCGAGGACGTCACCGCGCACACCGATCATGGAGACGTACCGGTTCGGATCTACGCAGCCGAGGACAAGGCGGCGTACGGCATCCTGGTCTACTTCCACGGCGGAGCGTTCTTTCTCGGCAGCCTCGAGACGCACGACCACATCGCGCGTGCGCTGGCAAAGGAGACCGGGCTCAAGGTCGTCTCCGTCGGCTACCGGCTCGCGCCGGAGAGCAGCTTCCCCGCCGGGCTCGACGACTGTTACGGCGTCGTCCGCTGGGCAGCGGACACCGCCGCCGGCAACGACCTGAGCTGGGACGGCCACACCCTCGCGCTGGCGGGTGACAGCTCGGGCGGCAACTTCGTCGCCGCGGTGGCAGGCAGGGCCAAGGACGACGGCGTCGACGCCATCACCCAGCAGGTCCTCTTCTACCCCTCGCTCGATCTCGACTTCGACGTCGACCGCTATGCCTCGCTGCGTGAGAACGCCGTCGGCTACGGCCTGGAGACAGCCGGCCTGAAGCCGTTCAACGCCTTCTATCTCGGTTCCGGGGCGGACCCGGCCGACCCGCTGGTCTCTCCGACCAAGCGCGCGGACCTGACCGGCCTGCCGCCCGCGCTGATCATCACCGGCGAGCTCGACCCGCTTCGTGACGAGGCGGAGGAGTACGGCGTACGCCTCCGGGAGGCCGGTGTCGAGGTGACGGTCTCCCGCTACGAGGGTGCCGGACACGGGTTCGTGCAGCACTTCTCCTGGATCCCGGAGTACCACCGGGCGTTCGCGGAGACCGCGGAGCTGCTCCGATGACAGCTCCTCCGACGACCGAGGTCTTCCCGATCGCGGCACCGTGGGGACGCTTCGCCCTGTTCTCCTACCTGATCGACGCCCCCGAGCTCGCGATCGTCGACACCGGCGTGACCGCCTCGGCTGCCAACGTTCCGGTCGAGCTGGATAAGCTGGGGCGGCGCATCGAGGACGTGAGGTGGATCCTGCTCACCCACGGTCACATCGACCACGTCGGCGGCGCCCACGCTCTGTGGGAGGCGACCGGACGTACGGCCCGGGTCGTGATCTCGAAGGTCGACGCCCACTTCCTCTCCTCGCGCCGAGCCCATGTCGACGAGGCGCTCGGGCTGCGCGGGGCGTACGTCGACACCGCGGCTCTGGAGGCGACGAAGTCCGCCGAGGTGCTCGAGGCGATCTCCGGTGAGATGGAACCCACCCTCACCGTCGCGGACGGCGACGTCCTCGACCTCGGCGGTGTCTCGGTGCGGGTCGTCTCGATCCCGGGCCACACGCCGGGCGCGGTCGCCTATGTCGTGGAGGGTGCCGAGGGCGGCGCCCAGCACGTGTTCGTCGGCGACGCCGCCCAGTGCTACGGCGCGGCCAGCGGATTTCCCGGCTATGAGGACCCCGACGCCTATCGCGACTCGCTGGGGAAGGTGGGCGCCCTCGAGCCGCAGCACCTCTATCTCGGCCACCCCTACCGCCGAGCCGACGGCACCCCGTTCGACGTCGCTCTCGACGCCGAGGGAGCCCGGGAGGCGTTGACCGCCAGCCTGACCCGCGAGGCGGAGATCCGCGCGACGGCGGCCCGTCTCGACCCGGTGCGGTCGGCCTCGGCGTACTCGCCCTTCGAGACGTACGCCGCGGACCTCGGCTACACGGGCGACCCGACGCTGGAACCCTCGCCCTTCTTCACCACGCTCAACGGCTACATCCAGACCATCGGCAAGGAGCACTCTTGATGCCCGACACCACCAAGCAGACCATCAACGCCGGCGGGCAGAGGATCACCGCGCTCAAGCACCTCGTCGTCCCGATGCGTGACGGCGTCAACCTGGCCGCCGACGCCTACACCGATGACGTGACGCAGCCGCGGCCGGCACTCGTCGCGCTCTCGCCGTACGGCAAGGAGCTGCAGGCACTCGCCCTCACGATGCCGCCGCAGAAACGGCCGAGCCCGATGTGGGACGGCTGCATCGAGGCCGGCGACATCGCTCGGGTCGTGGACAACGGCTACGTGCACGTGATCGGCGACCTGCGCGGCTCGGGATACGCCGAGGGCGAGCACATCGGCAACTACAACGCCGGCGGGGTGCCGTTGGGCCAGGATGCCTACGACTTCATCGAGTGGGTCGCCGCGCAGCCGTGGTGTGACGGCAACGTCGGGATGATCGGCATCTCCTACTTCGGGTCGATGCAGGTGCTCGCCGCCGCCGAGCGGCCGCCGTCGCTCAAGGCCATCTTCGTCAGCGGTGGTCACTACGACTTCTACGAGACGACCTACCACGGCGGCGTGATGTGGCTGATGCCCCGCGCCGCGCGCGAGGGCCGCGGGGGCGACTCGGGCTGGGCCTTCACCGACGGTGTGAAGTCGCGGATGCTGGAGACCCACAGCGCCGACGAGATCGAGAAGCTGGTCGCGGAGCGCCTGCGGGACCCCGATGTCCAGGCATGGCCGAACCTGTTCCACACGCTGCACTACCCGAAGAACCACGAGGCGTGGTTCGACATCGTGATGAACGACGTCGACGGGGAGTGGTACGAGGAGCGCAACCCGGTCAACCTCGCCGCCAACATCGACATCCCCGTCTGGCTGCAGATCGACCAGGGCCGGGGCTGGACGATGGACGGCACCATCGAGTGCTTCAACCGCATCCCCGCCGCGAACAAGAAGCTCACCATCGGCCCCTACCCGCCGATGCAGTCGCGCCCCTTCGTCGAGGAGCACGACAAGATGTTCCGCTGGTACGACAAGTGGATCAAGGGCATCGACAACGGCGTCGACACAGAGCCGGCGGTCTCGGTCTTCGTCGAGGGAACGCGAACCTACGTCGAGGGCTCGGCGTTCCCGCCGGCCGAGGTCGAGCATCGCGAGCTGTTCCTGCGGCCCCGCCGCAAGCTGTCGTTCGAGCCGGAGACGATGGGCGCCGAGCATGCCGCGCCCGACGGCTTCTTCCAGGCGCCGCTCACGGTCACCGACCGCGTCGAGACCGTGTCGTGGTCGACTGACATCTTCGAGACGCCGACGACGCTGATCGGCACCGGTGCCTTCCACCTCTTCGCGAGCATCGACCAGGACGACACCAACTGGATCATGAGGATGTGGGACGAGGCTCCCGGTGGTAGGCGGCAGCTGTTGACCACGGCGTACCTCAAGGCATCGATGCGCGAGCTCGACGAGGCCGAGTCGACGCCGGGCAGCCCTGTACACCCGCTGACCCGCAAGGTCCCGGTCACCCCGGGCGTGATCGAGGAATACGTCCTGCGCGTCTATCCGATGGCCGCGACGATCCTGCCGGGCCACAAGGTCGTGGTTGAGCTCTCCTGCAACGAGCCCATGGCCGACGAGCACAACGCGCTCCTGCCGCCCGACGCCTTCCATGTCCCGGTCGGTCGTCCGGTCACCCACACGATCTACCGCGATGCCGCCCACCCCTCCCGGCTGGTGCTGCCCTTCGTCGCAGCGAGCGCGGGACCGTGATCACTGGTCTGCCGGCCGACCGACGGGAGACCTCATTCGCATGGATCGACGACTTCCGTCGGCTTCAGTGAGTCGGGTTCAGGGGGCGCCGAGAGCCGGGGACGTCTCGCGAACCCGCGACGGTGCGGAAGCCGGTGTTGTTCATGGACGAGTCGGGTGTGTTCGACGAGCGGGCGGCATTTCGGTAGCGGTTGCAATAGGAGTCGTGGCACAGGAACGAGCCACCCCGGAGCACCCTCGTCGTGCCGCGGTCGGGGCCGGTCGGACTCTCGCGCGGCGAGACTCGGTAGTAGGCCGGATCGAACCAGTCGGCGCACCACTCCCAGACATTCCCGACGGTCTGCCAGAGCCCATAGGAGTTGGGCGCGAAGGAACGCACCGGCGCGGTGGTCGCCCAGCCGTCCTCGGCGGTGTTGAGCACCGGGAAGTCGCCCTGCCAGATGTTGGCCCGCCATTCGGTGTCGGTCCTCACCTCGTCCCCCCAGGGAAACCGGGCGCCGCTCTCGCCGCCCCGCGAGGCGTACTCCCACTCGGCCTCCGTGGGCAGTCGCCGCCCGCTCCACCGGCAGTAGGCGAGGGCGTCGTTCCAGCTCACGTGCACCACGGGATGGTCGTCGAGCCCCGCCAGGTCGCTGAGCAGCCCACCGGGGTTCCGCCAGGTCGCTCCACGCACTCCGTGCCACCACGGGGTGCCGGGGGCCGCGCCGAGAACGTCCGAGTCCTGAGCCGCGAGCGCCAGATGGAAAACCGCGGAGAAGCCGTACGACTCCGCCTCGGTCACGTAGCCCGTCGCGTCGACGAACTCGGAGAAGGCCGCGTTCGTCACCGTGGTGGCGTCGATGACGAACGGGTCGACGTGGACATCGTGCACGGGGACCTCTCCGTCCGCCGGACTCCCGTCGCCGAGGTTGTCGCCCATCAGAAAGCGACCGCCCGGGATCGGGCGTTGCTCGATGGAATGTGCCGTGCGGCCCGTCTCCGGAACAGTCGTACGAGGTCCGGGGGCCGTGTCGTGCTGCCGGAC
>NZ_JBOHDN010000229.1:0-60366 GCF_050699375.1 Nocardioides sp. | reverse complement strand
GCCCGGGGCCCCTACCCCAAACCGGCCGCCGAGCTGGGCCTCACCATCTCCAGCCGAGCTCACACCCATCGGTGCTGCCGCAGAAACCAAGGCGCCGGCTGCGCCGGCGGGGCCGGGAGGAGGGAGGAGTACGCGGCCCAGGTCGTTCGAGGCCGCAGGTCAGGCGATTTCGCGTAGCAGCGGAACAGTCCAGAACATCGAAACAGAGGCCGAAACTACTAGACAGAAATGACAGACTAGACATACAATAGAGACAACACAGCAAGACAACCGGGACTCACCACCCCGGCAAGGAGCGCACCATGACAAAGAGCAAGAACCGCAGCCTCAACGCCGACCCCTGGGACCTCACCGAAGCCATCGCAGCCGCAGACGCCCGCCTCGCCCAGGCCATCACGGCCGCCCACCAGGCCGACATCGAGCTCGCTAAGTCAGCGGTGCACATCATCGCCCTCCAGGCGCGCGACCGGTTCCCCGCCGCCTGGACCGTCGTGCTGGAGTGGAGCGACCAGGGCGACCATCTCACCATCACAGGCCTCGCAGGCGTCGTCGGAGCACCGATCACGCCCGGCGAAGACACGTGGGAGGCCTTCCTAGACGACGGCGACAACTACGCCGCCAACATCGAGGGCCACACCGAATACATCTGGCTCCCCTACATTCGGCCACTCGACGGCCCCCGGAACTCAATGGACCCGTACCACCTCGACATCGCCAAGACCATCCACGACCTGGAGGCGACCCGATGAGCGTCCACATCGAGTGGCTCTACGCCCGCCACACCACCGCCGAGGTGATCGCCCCCGGCGAAGACTGGGTCGGCGCCGACCTCCAGCACCCCGACAAGCACATCCTGGCCCTCTCCAACGACGAGGTCACCGCCATCGAGGGCACCCCCGAGGAACTGCACGCGCTCGCCGACCGCATCCACGCCGCCATCCCCAGCCCGACAACTCCCCTCTCCTAATCAGCTCGCCCCAGGACCGGCCGGAACCCCCGGCCGGTCCACTCATTCCAGGAAGTGCAGGAAAACAGCGCGCACAACACTAGACAGGAATGACAGACTAGACATATACTAGAGACAACACAGCAAGACAACCGGGACTCACCACCCCAGCAAGGAGCGCACCGTGACCACCACCAGCGTCGAAATTGTGGCCGGCCAGGACGTCGAGATCATCGAGTACGACGTCAAGGAGACCGCCGCAGAGCTGCGGCAAACGCTGCGCGAGGAGTTCCCCGGTGTGAAGTTCTCCGTACGGATGGCCCGGGGCTCCGCTTACGGCTGGCTCGACTGCGCCTGGACCGACGGCCCGACGACCTCGCAGGTCCTCCCAATCCTGGGCCGGTTCGAGGGAAGCCGCTTCGACGGCCGAGACGACTCCTATCGCCAGGTCGCAGCCGCGACGTACGCCCGCGAGGACGGCAGCCGCTACAGCCCCAGGTACTCCAGCTGCGGCATCATCACGCACCGCACCCACTCCGCCGAGGCTCGGGCCTGGGCCGCCGGCGTCGTGACCGAGGGCAGCCACTGGTGGAGCCTCGGCGAGCAGCACGGCGACGCCGTCTACTACGGCACCCATCGGCTCCTGGACCAGACCGACCTCACCGACGGATTCCCTGCCGTCGCCCCCAAACCGAACTAGTCCCCGCTCAGCGGGCCCACGAGCGGCCGGGGGAGGGGGTGGCAGCCCCGACCCCTTCTCCGGTCATCCACGTACAGGCAGCGATCGAGGCGAAGTACAGCCCGTACTGCCTAGCAACTCGTGACTGCAATGACAGACGCGACAGCACGAAGAGACAACACAGCAAGACAACCGGGACTCACCACCCCAGCAAGGAGCGCACCATGACCACCACAGCCGCGGTCGCCGGAGCCGTGAACATCGAGCGTTGGGTGATCGTCGACGCAGACGACCGATACGCCGGCCAGTACCAGGCCCACGTCGCCCGGGCCACGATCACCGGCCACGACTTCTACGTCCGGATCACGCCCGGCAACCACGACACCTACCGCGCAGCCGGATTCCATGTCGAGATCGAGGACCGCGGCAGCGGCCTGGGCCGCCACTACCGCACCTTCCACGCGGACGCCGTCGAGGAGGCCAAGCGGCGCCTGCCCGCCGAGCTCGAGCACGACTACGCCGACATGGTCGCCGCGATGGTCAGCGCCACCGTGGCCGAGCACCGGGTGCCTCTGAGTCGCGCCGAGGTGATGGCGTGAGCAACCCGCAACCCGCCGCCCGGGTGCCGGAGCAGCCCAGCAGCGGGGGAGTGGTCGACGACACGACCTGGGAGCGCGTCCCCGCCGCCCTCCTCCTCATCGGTGACGTCACTGTGGCCGGAGTCGTCGAGCAGCCCACCTACAACGAGGAGCTGGACCGGATGGAGTTGGAGATCGACGGAACCCGCTACACAGCCGCCAGCGACGACAGCATCGAGCGCCGCGTACGCCGCAGCTGATCCCCGCATCAGCCCCCACGCGGCCCGAGAAAGGCGATCGGCCCCCGGCAAACGCTGGGGGCCGATCTAACACAGCAAGACAGGAACCACCCTGCCTAGCAGCCTCAAGCCTAGAGGCCGAAGGGCTCCGCCTGCCAGATCTGGCCAGACAGGAGAGGGGAGTAGGGGCCGGCCACCGGGGCCTGACGGGCGACCTGGCGGATTGACAGACTCGACAGGCAGCACGGGACAGACGCAGGACCTAGAGGCGGCACGATCAGCGCAAGAAACATTCATTACATACTAGACAGGAATGACAGACTAGACATATACTAGAGACAACACAGCAAGACAACCCGGGGCTGACCACCCCAGCAAGGAGCCAGCGATGCTGACGATCACCGACCTGTTCTGCGGGGGAGGGGGATCCTCGACCGGAGCGATCGCCGTGCCCGGCGTCGAGATCCGCATAGCCGCGAACCACCTGCCGCTCGCCGTCGAGGTGCACAACAGCAACCACCCCGACGCAGACCACGCCTGCGTCGACCTCCACGAGGAAGACCCGCGCTACTTCCCGCGCACCGACATCCTGTGGGCCAGCCCGGAGTGCACCAAGTGGTCCCAGGCCAGCGGCGGCAAGTACGCCTCGGTCTCGATGGAGATCGACTTGCTCGACCTGCTCGACCCTGAGCTGGTCGACGAGGACCCCGAGAAGGCCATCGTTCAGCGCTCCCGGCTGCTGATGTTCGACGTCCTCCGGTTCGCCGAGCACCACCGCTACGCCGCCATGGTCATCGAGAACGTCGTCGACATCGCGACCAACCCGAAGTACGCCGAGGCGTGGGCCCTTTGGACGAAGGGACTTCAGAACCTCGGCTACGACTTCCGCGTGGTCAGCCTGAACTCCATGCACGCCCAGGCCCACGGCGACCCCGCCCCGCAGTCCCGAGACCGCCTCTACGTCGTGTGCTGGCTCAAGGGCAACCGCGCCCCCAACGTCGACAAGGTCATGCGCCCGCTCGCCTGGTGCCCCAACTGCCAAGAGGTCGTCGAGGCCCAGCAGGCTTGGAAAAACGGCCGCCGCGTGGGCAAGTACCGCTCGCAGTACGTCTACATCCACGCCACCTGCTCGACCACCGTGGAGCCCGGTTACCTCCCGGCGGCCGCCGCCATCGACTGGAGCCTGCGAGGCAAGATGATCGGGAGCCGCACCAAGCCCCTGGCCGACAAGACCCGGCGCCGGATCGCGGCCGGGATCGCCCGCTACTGGGCTCCCTTCCACATGGAGCAGGGAGGCAACCAGTACGACGCCGCCGACCCGAAGCACCCCGCCTACGGCAACCCCAACGGCTACTACCGCACCTGGTCCATGTTCGACACCCTCCGGACCCTCCACACCCAGGAGACCAAGGCACTCGTGGTGCCCCTGGAGGGCCGCGCCGGCGACCGGGTGAAGTCGACCGACGACGTACTCCGTACCCAGACGAGCCGCCACCTCGACGCGCTCGCGATCCCCAGCGGAACCCCAGCACCCGCTTTCATCGCCGAACTGCGCGGCGGCGGATCGGACGCTCGCCCGACCAGCCACCCGCTCTCAACGGTCACGGCCTCCGGGAACCACCACGGCCTGGTCGTACCCGCAGGGGGCACGTGGAACGACGACGCCCGCTCGACGAGCGAGCCGCGCCGGACCATGACGACCCGAGTGACGTCGGCGCTGCTGACGCCCTACTACGGCGCTGCAGAGTCGTCGAAGCCCGCATCAGAGCCAGTCGGCACCCTGACCACCCGGGACCGCTACGCGCTGATCACCCGCCACAACTCCAGCAAGGGCGACGGCGCCGAGATGACCACCCCGGCGACCGAACACCTGCGCACCCTCACCACCACCGCACAGCAGTCGGTCATCACGCCCGGCGACATCGCCGCCGCAGAGGCCCAGGTCGACGACTGCCTCTTCCGCATGCTCGAGCCCCACGAGGTCGCCGCCGGAATGGCCTTCCCGACCGACTACAAGTGGGCCGGGACCCGGCGAGAGCGGGTCAAGCTCGCAGGGAACGCAGTCACGCCCCCCGCCGCCCGCGACCTCATCGCCGCCGTCGTCGAGGCCCTCTCCTAACCGGCCAACCCCAGGTGCTTCAGGGGCCGGGGCCCGCTCGGACTCGGCCCCGAAGCACCTGCCCGTCCTAAGAGGCCGGGGGAGTGGTCTCGCCAGGAATGACAGACCAGACATCGACCAGAGACAACACAGCAAGACAACCCGGGGGCTCACCACCCCAGCAAGGAGCGCACCATGACCATCACCAGCCCAGCGCCGACCAGGACCCCCGAGCGCGACACCTTCCTCGCGGTCGTGCTCATCGCCGCCGTCGGCCATAGCCGTTCCTGGTCCCGCTGCCGAGAGTTCCAGTGGTGGCTGCCCGGCTTCATCGGCGGTCACGCCCACCCCGCCCGGTCCGGTGGAGGAAACGCGTGGGTTCGCATCCTCGACGAGCACGAAGCCGAACACCTCGTCACCCTCGACACCATCGACGCAGGCCTCGCCGAGATCGAGCGTGCCTGCCCCGAGTTCATGGACGAGCTCGACCGTCGATCGATCCGCTTCCTAGACCGCCACAGCGCGATCCACCCTCACCGGGGAGCGCTGACCAGCGCCCAGCGACCGATGTCGCCCGCGTTGGCCGATCAGATCCTCCAGGTCGGCCTCCTCGGCACGCTCGTCTACGGCTGAGGGCGAAGCATCAACCAAGAATCCGCCACCGACCGGTCTGTCCGGCGTGAACATGTCGGAGCCGCGAACCAGAATGACCCTCAGACCCCCTGAACGGAGACCAGCATGAGCGCCAAGATCGAGCCGCCGACGACTGAGAACACCTCCCTCGGCGGTGCAGCCGGCGCAGGCCCTGGAGAACCCGGTCGAGGAGACGAAACCGAGCAGCTCCCCGACGAGCCCAAGTACGGCGTGACCTACAACCGCTCGTGGGCATGGACCGACCTCGCACACCCCGCCGTCAAAGGCGAGCACGGCGACTGCATCCACTGTCTCCACCTGAGCCATGACGCGATCGACGAGGCGGTTGAGACCGGCCGGCGCACCGCGACCATCGAGCGCGATGGTCACTCGCTGACCGTGCACGAGATGGTCGGTACCTCCGGCATCTCGTACATCGAGCCGGAGGAACGAGCCCGCCGTGCCGAGGACCGCCGGAGGCAGGCCGCCATGGTCGCGGCCGGTGCTTCCGCGCGAGATCTCCGGCTGCGAGAGAACGCCCAAGCCGCCAACGACGACCGCAAGGAACACTGAGATGAGCGAGAACTCGCCCGACCGTCCGACCTGGGATGAGTATTGGGCCCGCGTCGGGTCTGAGGACTTCCTCGCAGCCAAGAACCTCCTGGAGCTCTCCTCGATCCGGAACGACGCCGAGCAGTGGCTCGAATGGCACCAGGACAAGCAGTTCGATGACGACGGCAACCCCGCCGGATGGTCCGACCCGCACCCGACGCTCGATTGGGACGCCTGGGTGGCCGACTACGAGGAGACCGGCAGGGGTTGGTCCTCGACCGAGCACCGCCTCTTCCGGATCGTGGCCGCCCTGGTCGCCTCCGACGAGCGACCGTTCCCGATGCGGGAGACCCTCGGCTACCTCGGGAGCTGGGAGACCGAGGTGTGGCGAGTCCTCGTCAACTGGGGCACCGGCGGCAACAACCGGGAGTACCCCGGCCGGTCCACCGTGGTGCCCCGCCACTGAGCGACCGACCGGCGGCGGCTACATGCCACTTGCCGCAGCAGGCCCGGCAGTACCGGGGAGTGGGGGAGTGGTCGCTTTGAGGCGACCACCAAGCCAGAAGATCCTGGCGCTGTTGACGGGGAGGAGTAGAGGCGACGTGATCTCTGCGTAACGAGCTGTCGGACGGCCGAGAGTTGAGGGTGTGGCATGGGCCTCGTAACGAAGAAAAACATGCGGACACCACTAGACAGGAATGACAGACTAGACATATACTAGAGACAACACAGCAAGACAAGCCGTACCCGACCGTTAGGACCAGACCATGACCAACATCGACTTCACCGGCAACCTGGCCGAGGACCCCACGCTCTCCTTCACCCCGAGTGGTGTCCCGGTTGCGACCCTCGTCGTGATCGAGAACCAGCCGAAACAGAACTCGGCGGGGGAGTGGGTCGACGGTGAGCCCAACCGTCACCGCGTCAAGGTGTGGCGCTCGCAGGCCGAGAACGTGGCCGAGACCGTCCGCCGGGGCATGAACGTCATGGTGAAGGGCCGGCTCAAGACCGAGAAGTACGAGAAGGACGGCGAGAACCGCTACGCCACGATCGTCGAGGCCGACGCCGTCGGGGTCGCGCTGAAGTTCCAGACCGCCACGGTCGCGAAGGCGACCAAGTCCTACCGTGAGGTAGAGCCGGCACCCCAGGAGCCCGCTGGCTGGCACTGAGAGCCAGACAGAGGGGCGGCGCGGAAGCGTCGCCCCTTCGGGTTGAGACAGACTCGAATAGACCGCAGCACCAACTAAGGCGTAGGAGCCCCCATGACCACGTACGCGTTCGTCTCCCCGAAGGGCGGCGTAGCGAAGACCACGAGCGCAGCTGAAGCTGCGCTGACGCTGGCCCGTGCGGGCCGGAGGGTTCTGGCCTACGACCTCGAGCCGCAGGGGAACTTCGCAGCGCGTCTCGGGATCACGCCTTCGACGGACGTCCTCTACGTCGCTGACGACGTGCTGGACTCAAGGAGTGAAGCGACGCTCAAGAGCGCCGCGGTGGCATCGCCGGCGGTTCCCGGCGTCGACGTCGTCATCGGCACACGTGACCTGGCCCGCCGAGACTCCGAGTCCGAGACCGCTCACGCGATCCCCGACGAGATCGTTCGTCTCGGGGACGTGTACGACGACATCGTCATCGACACCCCGCCGAGCCTGCACCAGCTGGTGCGGGGCGCGCTGGTCGCGGCTGACATCGTGATCGCTCCGGTGCAGTGTGCGACGGAGGCGTACGAGGCCGTCGAGGACGAGCTGGTTCCCTACGTCGCGACCAGGGTCGCCGCCAGGATGCGTCCTGGCCAGCAGGTGCACTGGTTCATGCCGACCATGGCCTTCCCCAACACGAACTCGACCCGCGACGTCATCGAGCTCCTCCACGAGGGTCACCCGGGTCGCGTCACCGTGCCGATCCGGCACACCACCGAGGTCAAGGACGGATACACCTCCGGCCTCCCGGTCGGTCTGTACCGACCGAATTCCACCGCCACGCAGGACTACGCACTTGCCTTCAAGCAGGTCCTTGCCCCGTCCCTGTCGGCCGCTACCACCCACTGAAAGGAGTCCCGCCATGGCAACCACCCCCAAGCGCTTGTCGCTCGCGGAGCGACGTCGCCAGTCGTTCGACAACCTCGACGAGGAGCAGGAGGCCCAGGCGCCTGTTGAGCCCGTCGAGACGGTCTCGGCCGCCTCGAGCGCGCCGGCGCCCGTCGAGCCCCCGGTTGAGAAGAAGACCGCAGCCGAGACTCCTACGCCGGCGGCCGCTCCGGTGAAGGGAAAGGCGGCAGCGCCGGCATCCGAGCGGGTGAAGGCGAAGTCGGGTTCGAAGATTGCGCCGACTCCGCCGGCCGGGACGACCCGGGCAGGGATCTACTTCCAGCCCGACGAGTTCGAGGAGACCAAGGCCGCCTACCTCGCGGACTGGCAGAACGGCGGGGAGGCCGACACCTTCACTCGCTGGATCGCTGCAGCCATCCAGACGCACGCCGCGCGTACGCCGGCTGAGCGCAAGCAGCTGGCCCGACCGGAGGAACGTGCCGAGTCCCGTGGCCTGACGCGGACGTTCAACCTGGCCGACGAGACCATCGCAAGGATGCGCGCTGGCATCACGGCCGACCATGGCGCCAGCCGTTGGCTCTCCGACTCCTCGTGGTGCGGAGAGGCCGTCGCGGCCGCGGTGAGCATCGCCCGCGAGCGAAACGGTGGCGTGCTGCCGAAGCCGCCGGCGCGGCTGCCCAACCGCCTCAAGCGCTGATCCACACACCCGAGACCACGTCTCGCTTACCCTGAGTAGAGAGGAGGAGCTGATCATGGACACCACCTTCGACGTCGAGACCCGCTGGCCCGACCTGTTCGATGGGCTGACTGCCGAGCAGCGCAGCACCGTCATCGACACTCTGGCGAGCGCCTGGCACGAGGGCCACGTGCCCGAGCGCGAGCGCGTCGAGATCCTCGTCGCGTTTACCCGCGGCGACATTGACGCCGCTGAGTCGGCACGACGCACCGCGTCGTTTCGTGCCCGGCGCCGTGCTGGCGCTGACCGCCACGCCTCCTGAGCAGGCGCTCGCCTCGATCGTCGACCATGAACAGCTCGAGCCCTGACGATAGGACTCCCACGTTCGACACGTGGGAGTCCTATCTGTATCCGGAGACGATGACCGACGGCATCACCGGGACTCTGCGCAACATCCCCGGATACAGCGACCACGAGGAGCTGCAAGCCTTCGAGTACGACGAGGTCCTCGACCGCGAGATCGAGCTCCGAACCGGCCAGGTCGAGCTACCCCCTACCTACGACGCAGACCATCTACGTGCGATCCACCAGCACCTGTTCGGCAACGTCTATGAGTGGGCCGGCGACTACCGCGCGATCAGCCTCCAGAAGGACGCCACCCGCTTCGCCGACCCGACCGAGATCGACGACTACCTCTCGGTCGCGAACAAGACCATCGTCGAGGCCGACTGGGCCGACCTCGATCACAAAGGCTTCGCCGACGTCACCGCCGAGATCTACGCCAACATCAACCAGGCGCACCCGTTCCGCGAAGGCAACGGACGCGTCGGCAAGGTGTTCATGTCGCAGGTCGCGGAGCTCTCAAACTTCCGGATCAGCTACGACCCGCAGCTCACCCACATCACCGCCGAGCTGTGGAACCAGCAATCGATGCTCAGCGCACCGGACTTCGGTCAACGTACGCCGGACCCCGCTCCGCTACGTCCGATCTTCTATGCACTCGCCCAGCCGACCGCCGGCGGTCCGACCCAGACCGTCGCGCTCGCGCGAACGGTCAGAGCCCGAAGCCTCGCCGGCGAACGCTCGATGTCCGAGATCCTCAACCAAGCTCGCGGCGCCCAACCTGCGTCATCGCCGACGCCTCCCGAGGACCTCGGCCCGACCAATGCGCCGAGCCGCTCACCGCGACGCTGACGCAGCAGCGTCACGGGGATCGACCTGCAGCGCCCGGGCGCACGCGCCACCTGCGGCAGCTACCGCGCAACCTGCGTCGTCCATGGGTGCGGCAGGTTGCGTCGTCTGCCGCAACTGCGTCGGGGGCTCGGTACGTGCGTCGCCTGCGGCGCCTGCGTCCGTGCCGCAGCACCTCCGCTGCGTCACGTTGCGTTGCGTCACCCGCTGCGCCGCGTCGCCGTCGCAACGTGCGTCGCCTGCGCCGCTGCGTCTCGGGCTCGGCAGCGTCGGTCGACGCTGCGTCACTCTGCGGCGCAGCCGCGCAGCACGACGCGTGCTGCGTGACCCGCTCTTGTTGCGCCGCGTTGCGCCGTGCGGCAGTCCGAGCTGACGCAGCTCCTTGGCAGTCCCATCCGGCCCGGCGCGGGCTGCCCGCGCATTCGTCCTCTACCCCTCCTCCTCATGGCGCCGTGGGTGATCTGCGTTCCCCGGGCTGCGCTACGTGCAGCCGGCGGGTGGTTTGAATCCCGACTCTGTCCCGCCGACCAGTCCGGATCGCTGCGCCAGGTCTTCCGGCGGGAGCAAGATGTAGGATAGGGTGCCCCTAAGTGGTCGCTTCGCGACCGGGCGCCCAATCCGAAGGTCGGCCGCTGAGCGCGCGGCCGAGCTGAAACGAAGGAGGTGAAGACGATGACCACCAGTGACGATGAGCGTCACGGCGCTGGCCGGCGGCGCAAGCGGAACGTTGGGGGACGTCGTCCTCACCGCGCCGTCATCCGCCACACCGACGAGGAATGGGCCCGGGTGCAGGCGATGGCCGCGCACCTCGGCGTGAGCGTCCCCGGCCTCTATGAGAGGGCGATGTTCGCGGGTTCCGTGCAGGCGGCGGCTGGCGTGGAAGAGGCAGTGCTCGGCATGCTCGGCGCTCGCCGGCTCCTCGCCAACGCGGCCAACAACCTGAACCAGATCGCGCGCCTGGGAAACTCCGGGGAGCAGATCAACGCCGCGCAGCTCGAGCAGACGCTCGCGTTGTTCGTGACGGCGATCGCCGAGCTGCGTGACGAGATTGCGAACCTTCACCGCTTCGTGCCCGGCATCGAGGAGGACCTGTGATCATCAGGGTCCTCGGCACCGGCAAAGACGCGGCCGGTCTGGCCCGGTACCTCTACGGGCCCGGCAAGGCCAACGAGCACACGAACCAGCGCATGGTCGCCGGTAGCCCCGAGCTCCACGCCGAGTGGGGTGACGCTGCGCTGACGTCGCGCCAGGCGACGCAGGTCGGGCGTCTCTTGGAGGCGTCGTGGCGACGCCAGTACGCACCGGAGCTCGCGCTCACCGGTGCGGGCTTCGGCGGTATTAGCCGCGAGAACCTCAAGGCTGGTGAGGGGGCAGTGGCAGGGCAGGCACACGTGTTCCACGCGACGATCTCGCTCAGCGCAGCCGAGGGGAAGATCGGCGACGAGCAGTGGCAGGAAGTCGCGGAGCGCTACATGCGGGGGATGGGCTACATCGACAACCCCGACCACCCGGACGCGGTCTGGTTCGCCGTTCACCACGGCGAGTCGACGAACGGCAACGACCACATCCACATCGCGATGTGCAGCACGCTGCGTGACGGCTCGATGCTGCCGGTGCACAACTCCGGGATCCGCTCGCAGCAGGTCCGGCGCGAGACGCTGGAGAAGCTCGACTTCATCACCCCGCTGCACGACGAGCAGCACCAGGCCAACACCCCGACGCTCAAGGGGCACACCGCCGCCGAGCACAACATCGCCCGCGAGCGCGCGGCGGCCGGCACAGGCCCGGCAGAGCCGGACCGCGTCATCCTGCAGCGCATCGTCCGCGGCGCGGCCGAGCAGTCGAGCACCGAGAGCGAGTTCATCAACAACGTCCTCTCGCACCGCGGCGTACGCATCGAGGCCGCCCGCTGGGAGCCCGGCAACCGAGACCACGTCACCGGCTACAAGGTCGGGCTGCGTGGGGGAGTGGGCTTCACCGCGAGCAAGCTCGCCTCTGACCTGACGCTGTCGAAGCTGCGGAAGAACTGGACCGAGACACCTGAGTCCGCACAGTTGGCCCGTGACTTGTGGGCCGGCGACGCCACCAAGCTCGACCCACTGCAGGTATCGGGCGACGTCGACGCCGATCTCACCGCCGCCACGCAGAACCTGCGCAACTTCAACGAGCACCTAGCTGGGCTGGACCCACACGACAAGGCCGCCTGGAACGACGCCGCAGCTGGCGTCACCGGTACGGCCACAGTGCTGGCGACCGGCCGAGGTACGGAGTTCAGGACGCACGCTGGTCGGGCAGCTGACATCTTCGCTCGCCAAACACTCGAGGACACCTGGGACACAACGCCCTTCCCGGAGCCGAAGGTACCGACTGGGCTCAGCGGTGCGGAGAAGGCAACCCGTCACATCCAGCTCGCCCTCCGGGCCGGGGGATCGAACAAGCACGCCGGATGGTTCGCCGTCATCCAACAGATCACGCGTGCAACAGACGCGATCAGCGACGCCCGACAGGCTCGCGGCGAGCATGCCGCCGCGGCTGCACTCCGCAACAGCGCGCTGCCCGTGCTGAGAGAGCTTGAGCGGTACGTCTCGACCGCGCAGACCGATACCGCGTCGACGACGGGTGCGCGGACCCCGAGCGAGAGCGAGTCTGAACGGATCCTGCGGGAGCGCCGTGGGCAGGAACGGACGCCTGTGGCTTCACCGGAGGAGATGACCGAGGCCGCGCGGGAGGCCGCATCGCGCGCCGCGCACGGTCGTCGCCCTGACGGTTCCCCGACTGGCGCACCTCTAGAGTCGGAGAGCCAGCCGGCGATACCCAGCGCTGCACCCGGGGCTGAGCAACAGCGTGGAGACGAGCGACGGCCAGGTCGTGGCCGATGACCGCGGGTGTGGGCAGCCCCTCAGGCACTGAGCTCGCCCGCGTGCAGTGAGGGCGTTGCTAACACGCCGGCCGCAGCGTCGAGTTCCGAGCTGGACATTCGGATGGCGGCGAAGCGGAAGGTCAGACCTAAGGCCCCGTGAACGGCCCGCATCATCTCCTCGACGACCGCGCGATCTCCCACGGGGTCGGCATCCTCGTGCTTGACCTTCTCGAGCGCCCGACGTGCAGTGACCAGCGAAGCCACCGCGGCCTCTCGGAAAGGTTCGACTTTGTCGGGAGAGGAGTCCGGACCGTAGACGAGGCACAACACCTCCGCCCTCTTGGCAGGACGCAGCACGCCATCCTTCTCGTAGATCAGATCCCGGGTCGAGCCGGGGTACTTGGCCTGTACCCAGCCGACGACGTCGACCCCCTTGAGCTGAGAGCGAAGGGACTGGTCGATCAACTCGACGAGGCTGCTCGCGGCCTGGGCTGGGCCGTCGGCGGAGTGGTCCAAGGCGTCCCGCGCGCCGAGCACCTTGCGAGTCAGAGCATCGTTCACCAGGCTCAGCCGCCGCTGCAGATCCTGAGAGACGAGGGGTCTGATCTCCTCGATCGCCTGCAGGACGGCGTCGGCGTCGAGATCCACATCGTCATCGGTGGGGAAGAGCCGATCTAGGGCGTCCCGCTCCATCGCATCCAGCACATGTGCGATGACCTTGTCGAGCTGCAGCACGGCGCGGATTAGCGCTGCGGCCGGATCCGTGGGCGCTCCAAGACCCATGGCTGCAATCTGGTTCGCGGTCAGTACGGAGAGGGAGTCTTGGAATGCGACCACCATCGGGCGCGCCAGGGTGAGGCCACGCTGCGTGGCCGCGAGCACGGTGGCGGAATCATCCTTGACCGCCTGTGCCAGTCGGTCGTACGCGGCAGCGCCGAGCAGCTGGCGGTAGAACTTCCGTGTCTCGGGCCGGGCGACGTGATTCACGATCGCGTCGATCTGGGACTCACTGATGGTGATGACCTCCTCGAAGGTCACGTCGGACTCGGCCTCGAGGGCCGTCATCGCCGCGTCGAGCCGCTCGAAGATGTCCGTGTCGTTCTCGTCGTCCATCACCGCGTGGCACATCACCACGACCCATTCGACCATGGCCACGGCGACCGAGGAGATGCGCATGATGGCCAGTCGCTTCTCGCCGATCGATCGCAGCTCGCCCGCGACCCGCGAACGCCGCTGGGCCGGTACGACGAACGGGTTGTGTTCTGCGGCCACGACTATGGCCGATGGTGAGTCTTTTTCCACCGTTTGTTCCCCCCGGAACACAGGGCAGCCTGCGGCGATTGGCCGCAGGCCGCGCATTGCGACGAAATCCTCTGGGAGGCTCGTCGATCGAACGTCTGTTCCCAGTGTCTCATGGAGCAGCGACATTCCGACGGTGTCGCTCGGGTGTCTCCGCGGCGCGGCGCCCCCGCGATGCCCTATGGCGTTGCCGGAAGGTCCGAGACGGCGGGCTGCACCCGCATGGTCACAGCTGGCCGACGCAAGGATCGTCGGGATGCTCAGTTGGGCTAGAGATCGTCATCCTCCGTGTCGATGGTCAGTGTGGATCCATAGGCGAGGAAGGGAGTGAGATCGACATCGTTCGCCGCGATCGGTATAGCGACCGATCCTGTGCTTCGGCCCCGGATGTTCGTAGCCGTGGCTGTCCAAGTGGCCGTGACCTCGCCGCGAAGGCTGTCGCCGGCGACAACAATGAGGCCTGCGGAGAGGCTGGCCGAGGAGTGTGGCCTCAGGTCGATCGGAGGGAAGGTTACGGTCGAGCTGCCTCCGTTCTCGATCCGGGGAGACGGGCCGGTGACTCGGTGGTCGATGGTAGGCAACTCGTACCGCATCCCGCCGAGGTTGGGCATTCGGTTCTCAACCCAGGGGCCCCAGGGACGCGGCCGTGCGGGGACGTACGGGTCGAGACCTTCGAACAACGGCACCTCGTCGAACGCCTCGACGTCGCCTTCCAGATGGACCTGGACTTCGAGTTGGTGAAAGTTCTCCTCGGTCAGGTTCTGCACGTCGAGCTCCACCGGCGCGGAGAGCGCCTTGTGGAGGTCGGGCAGGGCGAGGGGGAGTGCGACCAGACAGTCTTGGAGGTACCTCCGAACCTCGTCCTTGTACTCCTCCTCGGTACGGGTCTCCGCGTGCTTGGTCTCGAACGGAGACGGGTTGAAGTTCACGTTCCGGAGGACCTGGCTCGCGGCCATGAAGCTCCGCTGCTCGTACACTGAGACGGGGTGTCGCCCCTCAGGGGGCGGGGGTGTCAGCGCGGCGAGGAGCCGTAGCTCTTCGGCTGCGATCCAGTCCTTGAGCCACGTCGGCGAAGCGGTGAAGCGTGTGATCCCGGGATCCACGGTCGCCGAGACGGCGACTTTGAAGGCGGGGCCCGCCGTGGCTGTCAGCCGGGCCATCAGCACCTGGAGGTCAGCTGGGGAGGCGAGCTCGGACTTCCCCAGCCGACGCACGTAGATGTCGCCCGCTCGGACCATCCCCTTCTTCCCAGGGTCCGGGTCGCCGCCGGCCTTGGTGATGCAGTAGATCGGATCGCCGGGCCGCGGCGCATCGACGATGATGACCAGCACCTGCTTGCCCTGATGGCGGTGATACTGCGCAGTCCACCGGGGGGACGGGTCGCCGAGGAACGGCTCGAGCCAGTTCGTCAGGTCCGCCGGGTCGATCGGCACGTCGACGACCTTCCCCGGCTCCAGCCCGACAGTGATCACGGCACGACCGCCGAGGTGCGCCGCGGCGCGGTTGACCTCGCGGTTAGCAAAGGCGATGATGGCCTTTGCGAGCACTGGCCGCTCAACCCGCTTGCTCAGATTGAGGTTGGCCTTGAACTCGATCCAGTCAGACTCGTCCGAGGGTGACGCTGCGTCGACGGCGGCGAGAAAGGTCGACCACTCGGCCAGGCTGAACGGCAGGCTGGTGGTGTCGTAGTCGATCAACGTCTCCCCCTTAGGATCGGATCCTTGAGCCACGCTAGTGAGCGTTGACGTCAATGACGAGCCGGTTCGCCATGGTGCATGGTAAGTGCCACCGTGAGGCCGATACCGAGATTGACTGGTATGGGCCCATTGGTTCTACGACCGTGGGTCAGAAGGGCACCTCATGGGTGCGTCGTGACCCAGTTGCGCGGGCGTTCGATATCGAAGCCTGGCGTGACGGTTCGAGTACCTTCGTGCATCGAGTCAGCGAGTCGCGGGTTGCGAGCTCGAAGGCAATTCCCGCAGGAATGTGTCGGTAAGGGCTTTCGCCATGGTCCGCAGGTCGCGCCCGCTCGCGATGGAGAGTGTCTCGGTGACGGCGGTGATGGCGCGTGTGCTCACCCTGAGTGATGCACCAAGGGACTCCCAGCCAGCTAGGCCGTAGATCACGTCGTCTTCGATGTAGCGGTGGTCGAACGAGATGGGCGCGGGTGTCGACGAAAAGCCCGGGAAGGACTCCAGCGCCTCGCCCAGCGATGTCCCGGCCATGCCTTGGTCACGGTAGAAGGCGAGGGCAAGATCTAACGCGGTAGCCAACTCGATCCCGAGGGCACGGCCTATGGCGACACGTTCAAGGTCGACTGCTTCGGCGTAGAGGGAGCCAGTACGGACGGGGCTTCCCCTGTACAGCTTTTGTGGTGGAGCTTCCGGATCAGCTAGGTCCGTGAGGTGGGCCAAGAGCAGGGGGCCGTGAAGAACAACGTTCGAGCTTGAGAGCTCGGCCTCGGCCGCGGTGACTGGGACAACGGAATCGAGGTACGGCTCTAGGCTGCGTGCGAGCACAGCGGCGGATTCCACAGTGACCCCTCCCAACGGGAGTCCCTTTTTCATGCCTCGGATCTGGATGCGGTCCTCGGTTACGTCGCCGACTGCGGGGAAGCCTGCCAGGACCCCGGTGAGCAGGGGCGAGATTTCGCGTGCGCCGACCAAAGCAGCCCATCCGGCGAAAGTGGCCGGAGCGTAGACAGTGGGGGTTGAACTGCATGCGGCGGCCAGGTGGGGTCCTCGGTGATGCAGATCGTACGGGGAAGCGAACAGCAAGATCATGTCGGCGTCTGGTGCGGGCCCGACGATCAATTCGATCTGGTGATCGCTTCCGTTGGGTAGGACCACGTGGTGGGTGCCGGAGACAAGCGTTCGGGGTAGGGCGGTGGCGCTCGACGAGGGGTCGAGTGCCACCGCCTCTCCGGAGAGCGCTGCTGCGGCCGCTGCGGCGGCGATGGCCTGCGTGGACGCTCCCTTGATGACGAGCATGCTCAGACCGTCACGATTCGCTCGGGGCGGAACAGGGACAGTCGCGAGTCAAGCTCGCCATGGGCGATCTCGCTGGCGGCGAGGCGGCCCAGCAAGGGACCAAGGGTGCCACCGCTGTGGGTGACCATCAGGTAGAGCCCCTCGCGGCCAGGCACCTGGCCGATTACAGGGTGGGAGTCGCCCGGGATCGAGCGGTAAGCGACGCGGGCGCCCTCGATCGCAGCCCCGTCGAGGCCGGGGAGGTACTTGACGGCGCGGGCGAGGATTTCCTTGCCGACGTCGGGGATCGGGTCGAGGGCCGCGTCGATCGCAACGGAATTGTCGAACTCCGGCGATCGGGCAAGGACGCGGCCGGCGCCTTCGGGTCGCAGGTTGACGTCAGGGGTATGGACGAAGGCCTTCAGCACGATGGGGGAAGGGCCGGTGTAGATGTTGAACCCGAGGCTGGGGGCCATGGGGAGCTGCACGCCGGCGGACTTGACCACTTCGTCGGACCAGCGGCCGGTGCAGATTGCGACCACGTCGGCCGAGATCGTCGTGCCGTTCAGAAGTACCACGCCAGTGACGCGATCGCCCTCGGTCGTGACCGACTCGACCGGCGTGTTCGTGTGGATCGCCGCCCCGTTGGCTGCGGCTCGATGTGCCAGTTCCCCAATGAGCTGCGGCAGGTCCGACATTCCTTCCCACGGATAGTAGGCGATCTTGTCGACCTCACCAGGGATGCTCAGGTAAGGCTCGATCTCCTTGATTCGCTTGGGGGAGAGGAGCTCGGCGGGGTATCCCCAGGACCGAAGGCGCTCGACGTGCGCGGCGAGCTTGTCGGCCTTCTCCGGGGTTGCCCACTCGAGGTTTCCGTCCGCGTGGTACCAGGGGGAGTAGCCGAACTCGCGGGCGACGGTTGCGTGCTCGGCCATGCCGCTCACGTTGAGTAGGTGGTACTCGTAGGGCTCTTTGCCGCCGGAGTTGAACCATCCGGTGCCGACCATCGAGGTTCCGGCGCCGATCTGGCCAGCCTCGAACAGTT
The DNA here is from genome assembly GCF_050699375.1 of Nocardioides sp. Taxonomy (GTDB): domain Bacteria; phylum Actinomycetota; class Actinomycetes; order Propionibacteriales; family Nocardioidaceae; genus Nocardioides. Next base: position 42,556 of record NZ_JBOHDN010000229.1, on the reverse strand, counting down.
CCACCTCCACTCCTTCGGTTGAGAGTCTGTAGGCGAGGGCAGTGCCGAGAATTCCGCCGCCGACGATGACTGTCTTCATAAGTTGAAACCTCCATGGGTGATCACCCGGACACGGCTCGATGGTGCGGGTGCGGGAATTGCGGGCTCGGGCGAATAGAAGAGCTCGCAATGTAACTAGTTTCATACTTTTCTCGACTATGCGCAAGAGGGTGATGCTGGTCCGCTTATTCCGGAGCGTTGGCGGTGCTAGGGTCATCGCGTGCAGTCGCGGCAGCAGTTGGATGCCCTGGCCTCGGGCTCATCGGCTTCGGGGCGACGTCGACCTACCATTGGGGACGTAGCGAGGCTCGCGGGTGTGTCTACCGCGACGGTGTCGCGAGTTCTGAGTGGCACCGCGAAGGTGAGTCCGGCCAAACAGGCCCAGGTCATGCAGGCAATCAAGAAGCTTGACTACAACCCGAGCGACCTGACCCGCGCGATCTTCACGGGCCGTTCCAACAGTGTCGGCCTTCTCGTGGCGGACCTGCGTAACCCGTACTACGTCGACCTGATGCGAGGTGTGGAGTCGGTGGTCACCGAGCACGGTGGCCTGGTGTTCCTCGCGAGCGCGGCTCGAGACCCCGATCGTGAAGCGTCGGTCTTGCGAGCCATGGATGCGCAGCGTATGCGGGGGCTTGTGATCACCTCGGGCCATGACCCGATCGATCACGCAGCGTTAGGACGGCTGGCCGACCACGGCACGCAGGTCGTCTTTGTCACACGTCCCGTCGCGCTTCCACATCCTCGGGTTCACAGTGTCCGCGTGGATGACGAAGCGGTTGGAGCCCTGGCGTGGCAGCATCTGCGCGACCGAGGGCGATCAAACGTGGCCGTGGTGACCCAGTCGGCATGGTCGCTGACCCAGCGTGAGCGATCGCGCGGCATACGCACTGCGGCACGCATAGACCATGTCGACATACCCGAGGAACACATCACAGAGCTGAGCTCCCTGGAGGAGCCTGCAGACGGCTTGCGGGCAGTCATCGAGGCCGGTCGTGATGCAGGACGCCCCATCGACGCGGTTTTCGCGACAAGCGGCATCGCCACCTTGCGCGCCTATCAAGAGCTCGCCGACATGGGCATCAGCATCCCGGACGACGTCGCCTTCGTCGGGTTTGATGACTTTCCCTGGGCGGCACATCTGAAAACACCGCTCACTGTCGTCACTCAGCCGGCGCTTGAGATCGCCACGCAAGCAGCGCAACTAATCATCGACGAGCCCGAGGCCTCGGTGACGAGGATGCTCGCGCCAGGTCTTACGGTGCGCGCCTCGACCTGATCAAATGCGGGGCGGCCGCGGGCGGTATCGGGGTGTTGGCGTGTGCAGCCAGCCCCGGCGGCAAGCGATCGGCTGACGGATGCGCCGAGAGCGGGGCTCGTTCGCCCGACTTGCCGTGGTGCCTGAGTCAGGTGCATCTCAGCGCGTACCCGAGCTTGTGGGTTGGCCCGTTGGGTCCGCTCTCCTGCTCCCGTTTCATGGCTCGTTCATGCTTTCAAGGCTGTCGCCAATAAATTTTGTGAAACTAGTTACACAGAATCCTTGACTTGCCCTGCCCCCAAAAGGTCATGATGAGCGACATGCGCTCAGAGACAACGACCGCGGGACCCGCAGACGAGCCACTGCCAACATCAGTTGAGGCGGCCCGACGTGAAGGCGAGCCGAGCCTGCTCTCCGTTCGAGACTTGACCGTCGAGATCCCCACTGAGGCAGGTATGACGACACCCGTTGCCGGGTTGAGCTACACGCTGGCTCCTGGGGAGATTCTCGGCGTTGTTGGCGAGTCGGGGTCAGGCAAGTCGATGAGCGCGTTGTCGCTGTGCGGGCTGGGCCCGACACAAGCGATGACGGGCGGTTCGGTTCAACTTCGCGGCCAGGAGCTGCTCGGGCGAAGCGACAGGGCACTGCGTCAGATCCGCGGCCGGGACGTCGGCTACATATTTCAAGACCCCCAGGCAGCCCTGAACCCACTGATGACGTGTGGGGATCAGATTGCCGAGACCTTGCGAGCCCACAAGAACACCCCTCGAAGTCAAGGCCGCAAGCGGGCCGTAGAGCTCTTCGAGGCTGTGGGTCTCAGCAACCCCGCTCAGCGTGCCCGCCAGTACCCGCACGAGCTTTCAGGTGGCATGCGGCAGAGGGTCATGATCGCCATGGCCATCTGCTGTGACCCGTCGGTGATCATCGCCGACGAGCCGACTACCGCGCTGGACGTGATCATCCAGGGTCAGGTCATCAACCTGCTCCGCGATGTTCGAGACCGTACAGGCGCCGCCATGCTCTTCATCAGTCACGACTTGAACCTGGTTGGCTCCCTTGCAGACCGCATCCTCGTGATGCACGGTGGCCGTGTCGTCGAGGAAGGATCGACGGCCCAGATCATCGAAGCCCCGAAGCACCCATATACCAAGGCACTTCTGGGATCGTCGCCCGACCTGCTAGGGGAGCGGGTCCAACAATTTGTCGGCGTCGACGAGCGCATCTTCGACGCGATGCGCAACGGTGATGACGACGCGAGCAGTCCATCCCCTGAGGATGCGGCACTGCGACACGCCGAGGCCCTCGAAGATCTGCTAACCGCTCGTGATCATGAGCAGGCCGGCTCACCCGAACAGCCTGTGCATCCTGCTGACGACGCGGAACCGGTCAGTTATGGGACAACCTATGCAGGAGACGGTGCGTCGGTACTGAAGATCCGTGAACTGAGCGTGCGTTTCGGTATGCACGGCAAGGTCGGGCGGAAGGCAGCCGCTGTAACAGCGGTGGACGCGGTGAACCTCGAGGTGAAGAAGGGGCAGATCCTCGGCGTGGTGGGGGAGTCTGGGTCCGGTAAGACCACGTTGGCCCGCGCTCTGGTCGGCCTTGAGCGCCCCAGCGAAGGAACGATCGTCTATGACGGAGTCGAGGTCTTCCCCGTTCCCGGCCGTCGACGTTACACAGCACCACGGTCCATCCAAATGGTGTTCCAGGATCCCAACGCTTCCCTGAATCCTCGAATGCGGGTCGATGACCTCGTCGCGGAAGGCCTCGACATCCGGGGATCCGCCAAGAGTAAGTCAGAACGTGACGCCAAGGTCTGCGAGCTGCTCAACCGCGTCGGCATCGACCCGGAACTGCGCCGCCGCTACCCCCACCAGTTTTCCGGAGGCCAGCGGCAACGTATCGCCATCGCCCGGACCCTAGCCGTCGAGCCCGACTTGCTCGTTTGCGACGAAGCGGTGTCATCGCTCGACGTGTCGATCCGGGCACACGTGCTCAACGTACTGCTCGCTGAGCGCGCCCGATCCGGCCTCTCGATCGTGTTCATCGGGCACGACTTGAGCGTCATCCGCCACCTAGCCGATTACACGGTCGTCATGAGTCGCGGCCAGGTGGTGGAGCACGGCTCAACAGAGGACGTCATCTTCCGTCCCCAACATGCATATACCAAGCAGCTCGTGGCTGCCAGCCAGTACCGGTTCGAACGTCAAGGCGTCGGCTGAGCGACCACGGCCTCTCATTTGAGTAGGCCCCCGTTCGGTCACCCTTCGCCCATTCCCAAGGAGATAAGCCGTGAACAACCACCCCTCACCGCCCCCCGACCTGGCGCTGCCGCGGCGCCGCTTAGTCGTATCCGCGCTCGGCGTGGTGGCCGTCCTTGCGCTGGGTTCGCTAAGTGCCTGTTCGCTGTTTGGGGCAGAATCAAGTACCAACGCTGAGTGTGGCAATGGCAAGACCTTGACCATCTCGCTTCCCGAGGAGCCCACCAGCTTGGATGGGAACTACGACACCCTCGTCGTACCAGCGCAGGTCAGTGCCAATCTGTACGACGGGCTCTTCACACTCAACGAGGATCTCGATCCGGTCCCGAACCTCGCCGCCGACTACACCCAGCCGGACGCGACGACCTACAAGATGACGTTGCGCGACGACGTGACGTTCCACGACGGAAGCAAGTTCACTTCCGCCGACGTCATCAACTCGTTCGATCGCATCACCAAGGACAAGAAGCTTGCGTCGAAGCAGACCACCTATGTCAGCAACATCGCATCGATCAAGGCTGACGGGGAACATGCCGTCACTTTCAAGCTGATCGAGCCGGACGCGAGCTTCGTCAAGACCCTAGCGTCGCTGCTTTACATCACCCCCAAGGCCGCGACCGACGAACTGGGGAACGCGAAGTTCGCCACGAACCCCGTGGGAAGCGGCCCCTTCAAGTTCTCCGAGTGGGTGAAGGGCGACCACCTGACAATGGACGCCAACTGCGACTACTGGCGCGGCGAACCGAAGGTCAGCCGGGTTGTGTGGCGCTTCATCAGCCAGCCCGCCACGGCGCTGGCAGGCCTGGAGAGCGGCCAGATCGACATGGTCCCGTACGTGAGTCCCGACCTCGTCGAGTCTTTGAAGTCGAACCCCGACTTCGAAGTCACCACGGTGCCTGGAGTTCGCAGCTTCTTCGTGCAGATGAATTCCTTCGAGGGACCGACCAAGGATCCCCGAGTCCGCCAGGCGCTCAACTACGCCATCGACAAAGAGGCGATCGTCACTGACCTGCTGAAGGGCGCAGGCCTGCCGAGTGGACAGCTCGCCACGCCGGCCGTCTTCGGGTACAACCCCGCCGTCACGCCCTACCCGTACGACCCGGAGAAAGCCAAGCAACTCCTCAGCGAGGCGGGCTTCGCGAATGGGCTCACACTCACCATCTACAACGACAAGGCCGTCAACAACCTCCCTTGGCAGGCTGTGGGAGAACAACTCAAGAAGGTCGGCATCAACGTGCGCCTCAAGACCGATGCCAACTACTTCCCCAACACCTTCCTCGAGAAGAAGATGGGCGCCAACGAAATGTACATGGCAGGCTGCTCGAGCCTGGCCCTGGACGCGGACTTCTGCATGGGGCTGACGTTCGACTCCAAACGACGTGGTCTCTACTTCAACTCACCCGAGACCGATCAGCTCATCACCCAGGCGCGCGGGGAGCAGAGTGAGGTCGCGCGGCAGAAGATCTACGACGAGCTCATGGTGGAGCTCCATGAAGCCGCTCCGGTTCTCTTCCTCTACTCGTCGGTGGACACGTACGCCAGGTCCAGCCAGGTCTCGTTCACGCCTCGAAGCGACCAGAAGCTTTGGCTCTGGAACGCCAAGAAGTCCTGAGGCGCTTCCTATGTTGCTTCGAGTATTGAGACGCCTCCTCCATAGTGTGTTGGTCCTCTTGGGCCTCTCCATAGTGGTCTTCGGACTACTCGCTCTGGCTGGTGATCCGGCCGCCAAGCTTTCGTCTCCGGACGCCACTCCAGAGGAGATCCAAGCGTTCCGCGAAGCCCAAGGCTTCGACCGCCCCCTGCCAGTGCAGTATCTGTCGTGGCTGGGCCGCGCCGTTCAAGGCGATCTGGGCTTCTCCTACCGTCACGGCGTACCGGCCTTGGAGGTAATCCTCGCCAGCCTCCCAGCAACGCTGACCCTCATCGCCGCCTCGCTTCTCGTGGCGCTGTTGATAGCCATTCCGGTGGGGATCTTGGCGGCCGTCTACCGCGGATCCCGATTCGACCGGCTGGTCATCTCTGCAGCTGTCTTCACCCAGTCCATCCCGCTGTTCTGGCTCGGCATCGTGATGATCTTGTTGTTCGCTGTGAAGCTACGTTGGCTTCCTGCATCCGGCGGCGGTGGCCTGGAGTATCTGGTGATGCCGGCGTTGGCACTTGGCGCCTTTCAAGTCGGCACCTTCGCTCGACTTCTGCGCTCAAGCATGGTCGAGATCATGGACTCAGAGTTCGTCCGCACAGCACGGGCAAAGGGCCTTCCGCGACGTCGAGTGGTGCTTCTTCACGCGCTGAGGAATGCCGCGATCCCCGTCGTCACCGTCATCGGCCTACAACTAGGCGAGCTCTACGGCGGGACGGTGATCACCGAGACGGTGTTCAGCTGGCCAGGCGTCAACAGGCAGGCCGTGCACAGCATTACCAGCAATGACATGCCCGTGGTGCTCGCGTACATCCTCGTCATCGGCGGCCTGGTCCTCATCACCAACCTCGTCGTCGAGGCTCTCTATGGCGTGCTCGACGTTCGCACCCGAGACAAGGTCAAGGCATGAACACAAAACGCCGCTCCAAGTGGCAGTTCTACATCCCAGCGGCGGGACTAGCCCTCATCACGCTAATCGCCATCATCGCCCCCTGGATCGCACCATACGAGCCGACCGCCCAATCACTCTCTGATCGCCTGGCGCCGCCGATCTTCAACGGCGGAACGTGGGCCCATCCACTGGGTACAGACGACCTGGGGCGCGACTTGCTCAGCCGCATAATCTACGGCGCACGCGTATCGATCGTCGTGGGCGTGCTCGCGGTCCTCGTGCGCATGGTCGCCGGCGTCGTGATCGGGCTTGTCGCCGGCTACTTCGGTGGTCCCATCCGCTCCATCGTGCTTCGTCTCGGTGACGTGCAGATGGCCCTGCCGAGCCTGGTCCTTGCCCTCGGCATCATCGCCGCAATCGGACCCGGATTCACCAACGTCGTGTTGGTGCTCGGCATCACTGGATGGATCCTCTACACGCGGCTGGTGGTAGGCCAAGTGCTGTTGATCCGAAACCTCGACTACGTCAACGGCGCGAGGCTCTTGGGCGCCAGCCATATCAGGGTGCTCCGCAAGCACGTGCTGCCGAACATCGCACCATCCATCATCGTCTACGCCAGCCTCGACGTCGGAATGATGATGTACATGGAGGCCTCCCTGTCCTTCATCGGCCTCGGCGTTCAGCCGCCCACGCCGTCGTGGGGAGGCATGACGTCAGCTGGCGAAGCCTTCCTCGCCAACCAGTGGTGGATCGCAACCTTCCCGGGCGCGGCACTGCTGATCACCCTCGTACTGGTCAACGTCTTCGGTGAACAACTGCGTGACCGCCTCGATCCGCGCTTGCAGCGCTTCTAACACTCTGAAAGGCACCCCAATGCTCATCCTGAACAACGGTCTCGTAGTCAACGGCGATGGCCGAACGGCGCCGTACAACGGCTCGGTCTTGATCGAGGGCGATCGCATCGCAGCAGTCGGCCCCGACAACTACACCGGCGGCGCAGACGACACGGTCATCGACCTCGAAGGCAGGCTTCTCATGCCCGGAGCCATCGACGCGCACGTGCACGCCGTGGCACCCGGGCCGAGGTTCGCTAGCGGAACCCCCGGAGTTTCCGTGGAAGAGGCGCTGGGCAATCTCCGCCGCCACCTCAGCCAAGGGCATACGACCGTCGTGGATCTCGACGGCTTCAAGCTCCCGGAGGAGACTGCCCAAGTCCAGGGCCGGCAGTCAGTGCGCGTGGAGAGCAGCACGGTCCACTTCGAGCCGATGTTCGCAGCTGCGGACGCATCGGACGGCACAGCTCTGAGAGACGAGCACCGGGCTGCGACTGCCGCTCAGATGGTCGAAAGCGGTGCTGTCGTCATCGGCGAGGTTGGGGCAGGCATGACGCTTGGCGGTGGCGGCCAGGACTACATGTACATTCCCGCCGCCATCGAGGAAGCTACAGGAGTTCGACTGGGCCCCAACCCATCGAAGGAACTGAAGTACGCGGTGCTGGGCCGACACATCCGACCAGGAAACCCTGACCGGGACAAGCTTGAGGAGCTTCTCCTCAAGTACGGTCTGAACGGTCGCATCGACGTCGACAAGATGATCACCCTCATCGAAGAGTCAGTGATGCCAAGTATCCAGGTGGCTCTGGACGGTCTGGTGGTCTCGGCGCAGTTGGCCGTTGACCTCGGAGTTCCCACACTCGTCCACAACTCTGCTGCCTCTGACGAGGCGGCACGAGAGGCGGCGCGGATCGCGGGGACGCTCTTCATCGGTGGCCACACCAACCACGGCACGTTCAGCGCCGAGGAGTCAGTGGCCAACGCACGATACGTCAAGGACCAGGGCGGCTTCGTAGAGGTCGACACGTTCGACGCGTGGGGCCGCAAGGAACTGCACGACACGCCCGAACACCTCATCGCTCTGATGCAGGCGGATCTTATCGACATCATCGCCACCGACTATGCGGCTGGCCACTGGGACGGCATGTTCGAGATGGTCGACGCCATCTCCCGTGTCGGCTTGGCCACCCTCCAGGAGGCCGTGGCGATGGCCACCGGAAACGTCGGCAAAGCCATCCCCCGTATCGGGGCCGACCGTGGACAGCTCAAAGCCGGCCAGCTCGCCGACGTCGTGGTTTCCGCACAGAAGAGCCCCGCGGACGTCAGGCTCGTCATCATCGGCGGCGAAATCGCCCTGTCCCGCGACGGCCTCAACATCGCGAAGCCGGGACAGTGATCGAAGCAGGGGCGGTGATCACCGAAGACGCCACAAGGTCACTCGCCGAACACTGCGACAACATCGCGCGCGGTTCCCTCGCGAACGAAGTGGAGCGCCGTGCCCGGCATTGCGTCCTCGACCATCTAGCGTGCGCACACGTCGGGGCAACCCTGGGACATGTGCAGCCGCACTATGCGGTGATGGCCTCGATCGCCGGGATACCAGAGGCGATGACCGCCGATGGGAAGCGACGACCGGCAGTGCTGGCGGCATACCTCAACGGTGCCGCCGCGAATGGGCTGGACTACGACGACATGCTGCGCGGTCACCCTGGTGCGCCCATCGTTGCCGCAGCTCTTGCTGCGGGCGAGAGGGCCGACGCCACGTTGGAGCGCCTGCTCAAGGCCGTCGCGGTCGGCTACGAGGCACATTGGTTGCTGACCACCGCCGCCAACCCTTCTTCTGGCCGGCTGAGCCAGGTGCGTGGGTCCGGTGCGTTCGAAGCGATCGCAGCCAGCCTGGCGGCCGCCGTGATCACTGACTCGTCGCCCGACCGCCTCAGGCGTGTCATGGGAGTCGCAGCCACCCACTCGACAGTGCCCTTCGTTGGCAAGTGGTACGAACGTCCGGTCCCCACGGTCAAGAACAATGCAGGATGGAGCGCCGCAGCGGGCATCCTTGCCGTAGACCTCGTGGACGCAGGCGCCGGCGGGATTCTCGACGCACTCGACGGTCCCTCGGGATTCTGGCGCATGGCAGGTAGCGACCGTTGGCTCTGGGAAGAAGCATTCGCTGAGGTGACCGAACCCGCGGTGCTGCGCACCGGGTTCAAACGCTTTCCAGCCTGCTGGCACACCCAGCAATACCTCCTGGCACTTGAAACGGGACTTGGCGACCTTCCCCATGAGCGGAGCGTCCACCACATACAGATCCAAGGCCCCCCCGATCTGCAGAAGTTCGCTGAGACACAGGTGCTCGGACCCGCCGACGTCGCCTTCAGCATCCGAACCCTCAGCGCCATGCTCGTCCTAGGCGTCGAACCCGGGCCAGCATGGGTGAGCCCGCAGTCGCTCGAAGCGGCAGCACACATGATGCATCGGATCGAGGTGACAGTCGGCCAAGATCGCCAGATCCGTCTGACCCTGGACAACGGTCACGTGATGTGTCTGCCCGTGCGAGAGGACGACCACTCGCGACCACACGACTTCGGACTTTCAGAACAAGAAGTGCGGAACAAGTTCGATCGGCTCCTGACGCCCAAGATGCGGGCCGAGGACCGCGACAAGCTCCAACGGTCGATCATCGGCGGCAGCCCGTTGCTTCAGATCGCCGAATTGGTCGACCACCTCAGGGCCTAATTCGGGTGCCCCGCCTGTTTCGGTCGTCGCCGTAGCTCGGGCGGGGGCAACGACGTCCGTAGGAAGGACCTGCATGATCAGCGTTTTCGATCTCTTCAGTATCGGACTCGGCCCCTCGAGTTCCCACACGGTTGGGCCGATGCGCGCCGGCGCAGACTTCGCCTCACGGTTGCTCCGGGGCCTAAGACCGGAAACCGTCGATCGTGTTCAGATTGACCTATTCGGCTCGCTCGCCGCTACCGGCCGCGGTCATGGCACACTGGCCGCAGCTGCTGCCGGGTTGACCGGAGTCCGACCAGAGACGATCGACCCCGATGAGTACGACACGCTCATCTCTGAGATCACGCGCAGCGGAAGCCTGCACCTTGGTGGGCACCTTCCAGTGAAGTTCAACTTCGACAAGGACATAACTCTTCGGCCGTCGACAGTGCTCGCTCGACACACGAATGGAGTTCGGTACACCGCGCGGGACGCTCACGGCGAAACCATCCATCTCGAGACCTACTACTCGATCGGTGGCGGATTCATCGTCCGGGACTCTGACGAGCCCTATGACGATGACGACGCCGAGGCCCCAGTACCGACGGCCAATTCGCATCACCCGACGTCCCTGGACTCGACGAGATCAGCTGCCGTCGAGTACGCCTCGGCGTTCGAACTGCTCCAACACTGTCGCGAGCGGGGCGTCATGATCAGCGAGATCATGCGGCGCAACGAGCTCACACAGAGGACGCCAGCAGAAGTCGAGGAGGGGCTGCAGCAGATTCGGCGTGCCATGGATGACTGTGTAGCCAAGAGCCTTCAGCGCACTGGATTCCTTCCAGGTCCGCTAAAGGTGCGCAGGCGCGCCAAGGACTGGTTCGACTCACTCAGTCGCGATGATCCGGGTCGCAACCCGGCCATGGCCAGCGACTGGGTCAACCTGGTCGCCCTCGCTGTCAACGAAGAGAACGCCTCCGGAGGTCGCGTCGTGACCGCTCCGACCAACGGGGCCGCCGGGGTCATCCCGGCTGTTCTACATTACGCAATGAACTATCTGCCTGCCTTCGCACAAGCCTCCGAACGGACTCGCTCCAAAGCCACCGCGCAATTCCTCTTGACCGCCGCCGCCATCGGCGTCTTGTTCAAGGAAAACGCATCCATCTCAGGGGCCGAGGTCGGATGCCAAGGAGAGATCGGCTCGGCGTCGTCCATGGCCGCGGCTGCGCTCACCGAACTGGCTGGAGGCAACCCCGAGCAGGTGGAGAACGCCGCTGAAATCGCCTTAGAGCACAACCTGGGGCTGACGTGCGACCCCCTCGGTGGACTCGTACAGATTCCCTGTATCGAGCGAAACGCCATAGCCGCTGTGAAGGCCATCAACGCCTCGCGAATGGCCATGCGAGGAGATGGGAACCACCACGTCAGCCTCGACCAGGCCATCGAAACGATGCGCCAAACAGGGGCCGACATGTCCGAGAAGTACAAGGAGACCTCCCAAGGAGGGCTCGCTGTCAACGTTCCGCTCTGCTGACCAGCGGAGCAAGAGCCGAACGGAGGAGCCTGCCAGGCCCCCCGCCTCCTTTGTGTGCGGCCGGGCCTGGCAGGAGGTCAGCCGAGGACGTCCGCGAGCGTGACGGAGTCGATCCCGACCGCCTCGCCGACGGGAGCGTTGGTCAGCTGGCCGGCGTGGGTGTTGAGGCCCTTGGCGAGCGCGGCGTCGTCACGCAGCGCCTGGGTCCAGCCCTTGTTGGCCAGGGCGACGGCGTACGGCATGGTCGCGTTGGTGAGCGCGTAGGTGGAGGTGTTGGGGACCGCGCCGGGCATGTTGGCCACGCAGTAGAAGGTCGAGTTGTGGACCTGGTAGGTCGGGTCCGCGTGGGTGGTGGCGTGGGAGTCCTCGAAGCAGCCGCCCTGGTCGATGGCGATGTCGACGAGCACCGAGCCGGGCTTCATCCGTGAGACCAGGTCGTTGGTGACCAGCTTCGGCGCGGCCGCGCCCGGGATCAGCACGGCGCCGATGACCAGGTCGGCCTGGAGCACCTGCTCCTCGAGTGCGAGCTTGTTCGACGCGAGTCCGTGGACCTGGTTGGAGTAGCGCCAGAACGACATCCGCAGCTTCTCCAGGTCGGTGTCGAGCAGCGTGACGTCCGCGCCCATCCCCAGAGCGATGTTGGCGGCGTTCTGCCCGGAGACGCCGGCACCGATGATGACGACCTTGGCGTTGGCGACACCGCCGACACCACCCATCAGGGTGCCGCGGCCGCCCTGGGCCTTGAGCAGGTTGTAGGCGCCGACCTGGGGCGCCAGGCAGCCGGCGACCTCCGACATCGGGTAGAGCAGCGGCAGCGCCCGGTTGGGCAGCTCGACGGTCTCGTACGCGATCGCGGTGACCTTCTTGGCCAGCAGCTCCTCCGTCAGCGGCTTGTCGGCGGCGAGGTGGAGGTAGGTGAACAGGGTCAGGCCCTCGCGCAGGCGGTGGTACTCCTCCGCGACCGGCTCCTTGACCTTGAGCACCATGTCGGCGTTGCCCCAGGTCTCGTCGGCATCGCCGAGGATCTTGGCGCCGACCGCGGCGTAGTCGCTGTCCGGGATCGAGGATCCGAGGCCGGCACCGGCCTCGACGAAGACCTCGTGGCCGTTGGCCACCAGCTCGTGGACGCCCGAGGGGGTGATCGCCACCCGGTACTCGTGGTTCTTGACTTCCTTGGGTACGCCGATTCTCATATCATCGATTCTGAAGACAATGTTCGCAGCAGCGCTACAAAACCGCCGAAAATTCTCTAGAATCGATCCGTGTCTCCTGAATCTTCAGAATCGAGCCGAACAGGCAACAGGCGACCGAACAATGTTCGGACACCGCGGAGCGGGTTGGAGCGCCGCACGATCGAGAATGCATCCCTCGACGATGTGGATCAGATCCTGCTCGAGGAGCTTTCGATCGATGCTCGGGTCCCAAACAACGCGCTCGCGGCAAAGGCGGGCATCGCGCCCTCGACGTGCCTCGCGCGGATCCGGGCATTACGAGAGCGCGGTGTCATCCGTGGGTTTCACGCCGACATCGATCCGGCGCTGGCCGGGCGGCCGCTTCAGGCGATGGTGGCCGTACGGATCCAGCCGACGGCGAGGAACAGGCTCAACTCCTTCCTCGGACATCTCTCTGAGTTGCCTGGCGTGCTCAACGTCTTCTTGCTCGGTGGGGCGTATGACTTTTTCGTCCATGTCGCGGCGCCGGATTCTGTCGCACTGAACACGTTCGTTGTCGAACATTTGAGCAGTATCCCGGATGTTGCCCTCACCGAGACGAACCTGATCTTTCAGCACGCCCGATCACCTCGTTTCGGGTAGGCGAATTGAAACCGCCTGCCGTGCTGGAAGGTATGACATGATAAGAGTCATTATCATGTATACGTGACGACTCCGGATCAGCCGCCAAAAACGACGACTGGTGAGCCCGTCCCCACCGACGAGCTCACCAGAATCCACGATACGTTCCTCCATCCCCTCATCGATGCGCCACGCGAGAGCCAGGCCGTCATCCTCGCCCAGCGGTACCTGCTGTCCTTCGACGCTGCACACACCCGCCGCGCCTACGGTCGCGACCTCAAGGACTGGTTCGGCTGGTGTCAGCTGCTCCACCTCGACCCGTTGGAGGCGAACCGGGCCGCGGTCGACGGGTACGCCCGCCACCTCGCCACCCGTCCCGACAAACCAGCCAAGCCCGCCACGATCAGCCGGCGGATGTCGACCCTGTCGGGGTACTACAAGTACGCCCTGGCCGAGACCGTGATCGAGAAGAACCCGCTCGAGCACGTCAAACGACCGAGCACACCGGCCGACTCGCCCACCCTGGGACTCGACCGCGGCGAAGCCAAGGCCCTCCTCGCGGCGGCCAGCGATCACTCGCTGCGCTCGCAGGCACTCGTGACGCTGCTGCTCCACGACGGGCTACGGATCAACGAGGCACTCGGCGCGGACCTCGAGGATCTCGGCTCCGTGCGGGGACATCACACGCTCTCGATCATCCGCAAGGGCGGGGCACGGCGTGATGTCGTACTCGCACCCTCGACCGCCCAGGCCATCGACGCCTACCTCGCGGACCGCGAGACCGGGCCGATCTTCATCACCAAGACCGCGCGCCGGTGGGATCAGGGCGCAACCTACAAGACCATCCAGTCCCTCGCCCGGCGCGCGGGCATCGAGCACGCCGACAGACTCTCTCCTCACTCTCTGCGGCACACCTTCGTCACCCTTGCCCGCGAAGCCGGCGTCCCCCTGGAGGACGTCCAAGACGCCGCTGGCCACGCCGACCCACGCACCACCCGTCGCTACGACCGAGGCCGACACAACCTCGACAGGCACCCGGCCTACGCCCTCAGCGCCTTCCTAGCCGACTAAGGCCAGCGGCGCCGTCGCGCTCCCCCCGCTCCGAGTTGGCCCGGACCTCCCGAGGGCACCGAGCGTGCCGCCGAGTGCTCTTGAGTTGTGCGCTCGCCTCTAGCGATCCCGTCGTCGACGCGCCCGAGCTGGAGCCGTTCGACCCCGAGGGCCAAGGGCAGGTCTGGATGGCCCTGATGATGTGGTTCGCCCTCAAGTGCGGCGCGATCGAAGACGTCGTACGCCGGGAGGCGGGCCCCGGCGGGCCCGCTCAGTGGATTCATACGCGAGGGTCCTCGCCCCGCGACCCAGTACCCGCGAGCCAGGAGCCAGCCGCGAGGACCTTGGAGACCATCTCCGGCCCGTACAGCACCAGAACCATGACGCCCGCGGCGAGAACGACCGGCTGCCACAGCGGCAGCCCAGGCAGCCACCGGCTGATGGCCACGAAGAGTACGCACAACCCGCTGAAGACCAGCAGGGCAAGCCACCACGGCGGCCTGGAGACGGGGCTCCCGGTTTCATCTACCATCGTTTGATTTCTCTTCCGTTGTGAGGATTGAGGATCTTCGGCGGCGGCACCCCTGCACGGGCGCCGCCGCCCCCTGGTCTGCTGCACAGGTTTCCCGACGACAGGTCGCCGCCCCTGGCAGACCTGCGACAAGGGAGAGACCGACAGCCTCGGGCTCCTGCCCGGACCGCGCCGTTCTGGTTGGTGCTCGCCTACTGGTAGGTCAAGGACCGGTGTAGGACCCACGCAGACGTGGGGAAAAGTTGTTTCGCCGAGGCCGTGGGATCTGTGCGGGTGCTAGACCTACAAGTCAACTGAGAGCACCAGCAAACCGATGAGCGATCGGTCTTCACGACCGAAGCGACACCCGCACGCGCGTACGGGCAGGGCAGCCACGAAGCATCGCTGTCCGGCCCCATTACCAAAGGACTACCGGTGGGACACACCGATGGATCAACCAACAAGCCCCGGGCATCCGGGGGCGTCACGGATGCCCACCAGCGCCGCCTGGCGGATCAACGTCTCCGCGACGCACTTGCGGCAGAGGGGTTCGTCGGCCCCAATTACGACCGGTGGAAGAGCGAGATGACCGCGTACGCACTGAGCGTGCTGAACGGATGGCTGGCGAGCGGGGCTGTCTTCGAGATGCTCGCTGCGCGTGGTACCGGGCTGGCAGTGACCGAGAAGCAGCGCCGCGCCCTCATGGCTGACAAGGATGAGCGCGAAGGGATTGTGCACGAGGTCGTAGCCCAGGCACTCGTGCGTTTCCGTGAACGGGAGCTCGTCACGGGTCGCTGGTCTGCCGAGGGCGGGGCCAGCTTGGCGACCTACTTCATGGAGGGAGCCATTTGCAATGAGTTCCCGAACAGGTTCCGTGCCTGGCAGAGAGACTTCAGCCGTCGCGCCGAGCCCTGTGAAGACGAGGTTCTCGAGCCCATGTGTTCCGGGCCGCCCAGCGCCTCGATGTCCCTCGCAGTCGCGTTCGACTCTGGCCTGACAGACCCTGAGTGGATTGTGATGAGCAAGGACGGGTGCGACGCGATTCTGGCGGAGCTGAGTCCACGGATGGCCAGGATCTTCCGGTACCGAGCTGACGGGTACAGCTACGCCGAAATCGCTGAGCTAGAGGGTTCAACACCCGCGGCCATCACCGAGGCGGTCGGCCGAGTACGACGCCGCCTCCGCGAAGAACGAGACGAGAGAGCCAGCTTGAACGACGACGACAGGGGAGGGGACGCACGATGACGAACAACGAGAGCCTGGACTTCTCGCTCCTGATGGCCGAGTCCTCACTCGGATCACAAGGTGCCCAGGAGCTAATCTCCCGCACTGAACCAACCGAAGTGAGCCGAGTGCTGGAAACCGCTCGGGTAGTCGAATCTCTAACGAGCAGCACTCGGGACGCTCGCCGTAGTGATCGATCCGAGTTCGAGGTCAAGATCGAGCCCGTTGGCGACGGCACGTGGCTGCTCATGCTCGGTGAGACCCCTCGGAGAGACTCCGCGTCTCCGGACAACGAACACACGGACATCTACGTCCGCGACATCACCCCAGTCATGCGCCCGACCTGTACGTTAGACGCGGACGCCCTCGCGGACGCCCTCCGCGCTCGCCTCAACCGCGATGGCGCCTCTCCTTGGCTGACTCGTGTGGGTTTCGTCGGGGTAACGGCCTGTGACGCCGCAGGGATCACCCGCCGCACGCTGGATCACTGGGATCGCACGGGACTCCTAAAGCCGAGCCTGCGGAGCGCTACTGCTGATTCCGATGATCTGCAGCGGTACTCATTCCGCGACGTCCTGACCCTCAAGGTGATCAAGCGCCTTCACGACGCCGGCATCTCACTCCAGCAGATCCGTGCCGCCGTCCAACACCTGCAGGAACGCAGCGCCGACGACCTGACCCGCGTCACCCTGATGAGCGACGGCGCCTCGGTCTATGAGTGCACCAGCAACGACGAGGTCATCGACCTGCTCCAGGGCGGGCAAGGTGTGTTCGGAATTGCCCTCGGTGGCGTGTGGCGCGAAGTTGAGGCCAAGCTCTCCGAACTCACTGGGAGCGCGTCACAACCAGCCGCCGAGCTGGCTGAGGACGTGTCCGATGAGTCACTAAGAGAGGACATGTCCACGAGTTGCGGGTCACGGGATGGTTCCTGAACTGCCAGCGGTCGGATGATGAGCGCTATGAACGCTGATCAGGTCATCGCTCTAGTCGGGGTTTGCTCCGGAGCCGCGGGCTCAACCCGCTGTTTTGGACCCACGTCGCTCCGTACGGCGAAGTCCGGCTGAACATGAGCCGCCATCATGCCGACCAACGCTCAATCAGGCCAGCACCTCGTTTGCCGCTGGTGACACGTTTCTTACCGGCACCCCCAGCGGCAAAGCATATCGCCTGGGCGAGCTAGGCATGGCGAAGATGGTCGCGGCTTACCGCACCGCTGAAGGCAACCTCTTCGCAGTCTTCGAGATCAAGTCCAACGTTGACGGTCTTGGAATCAACTACGACACCAACTACATCGCACCCGACGGGCGCCAAACTCAGAACGGCGGCACCACCGGGCCGAGCGAGGTGGGTAAGGGAGCGGTCGCGAACGCAACCATCTTGTTCGAGGGAGCCGAGTTCGGGGGTAGGATCCGCCTCAACGTCTTCGCCTCCAAGGGCAACTACGGCATCACCAGTGCCGAGTTCAAGATCAAGTAGCGGCGCGGCTCGGGCCCGCTCTCTGGCTGGCTTGCCGACGAGTGCTCCCCTGAGCCGACCACCGCCAGGAGGAGAGGGGTGTCTAGCTCGAGGGTCGACAGGCGCCGGCGCGAACCATCGCCAGCGATTAGGACGTAGCCGGCCCCGCCGGGGCCGGAGGGTTATTTGTTGAACTGGGGAAGTTGCGGCGCCCGCTTCCGTCGACGCTCGTCACGGAACTGCTGGATCCGAGACTGACTGGCCTTCTCTGCAGCCTCGGCGTTCCGCGCCTCCTGTCGGGCACGAGCGGAAGCACGCTCGCTGGCGTCATAGTGCGCCCATGCGCTCAGAGCGTGGCCGGCCGCGGCGACCTGGTCCGAGGTGATCTCTCTGCCGTCACCGCCACGCATGGCGGCGTTCAGGAGCCCGACCGCATCGGCGGCCAACTGGTCCATGTCTCGAGTGGTCGGACGAGGGTCAGCGCTGCTGGCCCCTTCGGGGGTGATGATTCCCATCGGACGCTCTTTCTCTTGGGCTGACGGTAGGGGTAGGTCGGCGGGGCTGACTAGTTCGGAGTTCCAGGCGCCCGGTGGGTCACTGCCACCACTTACGGCTGGGTGGCTTCCTGGTGGGGGCGGCGGTGCTCGGCTGGCTGCGCATCTGCGCCCGAGTGACCTGCCGCTCCAGGCTCTCCAGGCGGCCCTCCAGGTCTTCGACGATGCTGCGCACCTGGAAGTCGATGGTCTCGACGATGCCGGGCACCTCGGCTTGGTCGACCTCGCCGTCGACCGCGCGAGAGAATGCGTCGTAGAGCGTCGAGGTCAGGTCGGTGATGTGCTCACTCGTGGACATCAGTCAGCTCACGTCCTGAGTCCGCAGGTCGTCGTAGCGGTCCGCACCTCGACGAGGGTGCTCACCGGATAGATCCACAGGGCTAGGTCGTTCGGCCGCGACCGACTCACCGAGTTGAGGGCTCATACATATGAGTGTGACCCGGACCACCGACATTCTCCTGCCGGCGCAGCGCGTGTTCCCTTAGAGCGAACACGCGTTCGACCGGTGAGGGTGACCTCCGTCGCAAACTTGTCGCCGTCCTCGAGCTGGAAGGGACGCAGGCCGAGTAGATCCGCTCGGTCGAGGCGACGCGCGTCGTCGACTAGGCCCTACCAGCTGCTGAAATCAGCTATGGCCGGTGCCGGCGCTGCGCCTGGCCCGCGAGAACTTCCTTGCGCTCGGACGTGCCCCCTCTGCCTGGCAGCACTCTCGCGTTCGGCGATCTCCCGCTTGTAGTGGTCGGTCTGTCGATACGCCTCCCACTCATCGGGAGTGCCGTGGGTCTGGCAAGGTTTGACACCGTCGGCACGCCTCATGCGGCACGGCTTTCCGCTCACGGTGAGCCTGCCGCAGAGAGTGACCTGCTTGCTCGACGGGGCGGAGCCGTCGCCTTGGCGCCACTGCGTGTCCGTCGTCGACCTTGGCTCTCTGCCTTCGACCGTCTGCGCCCCGATCCGAGCGAAGATCTCGTGAGCCAACTGAACCTCGGCCTCGGTTGGAGCTGCGGCCTGACGTGCCCTCACATCGAGGGCAAAGCGGACGTCTTCGTCGCTGGGTCGGGCCGTCATGAGATCGGAGAGGTTGACCCGGGCGGTCACTTCAACGACCAGCCTCTCGTGGCGCGCAGTGTCACGCTCCCCACCGCGACGACCACCACCCCAGCAACGATCACGACCGCTCCTTGGGCCGCGAGCATGCCGCCAACCTGGACGATGGCGGCGAGGATCATCACCAGGCCGCCGAGAAAGACGATGGTGTCCGTGTCGTGTGCGGTGCTCATGGCTGCTCCTCGTTGAAGGTGTCGTGGTACGGCCATCTGCTGAGGCCGAGGAGCTGCCAGCCGTCGGGGACCCTGGCGTCCACCGCTGAACGGGCCTCCTCATACGTCGCGCGGGTAACGCTGATCTCCTCGCGTCGGTCATCGTCGACGCCGACGACGGGACGAGGCCGTGCGGAGGCGTAGAGCGTCACCAAGTCAGATTCGGAGGCCACGACCAGGATGGTACGTCGTACACTCGCTGTCCTAAGGGGTCGATCCAAGCAAGTCTGGAGACGACCCCTTTGCCATACCCGCAGAACCAGCCGGCGGCTCGTCGGCAGGAGCGCCGTTACCCGCCGACGCCCTACCGGCCGCACAGCGCGGCCACCGATACCTACCGCACTGCGTACGACCTCGGCGTGAAGCACCTGGGCGCCATCTCCGGTCCCTCGGTCCTGCGGTACGAGGCTGGTCTCAAGCCTGGATCGCCTGAACAGCGCGGCTACCGGGACGGGGTCACTGCCGCGTGGATCCGGCTGCAGAAGCTGAAAAAGTTCGGGCGGGAGCAAGCGCGGCGCGACCTGGTAGAGGCCATCGAGGAGGGTCGGCGAGAGGCCCATGACGAACGCCCTTACTGACAGAGCAGAGCAGGGGCTCGGGACCCGGCCCCGACAGGGGCATCAGCTATCCGGGTGTCCTGCTGTTGTCCCGAGCAGCGCTGCGGTTGGCTGCATGGCGGATAGCGTTTCGGCGATCGTCGCGGCGGCCGCGCGTGACTCGGCCGCCAGGTTCTGCAGCTCAGTAACCTGGCCGTGGTCGGCGCCGCTCTTCGCGAGCCATTCCACGAGTCGGCCTTCCCCGAGTTCTTCGAGCTCGGCGCGGCGCAGCCGGTCCATCTCCTGCTGCACGGCGAGCACTTGGTCGCGGTACTGCTCCAGAGCCTTGACCCTGTCGTGGGTCGAGTCGAGCAGCGCTCGATGCACGCTCGCCGGGGCGTGGTTTCCGCCGGTCGTGCCCGAGGTCACCACCCGAACCCGTTCGGAGATGAGCTGGACTTCTTCGACTAAGTCGACGCGTACACGGTGAGTGTCGAACATCTCCAGCGCCCAGACTTCGCTCCCGGCCACGTCGGTGGCAGCCTGTCGCGCTCGGTTGAGTAGCTGGCGTCGATCCCAGCCCATCGGTTGCTGACTCACGTTCCGAGAGACAATCGCCAACGCCCGACGCTGGCGAGTTACCGCGGGGATCGGCACGCGGAGCTTGAAGAAGTCGTCGAGATCCCGCGGGACATCACCCATCCGTGCGTAGGCGTAGGCACAGGCTCCTCCGAGGAACATCAGCACGAGGAAGGCGGCGAGCCAGCCGTTCGCGATCGTCTTCAGCACCTCGGAGTCGGTGAGGTTCGCGGCCAGAAACAAGCCGAACATTCCGGCGACCGCGGTGATCCAGGCCTTGGTTGCGATCCCGCCGACGGGTGTGGACTCCTCTCGAAGTTGTCGACCATCGGCGAGCGCGTCGGCCAGCGCGTTCATGTCTGGCATCGCCAGACCCGCCTCGGCGAGCTCGTCGCGGCACTGAGCCATGTTCAAGACGGAGACCGCGTCGCCACGTGCGGCCCGCGCCAGCTGCTCCACGACGTCGTCGGTCGGTTCGGCGTCCTCACTCGAGGCGATGAGGCTTGTCCCGCTCACCTCGACGAGATCCGCCTCGTCCTCGCGCGTGCTGATGTCCCGGCTCATCGCTTCTTTTGCTCCCCCTCCGCCCCGAGCTGGGGCGCCTTGTCGAATGCTCAGCGTTGAAAATCGTCCCGTGTCGAACGCCTGTTCACAACCCCGACTTTTACCCAGCCGCATGGCGTTGACGACGAGCCTTCGAATCGCTCCGCTTAGCGGTAGCGAACCTGCCGCCTCATGCTGAAGACGTGGTGGTCGGGTGTGGCGAGCATGGCGTGGACCCCGATCGCCATCCACAGATCGATCGCCTCATCGACGGGCGAGATCGTGAACCCGAGTCGGCGGTAGAACGGTGCCCTATTAGGTTCACAGCTGCCGAGCACGATCATGCCGATGTTGCAGCGCCGGATGACCTGGAGAGCGGTCTGGACCAGGTCGGCGCCGATGCCGTGCCCACGTAGGTCTTCGCGTACGGCGACTGCCGTGATCTTCGAGATCCCCATCTGCGTCTGGAGGAGGATCTTGTGCGCTTCCCGGGGCGGGAAGCCGTCGATGATGGTGTTCAGGAAATTGTACGGCGGGCACACGGAGATCGAGCCGATCACTTCGTCGCTCTCGTCGACGGCAACCAGGGAGAAGCCGACGAGGATCTGCTCGTCGACCGTCTCCGGGTCGAGCGTGACCCACGCTTCTTGGAAGGCTTCCATGAAGCCCTCCTTCCCGTCGCGTAGCCCGGCCAGGATGGTCGGGCACGCAATCGGGACCGGCTTCGTGAGGTCGTTGGTCCCTTCGTCCTCGGTGGCCTGAATGATGTAGCGGCGAAGCACCGCGTCATCGTCCGGGCGCGCGATCCGGATCCGAGCCCCCGCGTGTGCGGGGATCCCGTCGGCCAACGCCGGCCACAGCGTGCCTGCCTGCTTCAGCTGGACCGTAGCGCTGCGGGCAGCGACCGAGGTCTGACGGCGTGCCCTGTTCCGTGCGCCTTTCCCCATCAGTACGCCCCGCCATTCAGATCAGGGGCCACCGCGACGGAGATGGTGCCCGTGCCCACCTCAGCGAAGTAGGTCGGTGCGGTCGTACGCTCGCCGAAGTCGACTGTCGGCGCCACGATTAGCTCGCCGCGGCGTTGAGTCGGCACCTCCACCACCGCGCGGCCGCCGTACGTCGGGCCCCGGAACGTCCCAGGGGCCGCGACGATCCCGTACGTGACCTGCTCGTTCTCCAAATCGGCGCGATCGAGCATCAGGTCGACCAGCTCTATCGCGGTCATGCCTGGCTTGCCGGAAGCATCTCGGCGGGTGCCCGTGCGCTGGAAGAGGTCGGTCTCGTAGTCCAGAACTGCGTCGACGATCCCTCCGAGACGGTCTCGCTCTGGTGTGTCACGGTCGGGGCCCCGACTGAACTTTGCGTAGTCGTAGATCGTTCTGGTGAGCTGGGCGAGTAGTTGAGCTCGCTCCAGCTGGTCACTCGTTCCGAGCGCGGCTCGCACCGCGCCGATGGCTCGTTCGTGCTCTGGCTTCATCGGTGTCCCTCTCGTCTGTTCGCAGGTTGGATGGCTACTTGGAGCGGCTGCGGCCCCGGCGCGGCGCTTGGCCAGTGCGGTCCGGCCGGGCCGTGTAGCCCTTGCGTCCGTTGGTCGCTTGCGCGAGCGCGTCACTGGTCGACATCGCGAATCCGTGACCGGACCCGACCCGGGCCTCCCGGGCCTGCTGGGAGACGTCCGTCAGGTCCGAGGAGTCGGCCCTGTTGTACGGCCGCGGCGGCTCACCTGTCGTTCGACCCTGCTCGGGCACAGCTGGCGGTTCCTCCCACCAGGTGTGAGCGATCATGCCGTCCTCGGTTGGGATGCCGTGCTCCTCGATCTTGCTGGCGTACTCCTCGCGTAGGTCGTCGAGACGGCGCTCTACCGGCCTGGCCATGTCCGGATCTGCCGCATCGGCGAACAGATCCAGCTCTGCCTCGGTCCGGACGATCTCGACCTCGAGCTCGCCCATGCGGTCCCGCAAGTCCGGCGGAGGCTCAGTGCTGTCCCCAGGCGCCGGCGCCGCGGCGTTGGTGGCCTCGGCACCGGTCGCCGTGTCGACGAGCTCGCGGCGCCGGCGCTCGGCCTCTTCGGCGAGGAGTCTGGCCTCGATCGGGTCGTCCAGCGTGGCGGTGACGCGGGCGACGAGGTCGTTGAGGCCACTTCGTGCTTCGCGGTCTCGCGATGCCAGTGCCTCGCCGTGGGTCATCAGATAGCGGTCGACCACCACCTCGGCCGCTGACGGTGCGTCGTCGAGCGTTGACATCGTCGAGCGCATCAGACCTGGGTAGTGTTGCCAGGCCGAGGCGGGGTCGCCTTCCGGGACCACCACGTGTCGCGCGTGCGCACCCTGTTGCGCGAGCGCGAAGTAGTCCTGTTCGGTGGCCATCTGCCCGGCGGCGTCGTTGTCGTTGGCCAGCCACACCCGGCCATCGACCGCCCGGTTTGCGATCTGTGTGGCCTGCGTGTTGGACATTGCGGTGCCCAGAGGCGCCACCCCTGCGGCTTCGCCATCGCTGGCCAGGCTCGTGGCGATCGCGTCGAAGGCGCCCTCACTACGTACGATTCGGGCGCCGGCCGGAGCCTCGGCGAGCCCGAAGACGTGCTCTGACTTCGTGAAGGCCGCGGTCGATGGCGAGTTGGTGTACTTCGGCGCGCGCTGGTCGCCGGACAGGTCGCGGCCGACGAACCCGACGACGTCGCCGTCGCGGTCGCGGATGCCGATCATGGCGCGGTCGCGGAAGTAGTCGATCACGTTCCCCTTCGAGGACCGGCGGCCGAGGCCGGAGGCGAGGATCTCCTCATCGGTGGCGCCGTGACCCTTGAGCTGGTTGGTGAGGTTGGTCCATCCCGGAGGCGCATATCCCAGCGCCCACGGTCCGTCGACGACGCCCTCGCCGAGGCGGTCAACGAAGTACCGCTGACCCGTAGTGCCCGGTCGCATGTTTCCGGCGAAGTAATCCTGCGCGACCCGGTTCAGCTCGAGGACTCGCTCCCGGGTCAGGGTCGGCGCGGCGTACGCCTCGCCCACCACCGTCGCTTGCGGTGCGGGCGCCGAGGCCGCCGCGGCGCCCTGCGCCTGCGGCAGCCCGGGGATGACCCGGGCCGGCGTGATCGGCTGCGCCGCCTCCTGAGCGCTCCGGGCCTTGTCCTCAGCCTTCCTCGCAGCCTCGGCGTTGTTGGCGGCACGCTCGGTGAGCGCGCCGATGACGTACTCATCGGGGTTGATCCCGTGCTTTTGCCGGATCTGCTCGCTCAGCTGTGCTGCAGCTGCCTGCGCGGCCAGATCACCCGATGCTGCCCGCGAGCGGGCATCGCGCCAGGCCTGGGAGATCTCCTGCTGCGAGGCCGTCGAGAACTCGCGATCGTCAACCAGCCGAGCCCACGCCGGCGTCTGCTCCGGATCGGCGGCGGCCGCCGGTGTCACCTGCGTACGCAGCTCGCCCATTCCCGCGGCCGCCATCGCGACCTGGTGCTCCTCGAGATCACGCAGTCCCCGCTCCTCGGCACCCTCGTCCCAGAGCCGCTCCAGAGCGGCGTCTCGCGACTCGTGGTCGACCTCGCCCGCGGTCGTTCGCCACTGCTCGGGGTCGAAGTCGTCCGTGCGGCCCGTGTAGGCGGCCCATGCCTCCCACCGGGACCGGTCCGGGAGTGCGCCGGTCTCGGCGTAGGTCTGCCAGTCCGCGTGAATCCGTTCCTCGGCTGGTGAGGAGGGGAGGTCTCCGGTTGGGGACAGCTCGTCCCGCTGTGGAAGTTCGGTGTGAGCACGGTAGTAGAACGGTGCGTTCTCCTGTGCGAGATCGAGTGTCTCCTGCATCGTCAGAGCCGTCGGCACCTGCGTCTGCTCAGGCAGGGTCGCGAGGTTGGTCTGCTGCAGCAGCACCGACGGGTGCTCGCCGAAGGCCGTCTTGATCCGGGCGGCCAACTGCTCCTCGGCTGCCTTCGCCAGCGGGTCCATGGTCGACCAGCCCGCGGCGACGGCCCAGACCCGCGAGGCCTGGGGACCGTCGGCCTTCTCGACCGCTTGGGGTCGCAGCCATGGCACGTACTGCTGCCGGGCCGCGTCTCGGTGCGTCAGCCACTCCTGCCGCGCTTCGGCGGCGGCCGCGCGGGACTCATCGGCGCTGCGTCGCGCCGTACGCTCCATGATCTGCGCGAGCCCAGTGACTGCGGCACGCAGTGCGCGGTCCATCTCGTGACCGACCTCGAACTCATCAGACATTGACCTCACCCGTTTCCTTGTTGACCGTCCCGTTCATTTCGTAGGCGCTGAGGTCGTACTCAGCGTCGTCACGCTCACCCGGCTCATCGCTCGCGGTCTCGCTGCGCCCGTGGACCAGCGCGTCTCCGTTGACCTCGAATAAGCCCTCGGGCGGGTTCGCCACCGTCCACGGCGGCCGCGGGTCATGGATGTGGTCGTTCTCGCGGGCGTTGCAGCCGTGGAAGACCCCGTGCGGGGCGGTCAGGGCCCGCATGTGTACGTCGAGGTGATCTCGGATCCAGGTCGACAGCGAAGGTGGCGGCTGCAGCCGCATCACCTCGAACGCCTCCCACGTCGCCTCGAGACGGGTGATCGCCTCGGTGTGCTCCCACCACTTGGTGCACCACACGCCGGCGTAGCTCTCGCCGAGCTTGTGGATCCAGTTCGGGACGACGTACTCCTCCACGAACACCGGCAGCGACGCGAACCGCTGCTGCGGCGCCTCCTCCGGCTCCGCGGTAGGAGCAGTCGTCTTGGCCTGGTCCAGGTCGGCGCCGGCCTGCTCGACCGCGGTGGCGGTGACCTCGAGCCCGGCTTTGGCCCGGGCCAGCCGCTCCACCGCACGGGTGTAGGAACGCTTGGCTCGGTTCAGCTCCTCGCGCGCTGCTGCCTTCTCCCACTCACGCAGTTCCGAGTCGGCCTCGAAGTCGTCCACCTTGAATTCCGCGACCGCGACCGCGCCCTCGGCATCAGCGAGGCCATCCTCAGCCGCATCGTGCTCCGTCTCGGCAGCCTCCGCGGCCTTCTCGGCGACAAGGAGTGCCTCCTGTGCTGCGGTGACCAGGTCAGGATCCGGTTCCACCGGTGAGTCGCTCGGTCCGGCGGCCGTCGGAGTCAGCTCCTCGGGCTCGTCGCTGAAGTAGTCGTCGTTGCGCTCCATGACACTCCCCTCCCCCCTCCGGCCTTCTCGGCGCTGTGCTTGCTGAGCTCGACGACGTTCGAGGCCGCGCCGTCATCGACGGCGTCGGTCAGGTCAGCGTCGCCGTTGCGTTGGAACGCGGCCTGGCTGGCCTTGATGCGCTCGGCGTCCTCGCGCTCGGCGAGGTCGACCAGCTGCAGCAAGATCGGGCGATGCCCGGCTGCGAACAGCACTGCGCGGCCGGTCGGCAGAGCACGCAGATCGGCCTCGGTCAGGATCTTCTCGTCGCGGTTGTGGTGCGAGGTCGACCGGTGGCCGCGGCCCACGGTGACTGACCCGTCTCGGATCTGGCGATCGCCGATGAGAGCGGTCAGGTCGTGCAGGTGCTCGGCGTCGTTGAGGCCTCGGCCGACCACCGCGATGTTGGCGGCCGACCACATCATCGCGAAGCCCTCCTTGCCCCAGGCCCGCTCGGCCTGGCGCTTGGACTGGAGGATGACCTCGAGAATGATGCCCTTGCTGCCGGCGTGTGAGTACAGGCCGGGGAGCTCGGGCCAGCGGCACACGTTGGCCGCCTCGTCGAGGACGAACATGATCGGGGTTGCCACCCGGCCGCCGGAGCGCTCGGCGAGCTCCTCGCTAGCGGCGTAGGTGGCTGCCGTGAGCGCGCCGGTGATCGCCCGGGCAGATCCGGCGCCCTCCTTGGAGAGCAGGTACAGGGTCTGTCCCGTGCGTACGAAGTCGGTCGGGTTGAACTCCGGTCGGTCATCGTTCGGGCCGGTGCGGGTGATCCACGGCAGGTAGGCCGGGTTCCGGAGGAACCCCACCGCCGAGCGGGCGGTGCCGTAGATGCCCGAGCGCTCGTCGGGAGCCGCGTCGATCTTGGCCTCGACGTTCTGAGCTGCGGCACGCAGACCGTGACGGCGCAGGATCTCCAACGGGTCCGGGACACCGGACCTGCCGTCGGGGAACTGCAGCCACTCCAGCACCCGCGTCACCGGCTCCTCCCCCACCGCGGCCGCCATCAGGAGATCCGCAAGGAGCTCGCGGCCCATCGGCTCGAAGTACGCGTCGGTGGAGGAAGCGCCGTCGCCACCGGTACGCGAGGCCAACCAGATGCTGGCCAGCTCCTCGGCACGGGCGAGCGAGGTGACGAAGCTCAGCGGGTTCCACCACCACGTGGCGCCCTCGCCATAGATGTCTTGAGGGTCCTGGATCCAGCAGCGGCCCAGCTCCGAGCGAGGCCCGCGGGTGAGGTAGACGATGTCGGGCTTGTTCGACGTCGTCACGGCCGCACCGCGGTGTTCGACCAGGTGCGGCACGGCCACCGAGCGGGTCTTACCCGCACGGGTGCCCATGACCCAGATCTGCGACCACTCATAGGTCGAGGCCAGCCACTGGCTGGTCAGGACCGCCTGGCCCAGGCGTACGCCCCAGCCCGCCGCCTGCGCGCCGAGCCGCTCGGTGTCCTCGGCCACCTTGTCCAACGCAAGACCGGCGATATCGGCGCGGGCCGACATCGACGAGGCGAGCGGGTCGGTCCACTGTCGACCGGCCAGCCCCTTCCGCACCATGCGGCCAATCACAACCACCCCGGCCACGAGGAGAGAGGAGAGGAGAACCAGCCACATCGTGGCTAGACCCGACCACCGTCCCCCGTCGCCCCGGTCGAGAAGCCACGGGACCGGGCCGCCCTGACCGTGGCCGGCGAGAGCAGCCGAGGTCCACACGATCGCGAACCCGATCAGAAGCAGCATCACCACTGCGGCGGTGATGAAGAAGGCCCAGGCTTCGCCGTTGCCGATGCTGGCCCGTTTGTTCGGTCTGTCGTTGAAGATCGTCATCGCGTCCTCCTGGCTCAGTACGTCGCGCTGTCGAGGTCGTCTACGTCGTCGGCGCCGGCGCGCTGCATCGCCTCGATCTGGTCGGCCCAGGCGCGGTTGGTGTCGTGGACTCCGGTCTCGACGTCGAGGAGGTCGAGCTTGAACGGCACACCGGCCTTCTTGCCGACCTTGAACAGGAACTTCCCCCGGCCTCGCGGGGGTGCCTTCTCCCCGGTGACCGGATTGACCTGGCCGCCCTCGGCCCAGCTGGTCAGCAGGTCCTTCTCGGTGCGAGAGAGCGCGAAGACCTCCTCGAGGTTGCCCATCTCGCCGGGGTTGAGGCCGCCGAGATAGACGATCTCGGAGCGCGACACGAAGCCCCAAGCCTTCGCGGTGGCCTGATCATCGTGGACCTTGAGGTCATCCATGCCGTGGGTGCACAGCAGCTGACCCAGACCCAGGGTCCTGTTCATACGGGTGATCTCATCAACCCGGTCGACCATGAACGGAGCCGCACGCAGCGCACGCCACAGCTCATCCATGATCAGCAGGTAGGTACGCCGCGGCGCCAGACCGGCGTCCGCAAGCGCCTTGGCTCCCGAGACCGCGGTCGACCCGTAGGACCAGCACACCAGCTGGACCCCGGCCTGCAGGATCGGGTCCATCTCCTCGAACTCGGACAGGTCGAAGACGACTGCCCGATCCAGGTGCAGATCGGTCGAGGTCGGTTCGGCGAAGACACGGCCGAAGGTCTCCGAGCCGCCGTCGAGCGCGTTGAGCGCGTCGACCAGACGCTGCACCCGCTCGTCGTAGCGAGCGTTGTCGCCGTGGTCGCCGGCGAACCGGCGAAGCGCGGGCTGACGGCCCTCGATGATCCGCAAGATGTCGTGCACGACAGGGACCCGATCGGGATTGTCGTTGTCCCAGACTTCCATCGCCCTGGAGAGCACGCTGCGCTCATGGGCGACCAGGTCGCTGCCCAACGCGAGCGCGCACAGTCCCTCCATGACGTTGCTGCGTCGACCACGCATGTTGGCCCTCACCCGGGCCCGCACGTCCTCGGGCAGGTCAGTGAGGCGCTTGCCCAGCGGCCCCGGGTCGAGCGGGTTCACGAACCCGGAGGCACGGCCGAGCTTGATGACCTGCCCCTCCAGGCGCTTGACGAGGTCGACGTAGTCCGGCTTCCAATCCGAAAGCACGATCGGCAACACGCCCTTGGCGGGCAGGTAGCCGGCGATGTGACGCAGCAGCGTCGACTTCCCGGTGCCAGGCCGCGCCAGGCAGAACGCCGAGGGGTTGTTGATCAGCCCTTCAGCGAAGTAAGAGACAGGATCACCGCACACCATCCCGCGACCCTCCAGATGCGGGCCAAGGGGCGTACCGATCAGCGCCAGCGATGACCCCACCCCGAACGGATACATTCCGCAGACCTGCACCGTCGGTGCCCGGAACTCCGGGGTCTGCGACACCTTGAGCGTCCTTCCGCCGCCGGGACGGGCCCAGCCCATCGGGCCCGGACCCGGGTCCACCTGCTGCGAGCGGGGCTTGCTCGAGCGCTGGGTCGCCTTGACCGGCGCGTAGAGCGCCTTTCGTTCACGCCGGGACAGGCTCCGGGTCGAGAACATTCCCTGGCCATCGGCCCTGTCGTCGTTGCGATCGCTTGATGTCATCACCACTCCCCTCCTCACATGCCGTCCGCGAACGAGGCGAGGCTGCCGTGGTAGTACGGCACCATCCCCAGCGGCAGACCCGCGACGAACGCTGCGTCCTGGGCGCCATGCGGGAGCCGCAGCTGCAGCCGTGCCGGCGGCGCCAAGGTGCGACGCACCACCGCTGAAGCCCGACCAAGGTCAACCGGATCCAAGACCGTGACTGTGACCAGCAGCCCAACCCGGGTCAGCGGCGACCCGAGCGACTCCTGCTCGGCCGTCTTCTCCGCAGCCGAGACCCCGAGCCGGTGCGCGGCCCTCGTGCGCTGGTTCTGCGAAGCCACCAGCCGAGCCGCGGTCACATCATTCTCGGCGATCTGCGCCGAGCGTGCAGCCGACTCCGGGCGGTAGACCAGCGTGACGCGCTTGTGCGCGACGTCGCGGTGCGGAGCGACCAGGCCATCGAGGACCTTCGCGAAGAACTGGCCCTTCGGAGCGGCATACATCTGCCACGTACGCGACAGCGCCGTCTCATGCTGGTAGGCATCCCAATGGTTAACCGCGGTGATCGGGCCCGCCTGAGACCACGGGATCTGCGTCCCGCCCTCCTGCTGCGCCTTCTCCACCGCCGGACCAGCGGCCGGGTCGTACGCGACCCGAGTCATGTCGGTGATCTCCTGCACCGTTGCCGGGTAGCTTCCCTGCCCAGCACCGGTGCCGTCCAGGGTTCCAGTCATCGCAGGCAGGATGTCCCCGATCGCGGCCGCCATCTCCTCGCGCGACCGAACCTGGACATCCTTCTTCGACTCGCCCTCGAGCCTGGCGTTGAAGGTGATCGTGATCCGCACCGTCACCGTCGGGGCACCTGCCCGCGAGGACTCCTTGACCTGCTCGACCATCAGCTGCGAATACGCCGGCGCTGCGGCGCTGCGGCCACGGTCGACCGAACGACGGAGTCGCTCGCCCGTGTCGGGAGCCGAGTCGATAACGACCTGAGCGCCGACGATCTCCTCACCCGAGGCCAGCTGGGACAGCCAAGCGGCCCACTGCGCCACCTGGGCGTCCATGACTTCCCTGTCCATGCCCGAGCGGCCCTCGGGGAAGCAGTTGATGACCACGGAGTAGAGGTCCGGCTTGGTCCAGTGGATCAGTCCGAACTCACGACCGTGGACGTCGCGGGCGGCCGAGAGCTCCACCGCGGCCGCGACCCCCGGGAGGCGGCACCGGCCATCGGGGATGAACCCGGTCAGGCCCTGCACCAAGACGTTCTCGCCGGTGCGGGCCGTCTGCTTGAACCGCAGACGGCCGATCATCCGTGAGTAGCGGCCCTGCCCGTCCGCGGTCGGAATCGCCTCAGGCAGGACCGCGGCCAGCACGAGACCCATCTCGAGCAGCCCGACCCACAAGTTGGTGGTGAAGATCAGCAGCAGCATCACCAGGGTGCCGAGCAGCAAGATCCCGGACGGGATCGCGCTCAGGCCGAAGAATCCCGGCAGCATCGGCTTACGAAGGTTGCCGTACCGGATCTCTGTTGCCTCAGTCGTGCTCATCGTTCCTCCTCGGCCGGGCCGTTCGCCTGACTCACGTCTGTCTGCTTCGGGTGGTTTGTTCTTGCTGTGTTATCTGTCATGGCTGTTACTGCCCTGCGCCATCTGCGGTCTCGTCAGCGGCCGCCTGCGCTCTCGATGCCGTGTCCCGAGTCATCTCGGCGACGGCCTGCGCAGAGCGCGATCCCGCACCGTTCGGGGTGCTCGGCCGAGACCCGGGCTCGCCAGTCGTCGTCGATGTCGTCTCCGCACCCGGCGCCGAGCCGCCATTGCTCGGCGACTCCGGCTCAACGGGAGCAGCACCAGAAGAGGCCTGGCCGTCAGCACCCTCAGCGCTGGTCTTCGACGACGAGCTCTCAGGCGTCTCCACGCCGCCGGCGCCTCCCGCCGGGGTCCCCTCTGCTCCTACAGGCTGACCGCCCGACGGGTCAGTGCCGGACGGGTCAGCGCCATTGGCCGGGCCGTTACCCCCACCAGCAGCACCACCAGCGCCACCGCCGGAGGCGCCAGCAGCGCCATCCGCTCCACCGGCGGCGCCACCCGTCGAGCCGCTGCTCGCCCCGGCTGCAGCGCCCGAGCTGCTGCCTGCGCCGCCAAGCGCGACGATCGCCGCACCTGCTGCGACAGCACCTACAGCGGCGCCGCCGGAGAAGGCAGAGGACGAGCCGACGGCTGCGGCAGGCATGAGAAACTTGATCAGCGCCGGGAGCGCGAGCGCTGCCATCGCGATCACGGTCAGCCCGTAGATCGCGTTCTGCACCTCGTCGCCATTGTTCTCCCCCATCAGCCGCATCCCCGTCGCGTAGATCACCGCAGCGACGGGCTTGTAGAGGACGAACCCGAGCACCACCATCAGCAGCCGCTTGTAGCGCTGCCAGCCCTCCTCCGTTGCCGATGCAGCTGCAGCCGGGGCCAGGAGCGCGAACAACACCAAGATCGCGGCACCGCGCAGGACCATGAACAGGCACTGCACCAGGCTGGCGACGATGGCCAGCAGGAAGATCACCAGCCACATGCCCAGTCCTTCGGACGGGGCGCCGGGCGAGAGACCCTCGATCAGGACTGTCTTGAAGCCGTCGGATGCCTCGTGGCCCGACGCCTGCTTGATGATCCACGGGGAGAACTCATCGCCCGACATGATCAGAACCTGCGTCACCGTCCACGCCGGAAGCGTGGCGAGCAGGACCGCCACCATCTGACGGCCGATCGAGGTGAACCCCGCTCGACTCTGCTCGGGGTTGAGCCCGACCTTCAACAGCGCGAAGGCCATCGACATCACGCAGATGGCCGCCGTGATCGGCATCAGGTAGTGCTGCATCGACGTCATCAGGTCCGTGCCCTGCCAGTTCTGGCCAGAACCCTTCGCCAGCTCCGGCGAGGGGACCTCCATCCAGAACGTCGAGACGTAGCCGAGGAGGTTCTTGGCGCCATCAGCCAGCGCCTGTACGAACTCCTCAACGGCAGACCCGGCGAGGTTGCCGACGCCCTCTTCGACACGGCATCCGAAATCCAGGGGTGCGCACATCCCGATCACCGACCCGGAGCCCAGGAAGTGAAGCCAGCGGGAATCTGCTCGACGCCGGCCACGCCCCCTGCGAGGAGTGCATCGGTGTCGAGTAGCCAATCCGAGCCGCTCCAGACAGCCGACAGAGCCGTGCGCGCCAGTTGCCCACCATTGACCGTGAAGACCATGTCGAGGTTGCAGCGGTCGGGTGAGCATGACGTGAAGCGGTACGCCGCGACGGTCTGGGCGAAGGCGTCACTGGAGCTGGCGTTCTCAGCGTCCTGGATCACCTGGTCGCGACCAGGGCCAGGAACCAGCTGGGCGCGTGCCACCGCAGCGGTCTGGGTGGGATCGGCTCCTATCGCGGCCGCGATGGTGGCGGCAGCGAACAGGGCGCCCGTCGGGGAGTGCTCGAAGCACTGCCGTACCGCTCCGTTGATCTGGGTCGGTCCGTACGTTGTCGATACCGGGACCGAACTACCGCCGACCGGGTCCCAGGTGGCGTCAGGGGCGGTGCCCGGGACGCCATCAGATCCAGTGCTGGGGTTGCAGCCAGCAGCCTCCCAGCCAGTGCCTGCCGACGAAGTCGGGCTCGAGGACGCTGAGGAGGAGGGAGGAGTGGTGGGATCGGTGGACGGCGTGGGGTTTCCGGTGGTGTTCGTGTCGTTTCCGGGGAGGAACAGGACGATCGCTAGGCCGATGACGACGGCAGCGATGAGCGCGGCCGAGGACATCCACCAGATGCCCATGCCGGTCCATCCTTCACGGTTGTCGGACTCGTCACTCATGTCATTCCTGTCAGGTGTTGTGTGCTGTCAGTGAGTTGACGTACGGGGTGCGGTGTCTTCGGTGGGTCACCCGGCGGCGATGCCGAGTGCTCCGAAGATCGCGGAGGCGGCGCCGAGGAAGACGGCGGCGACTAGGACGACGGCGGCGCCCATGCCGCCCTCGAAGCGGCCGTGGCGGAGGGCCTCGAAGCCGGCCTTGCCCATCATCAGGCAGAACGCGATGAAGAGGCCGAGGCCGACGAGGCCGGTGACCCAGGTGGTCAGCAGGCTGAGTTTTCCGGTTCCGGGCGGGAGTGCGGCGACCGGGGTGACTGCTGCGGAGGCGCTGGTGTTGATGGCCTCAGTGATCAGGGTGGTCATCATGATGCGGTTCCTCTTCTCTGCTGTGTTTTCATCAGGTTGGTAGTTGCTGAGGGCGAGCTGGCGCGGAGCTTCCGCGCTTGGTCGAGCAGGCTCTTGCGGGTACGGCGTGCGCGGCCTCCAGGTGCTTCGCCGGGGAGGTGGATGCCGTGGCGGATGTCCTCGGACCACTCCAGGCGCCAGGAGTGAGGCAGTGCCCGTTCTGCTGAGCGGAGGTCTCTGGCGAGGAGCTTGGACAGGTTGGGTGCGTCGTCGACGAAGACGACGCCGAGCAGCCGGATCTCCTCAAGCCCGCCCGAGGCCCACTGGTTCGCAGCTCGACGGACGAGGTTGAGCCCTTTGGCGTGCGTGCGGGCGACGAAGATGACCGGGATGGTCGGGTCGGCCAGGCCGCTGAGGCTCTTGCCGCAGTCGGCTGCCTCGCTGCCGAGAAGTGAGGCCATGGTGGAGGTCCCGGCTCCGCCGTGGAGCCCGACAAGCTGGACCGTGACCTCAGAGCTGAGGGTGCGGATCATGAATCGGTCCGGGACCAGCAGGACTGGGTCCGCCGGAGCGGGTGCTCCAGTGGGGGCCGGCGGACCAGCGTTCATGACTGCGCGCCGGTCGTCCTCCCCGTCCTCGATGGCCTGCTCTGCCGGGACAGGTAGGAACACATTGCCTGCGGCCGAAGAGGCCGTCGACCGGGGCACGACTGCCCCCTCGTCGCCAGGCGTCGAAGGCTGCGTCCGAGCCCAGGCCGGAGGCCACGAGCCCGCACGGGAGTCGTCGGTGCGGCCAAGGGCTGCCGAGAGCCAGGCCGAGCCACGACGTCGCGGCCCACGGGCCGCCTCGCTCTCAGCCGCCAGGCGGGCGCGTCGCTCCGCGTCCTCGCGCGCCACGCGTTCCTGGTTGGCGACCACACCGGCCTGCCACGAGCTCGACTGCTCTTCGGCCGGCGGCTGCGGCTGCAGCTGCTGGCGCCGGATCGGGTTGATCCGAGTCTTCTCGTCGGGGTCGTCGGTCATCACTGAACTCCTTGGGGGAAGGTCATCGCGTACATCAGCCAGTCGCCGTGGTCGTGCTCGAGCTGGACGGTGAAGGCGCCGGCACTGGTCGGGACGGCGACGTTTGCGCCCCCGGGGGTCACGGCGTTGGGACCGGTGACCGCGTCGGTGACACGGGGATCTCCGGTCACGGTGAGCTCGGGGATGTTGGCCGGGTCGGTGTACTGGTAGAGCGCCTTGCCCGCCGGGGAGAGCATCGGCTCAAGCCGTGCCCACCACGCCTCGTAGTTCGACGAGCGATCCGCCCAAGTGGTGAAGACGGTCAGGGCCGCCTGCTCGGCCTCGGAAAGTGCCGCACCCGACGCGGGAGCGGTCGGGTCACCCGCCGACGAGGATGAGGGAGAAAGCGCGCTGGTCGCTGCCGGAGTGTCAGGCTCGGTGTTCTGACTGACGACGACGGCGACGAGACCTCCGCCAATCAGGACGGCCGCGAGTGCGCCAACGAGGATGGGTTTCTTCATCACCGGGCTCCGATCTGTGCGGCGAGCCAGCGGTGGTCGGAGACCATGGGCCCGTTCCAGCTCTTGGTGAACTTCACGTTGGTAGGCGCGAAGAGGTAGTCGACCCCGGTGTGGACCTGGCCGTAGCCCGCGGCGCGCATCTTGGCGGGGGCCGCCCAGCTGCCGGTCTGCTGCGCGGAGACGTTGAAGTCGCCGCCGATCAGGACCGGGCCAGTCGACTCGAGCCGGTCGGCCACTGCGCGGAGCGTGTCCATGCCGTTGCCGTAGGCCTGCTGCCGGCGCGGCTTGTTGGGACCGAACTTGGAGGGGTCGGTCATGTGGTGGACGCTGATCACGTTGACCTTCGCTCCCCCGCCCTGGCGCTCGAGGGTGATCCAGGTGATGTAGCGGTCCCACACGACGACACGGCCTCGGTAGGTGTTGCGGTCGTCCTCGACGATCTGGACGCGGCCGCCGTCGACGGCTTGCCAGTCACTGGCCTTCCACATGACGACGGTGTCCTTGGCCTGGCTAGCGCCCGTGCCCGTCGGGGTGCTCGGGTCGCGATAGGCCGCATAGCCGGGAGTGGCAGCAACGAGCTCCTTGAGCGAGCGTTGCTGCTGCTCGTTGAGCGTGATGAAGTCAGGGCGCGTGGACGCGACCTTCGACATCGAGGTGCGCAGTCCTGCGTTACCCGAACGGTTCGGGATGTTCGCGGTCGCCATCCCAACCGAGCCCACACCGGCGGATTCCGCCGAGGTCCCCGACGTCGACGCGGGAGCGGTCTCGACGCGCTCGCCCCAGGGTGCTGCCCATCCGAGGTAGGGGCCCCAGCCCTCGATCGCCTTGAAGGGGACGATGTTGAGCGCGTTGGCCCGGTAGCTGCCGTCAGGTGCTGCGTCGGTGGAGGCCATCATCGGGACGCCGTTCTGCAGTCCCATGTAGACCCCGACGTGCCCAGCCCAGTTCGAGGTGTCGAAGTACACCCAGGCGCCGACGGGGATCTGGCGACCGTCGGCCGCGTTAGCGGGATGCGCTGTGCCCTGTGCGACGAAGGTCGCCCAGGCGTCGTTGGCGGTGGGGTAGCCGGAGTTCGGGCGGCCCATGGCCTGCGCAGCGAAGTTCTGGCAGCGAGAGAGCCAGGCCTGCCCGGAGGCGGCCAGCTCCTTGACCCGGGCGATCAGCTGGGCCTGGTTGAACGGGCCCACGTAGTCGCGGCCCGTGCCGGTCACGACTGCACTGGTGAACCCGCCGCCCGCGCCACAGCCTGCGGCGGCGTCGACGTCGCCGACCACGCCCGGCAGGCTGGCCGCCGCCTTCTGGCCGCCGCCGGTCGCGCCGTCGACCTTGTTGCTTGCGCCGCGGGTGCTGATGGCGTTGACCAGCTCGAGGGCCGGGTCCCAGAACTTCGCGTACACCGTCGGGTCCGCGTTGCGCTGGACTGCGTGGATCGCTGCGGTCGGGGCCATCGTCTCCCAGCCGGGGACGTCGACCAGGTGCCGGTAGAACTGTCGCGCGGCGTAGTCGATGTCCATGACCTGCGCGATGGTTCCCCAGTCGCCGCCGGACTCGTACGGGGTCTGCTGGAGGATGCCGTAGGCGCGGCCGCCTGCGTTGGTGATCCCGCCCTGCTGCCCCTGAGGGATCAGGTTCGACTCGTCCATCGCGGCCGCCACGATCAGCGTCTGCGCCCGCGCCGGCATGTTCAGTTCGGCGCCAACCGAGATGAGCTGGGCGGCGTTGGCGGCCTGCTGCGCAGACCACTGTCCGACCCCGCTTCCCGGTGCGTTCGCCTGCAAGGTGCTGCCCGCTGGGGCACACCCGGCCGCTTCCTCTTCCTTACCGCCGAGGGCAGGGATGAGGACGATCATCAGCAGCAGCGGCGCCAGGACGGCCGCCATGAACCACTTACTCATCACGCACCTCCAGCGTTGTCGAACTTCGAGGCCGTGGAGGAGAGAGGGGTGGCCATGCCAGCGGACGCGGCCGGGGTGGTCTCGGCACTGGCGTCCTTGGGGAGCCGAAGCGCATAGAGAACAGCGGTCGAGCTGTCCGGCGAGGCGACCACGTATGCGGAGGTGCCGGCCGAAGCCTGCGGAGGCGTGAGCGCGCTCGTCAGCGGCGGAGCCGGTGCCTCCAGCGACTCTGCGAGGACCCCCGAGGGAGCGGCAGCCAACGGCTTGCCCTCACCAGTGCCGAAGGCGCGGTCATCACCAACGGCGGAGGTCGCCCAGTCGGCGGGCAGCGCGGCGGCCGTGCCGGTCGCGAGGTCGAGGGCCGTGGAGCCGTAGATGCCCCAGGAGCCAGTCGTAGACGAGGTCAGCGGCAGCTCCTGCCCCGTGGCGTAGACCGTGGGGATCGAGTCGGTCGTCCAGCCCAGGCGCCATCCCGTGGTGGCGTGGGTGTACCCAGCCAGGCGCACCTGATTCGAGCCCGTGTCGGTGGTGGCGTGATAGGCCAGCACCAGACGAGACCCGGACCAGCCCGCGATCGCTGAGAACGCCGTTCCGGCCGGAGGGACCAGGCCCTGCGGGGCCGGGGCGACGCGGGCATCCGTGACCGTCCAGACCTCACCGGCCGCGCCCACCACGATCAGCGCACCGTCAGCAGTAGGAGCCACCGGGGTGCCCGTCGCCGGGATCACCCGGGTGACCAGGTCGCCATCGGTCACGATCCGTGCGTGACCGGCATCGTCGAGGACCATCGGACCGGTGGGCGTCATGCGCACGTCAGCGCCTGCCTCGCCCAGCCCCCACTCCCCTACCGGCTTCCCGGTCGAGGGGTCGAGGAGAACCAGGTCTGAGGACGTGGCGACCGCCAGGACCTGCTCACCGTCGACCTCGGCGAGCACGGGGCCCGCCGCGACGGTCCCGTCGAGTTCGGGGTTCTTCCAAGCCGGGACACCGGTCTCGGAGTCGTACGCCGCGACCGTTTCGCCGCCGTCACGCACGACATAGACACGATCGCTGTCAGCGGTCACCGGTGCCGAGGTCGACGAGTAGGAGGAGGTTCCCAACGGGATCGACCAGCGGGCCACAGCCTCATAGGGCGCGGGAGCGACCACGGGCAGTTGCGCGGGCTCGGGCGGAACCGGCTTGCGGGTGCTGTCGTCGTCGGCCTGGGCCCGCAGGATCATCAGGGTGATCGGAGCTCCGAGGAACACCACCACGAGCACAGTCATCAGAGCGACGATCAGGAAGAACATGCCCGCCGGCCGCTCGCGAGCAGGGCGGGGAGCCGGAGAGGTCGTCGACCCAGTCGGCAGACGGCGGCCAGTCTTGGACCGCGAGGCCGTGCCGGTCGAGGTCCGGGTGCTCGGGTCGTCGGTCTCGTAGACCTTGCCGGCCGCGGTGACGACCAGGTGAAAGATCGAGTCGTCAGGTGCGATCCCACGCACCCGGATGGCCCGAGCCTGCGTGGGACCCTTCTTCTGGGCCGCAGCCTTCGCAGCCGCCTCAACGACCGCACGGCGTACGGGCTCGAGCTCGACGTCGCGACCAACGGCCACGTCATCAACGAGGCCCTCAAGGTCGCCCTCATCGGTCTGTCGGATCTGGGCGCGCACGAGCGGGAACATCGGCACCTGCGCCGGGTCGAACGGCTCCTGGTCGCCTCCCAGCGACGTCAGGGCTACGCGCTCAGAGATGTGCGAACGGTCAGACATCACCAACTCACCTCCCCCGAGACTTGGTGCCGGTGGAGGCCTAGGTGGCCCGCACCAGGTGATCTATCAGAGCAAAGAGCGCCGACAGTTTGCGTTGATACGACTACAGAAGCATCGGTTTGATAACGGGTGCCTGCAACGCCATTACGGGCTGTCCGTGCTGCGCTGGCTCGCATCTGCTGACCTTCCCCGCCCTCTGGGCTGTGTTGGTTCTGGCGCTCTTCGGTGCTCATCAGGTACGCTACCACAAAGCATTCCTTAAAGGAATGCAATAGCGAAGGGTGGGTGTTTCTTGATGGCCAGAGTTCACGGACGCGCGGGTATCGGCACAATGGCGATGTGCCGCGCGTCATCCAGTCCGATCCTCCACCGCCCATGAGCGTCGAGATCGCCGCGCGCGTTTTCGGTTCCTCGCTGCGCCTGGCGCTGCTCCGGCACTACCGGGGAACGGCCAGCTCGCAGGCAGACGCCGCAGTCGCGCTCGACCTCACGCAGAGCGTCGTCTCCAAGAACACCGCGGTCCTCGTCGACGCCGGCGTCGTGGTCGCCGACCCGCCGGGCCGGTGGAAAGGAACCCCTGGCAAGTACATCGTCGACGAAGAGCGCCTGCGGCACCTGATGGCAGTGACGATGATCTACAGCCTCAACGGCAACCAGATCAAAGGGTTCGACAAGGACCTCCGGCAAGCGGCCGAGGCCCTCTCCAAGGAGGGTTGGTAACTCCACAGGTGGGACGCGACACGCCGAAGGAAATCGGACCGTTTTCCCTTGGGGGCCGGAAGGATCAGGCTCAACCATCCACCGACGTGTCACCTGGAGGTGAGCTCCAAATGCCTGCTGTGAAGGGGCGACGCCATCTCGGCGAGAATCGCCGTACTGCGCAGATCAAGGGAACGGTCCGCCCGTCGTCGCGCGACAAGGCCAACGCGGCCGCAGATGCGCTCGGGATCTCCCTGTCTGCATATTTGGACGCACTTATCGACCAGGACCAGGTGGACTCCTCCGGCCGGCCGGCCTGGGGCAGCGAACTGCCCGGCCTCGACTCTCAACTGGAGTTGAGCGCATGACGTGTTGACCTGACTAGGGCAATGCCCTGAAAAGCACCGAAGGCCCCTGCGCCAACAGAGGACCTTCGAAGAGTTCGGAATGAGCTACCAACTCAGACTCCGACTTATGACATCCCGCTCCCGCTCCAAGGAGGTCGAGGTGGCTTTGTGCTACCCACCCTAACATCAACATTTGGCGCCAAATCCAGGCGCACCGGAAACGTTGACGGATTTTCCACCGCCGAGGTCGTGTGGGCGCGGCTCGCGCCCCGGCTCGCGGCGCGTGGTCGCGTCCGTGTCGCCCGGGACGGCCGCAACTACCGGCGCAAGTACGAACGGGCGGTCACGGCCTCGCTTCCTGCCCACCCGGCAGCGGTGCTCTTGTACGACGACAACGGGTGTGCGCCGGTGTTTGTGGTCGACCTCGATGCCAAGGGCCCAGACTCCGGGGTCGACCGTGACTACGCCGCACTCGTCGGGCTTCTTGAGCGTGCAGGGCTGACGTCGTGGTTCTCTGACCACTCCCCCAGCGGCGGTCGGCACGTGTACGTCCCCATCACTAGCGCGATCCCGTTCACCGAGGCGCGTGACGCCTCAAGGATGCTCGAGCAGCGGATCCCCAGTGCCGACAAGCTCCCGATGTCAGGGATCTCCGAGGGCTGCATCCGCCCCCCGGGCTCACGGCACCGCTCCGGCGGCCACCAGGTTCTGGACTGCACACTCGAGCACGCTGAGGCGGTGCTCGACACCCCGAACAGCCCAATGGCGTGGGCGCGATTTCTTGGCGAGCTCGAGCGCCACCACAGCCCGCTGGTAGCACCCGCATCGGGGGACGACATCGACGACGACAGCAGACTCGATGCACTGCCCGGCTACGCCGCCGGGCCCTCGGAAGACTTCCAGCGCATTGCCCGCACCGGCGACTACGACCCGAGCAAGTACGCCACCCCATCTGAGGCTCGCCAGGGCGTGGTGTGGTCCTGCGCCGCCACCGGATGGCGCCTCGTCGACGTTGCTCGACGTGTCGAGGACGGCACCTGGCCAGGCCTGGCCTCCTTCTACGCCCGCTACGCCCCGGCCGAGCGTCACAAAGCGCTGAGTCGCGACTGGCAACGGGCGGTCTCCTTCGAAAAACGGCGGAGAGAAGCCCATGGGAAGCAGTCTGTTCGTCTACGCACCACAAGCCCGCATAAGACACAGCGGGGGGAGCAACCAGGGTCTGCGATAGCGCAGCGGCGCAAAGTGATCAGCCAATGGGTCCGCGAATGGCTCGCGGCCGTCGACTTCGTGCACGGCCCCGAAACAGACCTCGGCGTACGCGCTGTCCTGTACGCCCTAGCCGAAGCCGCAGCGCTGACACAGAGCAGGGTGATCGAGCACGGCAACCGCTCCCTGGCGATCGCCACAGGTCTCGACCACACCACGGTCGGCAGGATCCTGCGAACGCTGGAGAACCAGCCCACCGACCGGCTACTGCTCCAGATGGTGCGGCCAGCCAAGGGCGTCCATGCCCACGCCTACGAGCTCCGCATCCCCAGGCTGCTCGCCCCCAAATGCGCCGAGAAACCGTGGCGTGCCGGCCGCATCTACGCGATCCGACCAGTGTTCCGAGAGCTCGGCCTTCCAGCCGCGTACATCTACGCCGCCCTTGAACAGGCCCACCACCGCGGCGAGACCTCGACCAGTGGCCGCGAGCTCGCTCAGCTCGGCCGGGTTGGTGTGACCGCGACGTACGACGCACTCCAGACCCTGGCGACCCACGGCCTGGCCGAGCGCGTCCCCCGGAGCGAGGGGGGCGGGTGGCGGCTCGGCGCTGCCTCGCTCGCCCAGCTCGCCGAGGCGTGGGGCATCGTCGAAGCCATCCGAGGCCAACTGGCCCGCTACCGCGCCGAGCGCGCCGCCTGGCGCCACTGGCTCACTACGCGCGGCCGTCTCGACCCGCGACACCTCGAAGCCGCTGACCAGCAGCCCGACCCTCCCCCACAACCGGAGGCCCAGCAGAGGACGACGTGGTTCGACGACGCCACGAGCCTCCTCTCACTGTTGGAGCGCGAGCTCGGCGCTGTGGCCGTCTGACCCCGGCGACACTAACCACCGAGACGGCCGAGAGTCCCCCGCCATGGTTCCCGAACCTGTCGGTGCCGTCCGACACAATCATCCAGTGAGCAACGAGTCCGACTTCACCCTCCATGCGTGGATCGACGAATCGATCCACGCCGCCGCCGGCTACATCGTCGCAGCGACGATCGCGGCGCCGGCGGCATGCGAGGCACACCGTGACGCCGTACGCGCGGCCGCGCCGTCCTCCCGCCGACGCATGCACTGGCGTGAGGAGGAGGGCAAGGACCGCCTTCGTATTGCCGAGGCTCTCGGCCAGCTCGACGTCGCCCACACGATCGTGATCGCCTCGCCGATCGACCCCCGCAAACCGGAGCGTGCTCGTCGCAAGTGCCTCGAGCTGCTCTTCCTTGAGCTGGAGGATCTCGGGGTCACCCAGGCGTGGCTGGAGACGCGCACGGACGCCCTCAACCGACGTGACCTGTTCCTGGTCGACGCACTGCGCGGAACCGGAACGCTCACCGGCGCGCTCCACGTCGACTTTGGCGATCCCAACGTCGAACCGATGCTCTGGATACCCGACGCCATCGCCGGCGCTTTCGGTGCCGCCCGACGAGGCAACCCCGTGTGGCGCGATGCCCTCGCCGTGACCATCGACGTGATCGAGATCAATCTCTAGGAGACTGCTGAACAAAAGGCGCGCCTCCCGTGATCGGCGGGTTGGTCTGAAATCCTGTGGGTATGCAGGGTGAGTCCGATCGGCAGCTTGAACTGCTGGATGTGGAGTCGGTGGCTGGGCATC
>NZ_JBOHDN010000228.1:0-23238 GCF_050699375.1 Nocardioides sp. | reverse complement strand
CAGTTCGCACCAGGTCAACGTAAACTTGGTCGGACGACAAACAAATCAGCTCGAAACAGGAGGCATCCCGATGGCTGCTCGCGGCCGGCCACGTACCTTCGACCCCGACACCGCCCTGGAGCAAGCGACGAACCTGTTCTGGGAACGGGGCTACGAGGGCACCTCCCTGAGCGACCTCGCCGAAGCGATGGGGATCGCCTCGGCCAGCATCTACGCCTGCTTCGGCAGCAAGGCCGACCTGTTCCGCCAGGTCATGGCGCGCTACGGCACGACGTACGGAGGGCCGCCCAGGCGTGCCCTGACCGATCACCCGACGGCCCGCGCCGCGGTCAACGCCATGCTGCACGCCACCGTCGATCAGATCACCCGTTCCGACGCGCCGCACTACTGCATGCTGATCCTCGCCGCGCCCACCGGCGCGGTCGAGAACCACGCGGTCAGAGAGTTCCTGGCCGACATCCGGCGAT
This sequence comes from Nocardioides sp., assembly GCF_050699375.1. Lineage (GTDB taxonomy): Bacteria > Actinomycetota > Actinomycetes > Propionibacteriales > Nocardioidaceae > Nocardioides. Next base: position 22,771 of record NZ_JBOHDN010000228.1, on the reverse strand, counting down.
CACAGCTCACCGATATCAAGGAGCGTCTCGACAAAGGTGTCGCCGACGGTGACCTCACCGTGCGCGACGATGCGGTCGCCGACATCGCCCGCTACTACGCCACGGTGGTGCAAGGACTCTCCGTCCAGGCCCGCGATGGCGCGACCCGTGACGACCTCGAAGCGATCGTCACCTGCGCCATGGCCGCGTGGGCCCCCCTCACCTCCGCCGCGGACGCCGAGCCCGCGATCGGATAGGTCGAAGCCGCGTGCCGCCGAACCGATCCTCGCAAGCCCTTCACATGGCCCTGGGGAGTATCGTTCGCGCACTGACCGCGGCGGCCGGTCCTGATGGAGAAGAGGCGGCGTAGATGGGTGTCACCAGCGAGAGCGGGCGGATCGTCCCGGGCGGCCGCAAGGGGGCGTACGTCCGCCTGGCCGAAGGCTCGCAGGAGCGCCATGTCTCGCGCACCGATCTCGCCCGCCGCCCCGAGGAGCTGGGCGACCCGGTGCTCACCCTCGCGCACCTGTCCGACCTGCACATCTGCGACCACCAGTCGCCGGCCCGCGCCGAGGTCCTGGACCGGCTCATGGACCCCGACAGCGCGACCCGGGACCTGATCGACCAGGTCGGCACCTACCGGGCCCAGGAGCTGCTGACGACGCAGGTCGGCGCGGCGATGGTCGAGGCGGTCAACGAGGTCAGCGAAGGCCCTGTCGGTGGTGGTCCGCTGGATCTGGCGGTCGCCACCGGTGACAGCACCGACAACGGCCAGTTCAACGAGCTCGACTGGTACCTGACGCTGCTCGACGGTGGCCGCCTCGTGCCCGACTCCGGCGACATGCTGCACTACGAAGGTGTCGCCGGTCTGCCCGACCCGCGTTTCTGGCACCCCGAGGGCGGGACGTACGACATGCGGCGGGGCTATGGCGGATTCCCGCTGGTTCCCGGGCTGCTGAAGGCCGTGCGTCGCGCGATCGACTCGCCCGGTCTGGATGTGCCGTGGCTGGCCGTCAACGGCAACCACGACGGTCTGCTGCAGGGCACCGTGCCGGGCGATGCCGCGATCAGCGAGGTCGCGATCGGTGACCTGAAGCCGATCGCGATGCCCGAGCACTGGACCGACGAGGCCAAGGCGAAGCTCATCGCCGGCCTGATCGCCGGCGATCCGGCGGCGCTCGCGATGCTGTCCGAGCTCGACCCGTACGAGGTGACGCCCGACAAGCGCCGGCGCAAGACGTCGCTGCAGGAGTTCGTCGACTCCCACGTGCACGACGAGGCGAAGCCGTCCGGGCACGGCTTCAAGGCGGGCGGGAAGTCCTACTACCGCTATGACGTCAATGACGAGGTCACCCTCGTCGTCCTCGACACGGTCAACCCCGCCGGTGGCTTCCAGGGATCGCTCGACGCCGAACAGCTGGAGTGGCTCGATGCCGTGCTCGCCTCCACCGACTACGACGAGCGGCTCGCGGTGATCGCCAGCCACCATGACGTGGCCTCGCTGGTCAACGATCTGGGCGGCGGCAGCGGCAGCGGCCGGCGGGTGCTGGGGAGCGAGGTCGAGCAGACCGTCTCGCGTCATGAGAGCGCGGTCCTCTGGCTCAACGGGCACACGCATCGTACGGCGGTCAAGCCGCACGGGTCGTGGTGGGAGGTCACCGCGCCGTCCCTGATCGACTGGCCCCAGCAGGGGCGGGTGATCGAGCTCCTCTCCGACGGGGACGTGCTCACCATCGCGACCACGATGCTCGACCACGCCGGGCCGGCGCGGTGGAGCGGGTCGATCGAGGACGTACGCCACCTCGCGTCATTGTCGCGCGAGCTGTCCGCCAACGACTGGCAGGGGCCGGAGGTGCCTCTCGACGAACACCCGTGGGCGGGTTCGGTAAAGGACCGGAACGTTCTGCTTCATCTGCTCGATCCGCGCGCATAACATGCCTCCGACACGCCGTTATCTAGCGAATGACAGGCGGCTGGGGTTGCGTCGGCCAGCGTTCTCCGCTGGACTACCACCAACCAAGTTCGCGCAGCAAGCGGCGTGGACGCAAAGCTTTGGAGGAAAGACACGTGAGCTCGACCGCAGCCACAGGGCCTGCGGACCGGCTGGGCCTCAAGTCCGGCATGGTCATTCAGGAAATGGGCTGGGACAACGATACGGATGACGAGCTGCGGGTCGCCATCGAAGACTCCGTCGACGCAGATCTGGTCGACGGCGACTACGGCAACGTGGTCGATGCGGTGCTGCTTTGGTGGCGCGATGACGACGGTGATCTCGTCGACGGTCTCGTCGACGCGCTGACCGATCTCGTCGGTGGCGGTGTGATCTGGCTGCTGACGCCGAAGGTGGGCCGCCCTGGTGCGGTCGACCCGGCCGACATCGCCGAAGCCGCTCCTGTCGCCGGACTGTCCCAGACGACCACCGCAACTGTGAGCAAGGACTGGGCCGCGACGCGTCTGCTGGCGCCGAAGACTCCTGCCTGATGAGATCGGATCTCGGGACTCCTGGACACCCCCAGGCGCTGTCGCGTGCGTCCCACTAGACTCGCGACGGTGTTCTCGACTACGGCTGCCAAGGCACGTACCGCCGGTTCCGCGGCGCGGATCCTGGCCGGCTCCGGCATCGTCCGGCCGGTCAACCCACTCGGGTTGGCCCGGACGGGCGTAGCGCTGGCTCGGTGGGGCACCGGTCCCGCCGGTGGCTTCATCGGCCTGGCGCACCGCTACCCGCGCCGGACCGCGGTCATCGACGAGCTGGGCTCGTTGACGTACGCCGATCTCGACCGCCGCTCCAACGCGATCGCCCGGGCGCTGGCCGCCCGGGGGATCGGCGAGGGGGACGGGGTCGCGATCATGTGCCGCAACCACCGCGGGTTCGTGGACGCCACCTTGGCGGTCGCGAAGCTGGGCGCCGACGCGTTGTACCTCAACACCGCCTTCGCCGGACCGCAGCTCGTCGATGTGCTGGAGCGCGACAAGCCTGCTCTGGTCATCCACGACGAGGAGTTCACCGGCCTGCTGGCCGCGGCCTCATCGGCCGAACGGCTGGTCGCCTGGGTGGACTCCGAGGACCCTGGTGAGACGAGCGAGGGAGTGACCGCGCGAAGCGCGGAGACGCTCGAGTCGCTGGTCTCCGGAGACTCGAGCCCGGTGCGGCCACCGTCGCGGCACGGCCGGATCGTGATCCTGACCTCGGGTACGACGGGTGCGCCGAAGTCGGCGCCACGTCAGGAGGCGGGGATCGACGCGGCGATCGCGCTGATGTCGCGGATGCCGATGAAGGACGGCTGGCGATGTTTCGTCGCCGCCCCGCTCTTCCACACCTGGGGGATCGCGCACCTGCTCTTCTCCGAGCTGCTCGGCACCACCATGATCCTGCGGCGCCGGTTCGACCCCGAGGACGCTCTCGCGACGTTGGAGTCGCAGGAGGCCGACTCGTTCGTGGTCATCCCGGTCATGATGCAGCGGATCCTGTCGCTGCCGGAGGAGAAGCTGGCTGCGTACGACCTGGCCGGGATCTCCTCGCGGCTCAAGGCCGTCGCCTCTTCCGGGTCGGCGCTGCCCGGCGACCTGGCACTGGAGTGGATGGACCGGTTCGGGGACTCGCTCTACAACGTCTACGGCTCGACCGAGGTGTCCTACGCCTCGATCGCGGACCCCGTCGATCTGCGCGAGGCGCCGACCTCGGCCGGCAAGGTGCCGTGGGGGACCCAGATGAGGATCCTCGACGGCGACGGGGTCCCCGTGCCCGATGGCGAGGCCGGCCGGATCTTCGTCGGCAACGGGCTGCTCTTCGAGGGCTACATCAGCGGTGGCGGCAAGGAGGTCGTCGACGGCCTGATGTCGACCGGTGACGTCGGGCGGTTCGGCCCCGACGGGCGGCTCTACGTCGAGGGTCGAGACGACGACATGATCGTCTCCGGCGGCGAGAACGTCTTCCCTCAGGAGGTCGAGGACTGCCTGATGCGCCACCCGCTGGTCTCGGACGCGGCCTGTGTCGGCGTCGACGACGCAGGCTTCGGCAAGCGGCTGCGTGGGTTCGTGGTCCTGGCCCCGAGGGCTGAGGCGGGCGCTGACGGCGGGGCGGACCTCGAACAGGACCTGAAGGACTGGGTCAAGGACAACCTGGCCCGTTTCAAGGTGCCGCGCGAGATCATCGTGGTCGACGAGCTGCCCCGCAACGCGACCGGCAAGGTGCTCCGCCGCGAGCTGGCGAGCTGGGAGACGGCCCCGGATTCGACGAGTCCGAGCGGTGAAGGGATGCTTGAGCAGTGAGTGGACTTCAGATCGGTGGACCGGCCCCGGACTTCACGCTCCGGGACCAGTTCGGTGCCGACGTGACGCTGTCGGACTTCCACGGCAAGAAGGCCGTGGCTATCTTCTTCTTCCCGTTCGCCTTCTCCGGTGTGTGCACCGGTGAGATGAGCGGGCTGCGGGACCGGCTCGACGAGTTCGTCACCTTCGACACCGAGGTGCTCGCGATCTCCTGCGACCCGATGTTCGCGATGCGGCAGTTCGCCGACACCGACCGTCTCAACTTCCCGGTCCTCTCCGACTTCTGGCCGCACGGCGAGGTGGCGAAGGCGTACGACGTCTTCAACGACCGCAACGGCGCCCCTCAGCGCTCCTCCTACATCGTCGACAAGGACGGCGTGGTCCGGTGGGCCGTGCACAACGCCAACGCCGACGGCCGCGACCTCGATGAGCACCTGCGGGAGCTCCACGCGGTGCTCTGACCAGGTAGTTTACGGGTCATCCAAGTTCCGTTAACAGGGTGGTTACATCGCTTGGCGGTGCCCCGTGGGGGATCTAGTCTTATCAGTGTTGAGCCGCTGACGACCCGAGACGTCGGCGGCTCAACTTCCATTTACGGCCCAGTTAGCCCGGCCGGCCCCTGATCGCATACTCTTGGGGCGCTTCGGACGCATAGCTCAGTTGGTAGAGCGCCTCCCTTACAAGGAGGATGTCAGGGGTTCGAGTCCCTTTGCGTCCACCAATTCCCGGATCAGTACGGGGCAGCCGCGCCCATCCGGCGTACTGCCTCGCGGAGTATCTCCTGAGACGTGGCGAAGTTGAGCCGGACATGTCCCGCGCCTCCGGTCCCGAACACGTGACCGGAGCTGAGCGCGACCTTCCCCTTCTCGAGGAAGAGCTGAGCGGGTCCGGCCAGGTCAGTCACGATGGCCGGACCGTCGAGCCGAAGGTCGTCCTCCAGGCCCAGGGCACGACAGTCCAGCCAGGCGAGATAGGTCCCGTCCGGGGGTGTGCACTTCACGGTCGGCAGATGCTGTTCGAGGAGCGCGCCGAGCAAAGCCCGATTCGACTCGAGTCCGAGGAGCAGGGCGTCCAGCCAGTCTTCACCGTCCTTGAAGGCGGCGGTGTGGGCGATGATGCCCAGGTGGCTTGGTCCGTGGCTGACTTCTTCCGGCATCCGGCGTAGATCGTCGGTGGCCTGGGCGCCTGCGATCGCGACGGCGGCCTTGAGACCTGCCAGGTTCCAGCCCTTGGATGCCGACATCAAGGCGAAGGCGTCCTCCGAGCCGGGCACGCTGAGATAAGGGGTGAATGATGCCCCGGCCAGGACGAGCGGAGCGTGGATCTCGTCGGAGATGACCCGGACTCCGTGGCGGCGGGCGAGGGCGGCTACCTGCTCGAGCTCTTCGTGCGTGTGCACTGCCCCGGTGGGGTTGTGGGGGTTGCTGAGCAAGAACGCAGCTTGGCGACTGACCGCCTTCGCGCGCAGGAATGCCTCCTCGAGCGCCTCGATATCGATGCGTGAGTCCTCGCCCAACGGCGCCTCGGCGATGCGGCGGTCGGCGTGGCTGACGAACGCATAGAAAGGTGCATAGACCGGAGCGTTGACGACGACGGAGTCGCCAGGGTCGGTGATCAGGCGGAGCAGCTCGACGATTCCCATCATCACGTCGGGCACCACGGTGGTGCGCTCCACGGCGAGCCCGCCCCAGTCCCAACGACGGTGCGCGAACGCGGCCAGCTCTTCGGCGTACCGAGTGCCGGCGGGGTATCCGGTGTCACCCGCGTCGATCGCGGAGTGCAGCGCTGAGACGATGGACGGGGCGAGACGTACGTCCATCTCGGCCACCCACAGCGGAAGAACATCGGCGGGGTGGGTGCGCCACTTCATGCTGGTACGCGTACGCAGCTGCTGGAGCGAGAGCTCCTCCAGAGGGTTTGGGTACGGAGCGGCGTTCTGCGCCGTCGATTCTCCTCGCTCCGGTATGGCGTTATCGGGACCCAGCATCGGACAGTCCTTTCGACATCGACACACGCGTTGAGCAGCAGTGTTGCCACGCCAACCGCGACCCCGGCACGGTGCGGGGCCACCTTCTCTCCGGCTCAGCATGCCCTAGCACGATCGGTCTCGCAGCCGGGATTCCGTCGAGTCGCGCTACGGACAGGTCACTCGTGGCTGTGAACGTATCCGCCGTCGTCGGCATGGAAATGTGGTGCCATCGGGCCGGGATCGACCGGGACGTGCTCGCCGTCGTGGAAGCGGGCCGAGAGGTCTCGCACCCACTGGCACAGCTGCTCGATCGTGTCGGGGCGCTTGCGTGAGAGGCCGATGACCGGGCGACCGTCGCGGGCGTCGCCTGCGTCGGCGAGCATCCGTTCGACGTCGACGTCGACGTACTCGGCGAGATCGATCTTGTTCACGACCAGCAGGTCTGCGCGCCCGATGCCCGGCCCGCCCTTGCGGGCGACGTCGCCGCCCCCGGCGACGTCGAGAACGAAGAGCTGGGCGTCGACGAGCGACGGCGAGAACGTGGCGGTGAGGTTGTCGCCGCCGCTCTCGACGAAGACGATGTCCAGGGGCGCGAAGTCCTGCTCCAGATCTTCGACGGCGAGCAGGTTCATCGTGACGTCATCTCGGATCGCCGTGTGCGGACAGGCACCGGTCTCGACCGCCCGGATCCTCTCGGCGGGGAGGATTCCCTCCGATCGCAGGAAGCGAGCGTCCTCGTCGGTGTAGATGTCATTGGTGATGACGCCGATGCGGAACTCGTCGGACAGCGCGCGGCAGAGCGTGGCGATGGTCGAGCTCTTGCCGGTGCCGACGGGGCCGGCGACGCCGATGCGCAGCGATCGGCTCTCGAGTGGGTTCGCATCGAGGCCCGTGCGTGAGGCAGTCATATCTTCTCCTGTGTTCGTCCGGTCACCGCGGGGCGGCCGGAGGGTTGGTGCTCGGCGTCGACCAAGGCGCGCCCACGAGCGCGAGCGCCTCGTCGAGTGCCCGAGCGAGCGTCAGGTTGTCTGGTGCGGTCGCCGTCGCCTGCACGACGTCGTCGTCGAGGCCGACGCTCACCGCTTCCTTGTTGATCAGGTCGGTGCGACCCCGGCCGATTCCTGATCCAGGGTCGACGATGATCATCGTTCCGGCCGCGCGGCGGCCCTCCGTCACGGCTGGGCTGTCCCAGCCGGCGTAGCGGCTGCCGAGGCGCAGGTCCTGGTCGTAGACGGGCGCGCCACCGCGAACGATACGAAGACGCTGCTCGATATTGCCCGGCTCCTCGTTGTGACGGCCGACGATGAGCTCTTCGCGGAGATAGAAGCGGGCCGAGGTCGCGAGGTCGACGGTGATGCTCTGCCGATGGTCACACCGGCGGGCCGCGATCACCGGCTCGGGCATCCAGATGAGCGTGGCGTCGTCGTCGACGCGGATCGTGAACCGCATCTCCGACTGCGCGCCCGTCGTTCCTGGCAAGGCCAGTGTCGCTGATATCTCGTTGAGCACGAGCACCGCTCCCGCACCGACACGTACGTCGAGCTCGAGCCGGTCGCCGCCCAGCGGGCCGGCCGCCGCCGCGGACAACGACACGCGCCCGGCCGACGCATCGCCCTGGACCCAGGGTTCGAAGGCCTTCGGACGGGTGGGGCGCAGCGCGAGCGGGCCCTCCGAGCGCAGCCGCGTCAGCCGGTGTGTCGTGCCGTATCTCTCGCAGGTGAGGGCGGCGCGCGCTCTCATCGCTGATGGCCCGGCCTGCGCGGGGGCCGTCGTCTCAGGAGGCAAAGAGTCGCATCTCCTGCGCATCATGGTGCTCGGCGACGATGTCCGAGAGCGGAGCCGAGTACGACGGGAGGTCGGCCGGGTCGCTGTCCGCGTAGGCAGCGGCGTCCGTGCCGACCTCGTCGACGAGCGGCATGATCTCGGCCAGCGCACGGTGGGCGTGGAACGGGTCGACACTCATTAGCTTGACCACGGCCATGGCCGGACCCATCAGGGTCTCGTGAAGGATGCCGCGCGCCGCGTCGTGGGGCGTCAGGTCGAGCATGCCGGCGGTGACGCCGAACGCGACCGGATGGTTCAGCCTGGCAGGGATGCGCCGTTGGAACTCGTGCGGCCGAATCGCTGCCCAGGCGCGCAACAGCTGGCGGCCCAGCGACTGAGAGACCTGTCGCAGAGCCGGCGAGGGCGTACGGGCGTGGAACTCCGCATCAAGAGCGGTCACCCGATCGACGTCGCCGTCGAGACAGGCACGACACGACGCCGCGGCGAACGCGGCCGCGACGGCGCCGCTCGTGGTGGCCCGGCCGATCAGGAATCTCTGCAGGTCGTCGACGTCGCGCACGAGGCCGAGCCGGATCGCCGACTCGAGGCCGCCCGAGTGGGCGTAGCCTCCCGCCGGCAGGCGTCCGTCTGCCAGCAGGAGGAGCGCTTCGTAACCTCCCGCCATGTCAGAACAGGAAGTAGCGCTGGCCCATGGGCACCTCAGCGGCGGGCTCGTGCTCGATCAGCTCGCCGTCGACGGTCACACCGTAGGTGTCCGGGTCGACCGTGATCTGGGGCATCGCGGTGTTGTTCGGCATGTCCAGCTTCGTTCGCCCCCGGACGCTCTCGATGGCCACGAGGTCGCGCTCCACGCGAAGCCGGCTCGCGAGATCATCATCGATCGCCGTCTGGGAGACGAACGCGAGGCTGGTGCGCGATGCCGTCGGGCTATGGCTGTTGAAGCCGGGACGAAGGAGCACCGGCTGCGGGGTGGGGATCGACGCGTTCGGGTCGCCGAGAGCTGCAACTGCTGCCATGCCGCCCTTGATGACGGTGTGCGGGCGGACGCCGAAGAGCGCCGGCTGCCACAGCACGAGATCGGCCAGCTTGCCGACCTCGACTGATCCGACGTGCTTCTCGATGCCGTGCGCGACCGCGGGGCAGATCGTGTATTTCGACACGTAGCGCCGCGCGCGGTTGTTGTCCGCACGTCCGTCGCCCGTAAGGGAGCCACGTAGGCGCTTCATCTGGTGCGCGGTCTGCCAGGTGCGCAGCACGACCTCGCCGATGCGGCCCATCGCCTGGGCGTCCGACGACATGATCGAGAGTGCGCCCAGGTCCTGCAGTACGTCCTCGGCGGCGATCGTGCCGGCGCGCACGCGGCTCTCCGCGAACGCCAGGTCGTTCGGCACCTGGGGGTTCAGGTGGTGGGCGACCATGACCATGTCGAGGTGCTCGTCGACCGTGTTGACGGTGAACGGACGCGTCGGGTTCGTCGAGGCCGGCAGCACGTTCGCCTCGGAGGCGATGCGGATGATGTCCGGAGCGTGGCCACCGCCCGCGCCTTCGGTGTGGTACGAGTGGAAGGTGCGGCCGTCGACGGCGGCGAGCAGATCCTCGACGAAACCGGCCTCGTTGAGCGTGTCGGAGTGGATGGCAACCTGCACGCCGGACTCGTCGGCGACCCGAAGAGCTGCATCCACGGCCGCTGGTGTGGCGCCCCAGTCCTCGTGCACCTTGAAGCCGCCGGCTCCCGCGCGCAGCTGCTCCCACATCGCCTCCTCCGAGACGGTGTTGCCACGGCCGAGCATCAGGTAGTTGACCGGAAGCGGTTCCATGCTCTCGAACATGCGCGCCAGCCACCACGAACCGGGCGTGGCCAGCGTCGCCTTGGAGCCCTCGAACGGACCCGTCCCGCCGCCCACCATCGTGGTCGTGCCGGTGGCGAGCGCCAGCTCGAACATCTGCGGGCCGACGAAGTGCACGTGGGTGTCGATCGTCCCCGCGGTGAGGATCAGCCCGTTGCCGGCCATGATCTCGGTGGACGGACCGATGACCAGGCTGGGGTCGATGCCGTCCATCGTGTCCGGGTTGCCGGACTTGCCGATCCCGCAGATGCGGCCGTCGCGTACTCCGATGTCGGCCTTGATGATGCCCCAGTGGTCGAGGATGACGGCGCCGGTGATGACGAGGTCGGGGGTGCCTTCGGCCCGGGTCGCACACGACTGCCCCATGGACTCGCGGATCGACTTGCCTCCGCCGAAGACGGACTCGTCGCCGCCCCTGGACCGGTCCTCCTCGACCTCGATCAGCAGATCGGTGTCGGCCAGGCGGATGCGGTCACCGGTGGTGGGGCCGTAGGAGGACACATATTCGGACCGTGAGATCTCAGCCATCAAGCGCTCCCTTGCAGAGTCCGCGAAGCCCGCGGACGATTCGTCGTCCTCGGATCGGAACAAGCTCGACCTCGACGACGGCGCCAGGTTCGAAACGGACCGAACCCCCCGAGAGCACGTTGAGGCGCTGGCCCCACGCGGCATCCCGGTCGAAGTCGAGGGCAGCGTTCACCTCGTAGAAATGGAAGTGGGACCCGACCTGGATCGGCCGGTCCGCCGTGTTCAGGACCCGCAGCGTCGTCGTGGGCAGGCCGTCGTTGATCACCACGACCTCGTCGGCGAGCAGCAGCTCTCCGGGGACGATCGGCGTGTCCTCGGGCACCGTCGGCGCCTCGCGCAGCGGCGCCTGCCGCTCGCCGGTGCCGGGTCGGCGTGGCTCGCTCGGGTTGTTGCGCCCCGATGAGTGCGAGCGCTCGGCGTGGCTGGTGAACCGGGCGCGATCTGGACTGTTCTCGTCGGGGTAGTCGAAGCCCGGGTAGTCGCTGGGGTGCTCCGCCTCGGTCGTCGCGTGTGACGCCTTGTCATGCGGCGGTGCCGGCGCCGGGTGGTCGATCGTCGCGTCGAGCGGCTCGCCGTTCGTGTTGCTCGACTCGCTCATTGGATCGGCCCCGTCACCGTCACGAGCTTCGTGCCGTCGGGGAAGGTCGCCTCGATCTGCACCTGTGCCAGCATCTCGGGAACCCCGTCCATGACGTCCTCCCGGCGAAGAACCTGCCGCCCGAACTCCATCAGGTCGGCGACCGACCTGCCGTCGCGCGCACCTTCGTACAGGGCCGACGACAGAATCGCGGTTGCCTCGGGAAGGTTGAGCTTGAGTCCACGATCCTTGCGTTCCCAGGCGAGCTTGCTCGCCAGGTAGATCATGAGACGTTCTTGTTCGTGAAGATTGAGGAACATACACACTCCTAACCTGTGGATGCCTCCAAACAGAGGCAAACCGCATCCCGCGTCCGATCGTAACGGTCAGAGAGCCGTACACGCCGCAGAGGGCCATGAGCAAGCGTGACGAAAGACGGCCCTCGCGGCCGCGATCGTCGTCCTCCACGGCGAGCGCCGCTGTTGGCCTGCCCGCCGCGTTCACCGAGGTGCTGCGTACCTCTTCGTCGGGGTCCGTGGCCCGACCTCCTCGGCAGGGTGCGGCAGGAGTGTGCGGGCGGTGGCGAAGGCGATCAGGACGATCGCCATGACCATGCTCGCGGTGCCTGTCCAGCCGGCCATGAAGGCGAGGCCGCCGAGCCATCCGAACAGGCTGGATCCTGCGTAGTAGAAGAGCGTGTAGAGCGAGGTGGCCTGCGCGATGCCGCTGGTCGCCGTCGGTCCGACCCAGCCCGAGGCGATCGAGTGTGCGGCGAAGTAGGCCGTGGTGAACACCAGCAGGCCGGCGAGAACCGAGGGCAGCCAGTCGGGGATCGTCAGAGCGGCCCCGGTGACCATGGTCAGCGATGAGGCCAGGAGTATGCGCCGTCGACCGAACCGGCCGGCGAACGTGGCGGCCATTCTGGCTGAGAGGACACCGGAGAGCCCGGCCAGGAAGATGACCGCGGTCAGGGCCGGCGGAAGGTTGAACGGCTCCAGCTCGAGCCGGTAGCCGAGGTAGTTGTAGATCGCGACCTGCGCGCCCATCAGGAGGAAGGCCTGCGCGTAGAGCGCCAGCTGGGCGGGGTTGGTGAGGTTGGCGACCATCCCGTGCCGCATCCCGGTCGGCCGCGGCCGCGCTGTTGCCGAGCGGTGGTCGCGAGGCAGGGCGAGGACCGCGACGGTGGCGCCGACCGCGCTGACGCACCCGGTGACGAGCGCAGCCACCCGCCAGTCGCTCACATCGGCGATCGGCGCGGCGATCAGGCGTCCCATCAGGCCACCGACGACCGTGCCGGAGATGTACGTCGCGCTCGCAGCGAGGGCGTGGCGCCGGTCGACCTGCTCGCTCACGTAGGCCAGCGCGAGCGCGGGAGCGCCTCCCAGGGCTATGCCCTGGACGACGCGGAAGAGGACGAGCACGGGGAACGAGGAAACGAACGGAAGCATCAGCCCGATGGCCGCGGCGACGGCAACGGCGATCTTCATCGCCGACGCCTGGCCGATCCGGTCGCCGATCCACGACCAGCCGAGCGCGGCGACGGCGAGGCCGATCGTCGCCCCCGAGACGGTGAGCGCGGCCTGCGAGGGGTCGACGGCGAAGTCGCGACCGACCGCGGGGATCAGGGCCTGCGGATAGTAGAGCTGCATGAGGGTCGTCATCCCGATCGCCACGGTGGCGACCATCACCCTTCGATGTCCCGGGTCGGGTCCTGCCAGTTCGTTCACCTCCGTGACGCTAGAGAGCCCTTGACCATGCGTCCAATGCATGTTTAACGCCTGAGGAATGCGTAATCGCATACGATGGGAGGGTGGATGCCTCCGTACGAAACGTCCTTCCGCTCTTCCCGGCCTTGGCCGCACTGGCGGAGACGGGTCAGACGCTCGCCGCCGCCGACGTACTGCAGATGCCACAGCCCACCGTGAGCCGCATGCTCGCGCGCCTCGGCAGGGAGCTCGGGGTGGATGTGGTCGAGCGGCAAGGACGAGGATTGCGGCTCACTCGCGCGGGGGAGGCGCTGGCCCCGTACGCTGCTGCCGCTGTCGCCGCGGCCGCGGCAGGCATCGAGGCGGTTCAGGCCCAGGAGTCCGGCGCCCGCGGCCGGATCGCCCTCGCCTTCCAGAACACGCTCGGCGAGCGGGTCGTGCCTGCGCTGGTCAAGGCGTTCCTCCAGGAGCATCCGGGCGTGTCCTTCGACCTGATCCAGACCTCGCGCCCGCAGTGCCTCGCCGCGCTCACAGACGGTACCGCCGAGATCGCGCTGATCTCACCGCTCGAGGAGGGGTCCGAGATGCGGCAGTGGCGGCTGCACACCGAACCCCTGGTCCTGGTCGTGCCGAAGGGCCACCGTCTGGCCACCCGGTCGCGGGTGAGCTTCGAGGAGGTCGCCTCGGAGACTTTCATCTGCATGAAGCGCGGTTATGGGATGCGTACGCTGCTCGAGGCGCTCGCCCGGGCCAGCGGTGTCACGCCCACCATCGGCTTCGAGGGCGACGACCTCGCCACGCTCCGGGGACTCGTCTCGGCCGGCCTCGGGGTCAGCCTGGCGCCCCGCGATCCCCATGGGGCCACAGGCTGCGTCGAGGTGTCGTTGTCCAACCCGGAGGCGGTGCGGCACATCGGCGCCTGCTGGCTCGATCGCCGACCATCGCCGCTCGCGGCGGCCTTCCAGGATCTGCTCAGGCGGCGTGGCCGACGGTTGACCGAGATCGGCCTGCGTCCGCATGCCGGGTGAGCGCCTCCCACCCTCGGTGACTCCGTGCGACGCCGGATCGCGTACGCGATTGGTATGGCTCACCAGCGCCGGCTAGGAGAGGCTTGGCCACATGAACGTCCTTGATGACGTGGAGTTCACGCGCCTGGTCGAGCGCCATAGCCGTGAGCTCCGTGTGCATTGCTACCGGATGCTCGGTTCGTTCGATGAGGCCGAGGACTTGGTTCAGGAGACCTTCCTGCGAGCTTGGCGCAATCACGAGACCTTCGAGGGTCGCGCGTCGTTCAGGACGTGGCTCTTCAAGATCGCTACGAATGCGTGCCTGGACTTCCTGGATCGGAGCCGGCGTCGACCGCAGGTTCGCAGCTCGCCGCCAGGCGATTCACCCGCCGCGGCGGAGGGTGTCGAGATCTCCTGGTTGCAACCGTTTCCCGATCAATTGCTGGAGCCGGTTGCCTCCGCCGAGGACGAACCAGAGGCTGCCGTGGTGGAGAGGGAGACCATCGAGCTCGTCTTTCTTGTCGCGATCCAGCGACTTCCGCCGCGGCAGCGGGCCGTGCTCATCCTGCGGGATGTCCTGGGCTGGCGGGCCGCCGAGACGGCAGAGGTGCTGGAGATGAGCGTTCCAGCGGTCAAGAGTGCGTTACAGCGAGCACGTCCGATGATGAGGTCGCGTCTTCCCCGCCGGCGCTCCGATTGGACGGCGTCGGTTCCGGCCTCCGAACAGGAACGGACGTTGCTGCATCAGTTCATGGATGCCCACGAACACATGGACGCAGCCGCTCTTGCCGCGGTGCTGAGCGACGACGTGCAGCTGACGATGCCGCCGCACCCGTTCTGGGTCGTCGGTCCGGCGGCTGTCATCGGCTTCATGCAGGAGGCCGTCGGCCCCGGATCACCACTGCATCGTGCAGATTGGCGCAGCGTGCCGACACGTGCGAACCGCCAGCCCGCCGTCGCCGGCTACATCCGGCTGCCAGGCGAACTGCAATACCGTGCCCAAGTGCTCAACGTCGTACGCGTCGAAGCCGGGAAGATCGCAGAGATCACCGCGTTCGAGCCCCATCTGTTCCCAGCCTTCGGGCTCCCGTCAGTCCTGGAGAACGGCAACGATTCCTTTTCCTCGCACTGATCGTCTACCCGTTCAAACGATCGCGATCGACGTGGTCGAGCGAATCCCTGGAGGATCATGATGCAGGTCAACGACGAAGTCACTGCCCGCGCCGGGACACCACGAGTGCCCCGGTTGCCCGGTAGAAGGAGCATCGAACAGGTCGAGCAGCGGAGTCGGTCATGAGCACGTACGTCCTGATCCCCGGCGCAGGGTCCGACTCCTGGCTCTGGCACCTGCTCGAGCCGGAGCTGCGGTCCCGTGGTCACGCCGTAGTCGCTCCTGACCTGCCCTACGACGACGACTCAGCGGACCTGTCGACCTATGCCGACTTCGTGATCGACGCCATCGGCGACCACGCGGATCTCGTCGTGGTCGGACACTCGTTTGGTGCTTTCACCGCTGCGTTGGTGTGTGATCGGATCTCGGTGTCGCAGCTGGTGCTGCTCTCGGGGATGATCCCGCAGCCCGGAGAATCGCCGGGAGAGTGGTGGGACAACACCGGATGGGCGCCGCCCGATGACGACGACCCGTTTCTTCATGATGTCTCGCCGGCAATCTCGGCGGAGGTCCCACGACACAGCCTCGAGCAGTCCGGCACTCCGTTCGCAGAACCTTGGCCGCTCGACGCCTGGCCGCACGTGCCGACACGATTCCTGCTGTGCCGCGACGACAGGTTCTTCCCCGCCGACTTCATGCGCAAGGTCGTCGCCGACCGGCTGGGCCTGACGCCAGATGAGATCGACGGCGGGCACTTGGCTCCCTTGACGCGCCCTCGAGAACTCGCCGAGACGCTCACCGAGCCGATCCCGAAGACATTCGTCGGTGGTGTCGTCGTCGAGCCTTGGAGATCGCGAAGGTAGGGCCGCCTGCTACGCCGTCCCTGCGCGATCTCTTGGTCGCTCAAGCGGGCAGGCGTACGTGGAACCGGCAGCCGGTCGCGGTGGGGAGGTTCTCGACCCAGACCATGCCGCGGTGGGCCTCGACGAGGCCCTTGACGATCGCGAGGCCGAAGCCGGCGCCCTGGCCGCTGGCGCCGTCGGCGCCCTCGGGCGCTGTCGGCGTCCGCGCCGCGCTGCCCTGCCAGCCGAGGTCGAAGACGCGCTCCATGTCGCCGGGGTCGAGGCCGCCGCAGCCGTCGCTGACGCTGAGGTCGACGCTGCGTACGTCACTGCGCCCGTCGCCGGGGGCCATCCGGCAGTGCACCTCGACCGTGCCGTCGGCGGGGGTGTGGCGGATGGCGTTCATCAGCAGGTTGGCGACGACGCGGGAGAGGCTGGCCGGGTCGGCGGTGATCTCCAGACCGTCCTCGACCTGGCCGCCCAGGCGGACCTGGCGCTCCCTGGCCACCGGATCGGCACCGGCGAGCGCCTCGCTGACCAGGTCGCCCAGCAGAACCGGTTCCTGCACGAGGGTGAGGGCGCCGGCCTGGATCCGGGAGAGCTCGAAGAGGTCGTCCACGAGCCGGGCCAGGCGCTCGACCTCGGTGCGGATCCGCGTGTGGTAGCGGTGCGGGTCGGCGGCGATCCCGTCCTCGAGCGCCTCGGCCATCGCGCGCAGCCCGGCCAGCGGCGTACGCAGATCGTGGGCGACCCAGGAGACGAGCTCGCGCCGGGACCCCTCCAGACGGGCTTCGCGTGCCCTGGCCTCCTCGAGACGCCGCTGTGTCTCGGCGAGCTCGACGGACAACGTACGCAGCTCGCGCGGGCCGCTCGCGGACGGCTCCCGCCGGCCCCCGTGGGCCATCTCGCGGACCTGCAGCCGGACGGCGCCGGACCAGCGGACCACCGCGGAGCCGATGGTGAGGGCGACCAGGATCGCCACGATCACGGCGATCGAGGTGACCACGGTGATGACCTGAAGGTCGTGGCCGGAGAGGAACATGAGCCAGGCGATCGCGAGCACGCCCCCGAAGACCGTCAGCACCGCGACGGTCGCGACCAGGGTGAGCTGCCAGCGGATCGACCAGCGGCGGGTCAGCCATGCGAGGAGCAGCCCGACCAGGCCGACGCCGAGCCCGGCGCCCGCGGCGACCAGGGCGATCACGATCGCGTCGAGGGGCTTCATCCGGTCGCCCCCGCAGGATCCCAGCGATAGCCGACGCCCCAGACCGTGACCAGCCGCTCGGGGCGCGTCGGGTCGAGCTCGACCTTCTCCCGCAGCCGGCGTACGTGGACGGTGACCGTCGACCGGTCGCCGATCGTCCACCCCCACACGTGCTCGAGCAGGTCCTCGCGGGTGAACGCCTTGCCTGGGTGCGAGACCAGATAGCGCAGCAGGTCGAACTCGCGCGTCGTCAACGCCAGCTCGCCCCCGGCGTTCGTCGCCACCCGCCGGTCCGCGTCCACGACCAGGGCACCGTCGGAGACCACGCCGGTCTCGTCCGGTCCCGAGCGCCCGGTGCGCTTGAGCACCGAGTCGACGCGCAGCACCAGCTCGCGCGGGCTGAACGGCTTTCCGACGTAGTCGTCGGCGCCGAGCTCGAGACCCACGATCCGGTCGGCCTCGCTGCCCAGCGCGGTGAGCATGATGATCGGCACCTCGCCGGCCTGCCGCAGACGACGGCAGACCTCCAGGCCGTCGATCCCGGGCAGCATCAGGTCCAGGATGACGATGTCGGCCGGGTTCGCGTTCATCTCCCGCAGCGCCTGCTCACCGTCGCCGGCCTCGACGACGTCGTGCCGGCCGGCGCGCAGGTAGGACGCCAGCACCTCACGTACGGTGAGGTCGTCGTCCACGACGAGTACGCGGGCCATCACCCCTCCTTGTCAGGAAGCCGCACCTGGTCAGCACGCTGACGCGAGCGTAGTTGGCCGACCCCCACCGCGACACCGGCACACACGCACAGGGCCGCGAAGATCAGCAGCCCGCGGGTGTAGTCCCGGTCGAGCAGGGTCGGGTTGTCGGCGATCGCGCCGAACCGTCCGAGCACCGGGATCGCCACCAGCACCGCCGGGCCGAGCAGCACGAGCACAGTCACCGCACCGCGCGCGACGGCCCGCGGCAGGAATCGGCCGCCGAACCATCCGAGCCCGACCACCACCGGCGCCAGGATCCCGTCGTGGATCACGACCGCCGCCGCAAGCCAGATCACGACCTCGACGATCTGAGCGAGGTCCTGCCGGCTCAGCAGGAGCCAGGCGCCGTACGCCATCCCGACCGCCCCGAGGAGGATCAGGCCGACGCGCGCACCTCTCATCTCCGCACCTTTCATGAGAGCACCTCGATCCGGGAGACCCACTTGGTCTGCATCACCCCGGGCCGGTCGGGCGCGATCAGCCGGGTCGGGTAGCCGTGGTCCATCGAGAGCGTCTCGCCGTCGAGGTGAAGGGCCAGCAGGGTCCGGTCGTCGTCGGCGAAGTTGGGCGGGAGGACGGTGTCCGAGGAGGCGCTGAACGTCTGGATCGACCGGACCCGGACCTCCCTCCCGCGTGGCGCGTCGACCAGGTCGAGCAGGTCACGGAGGAGTACCCCTCCCCACTCGCCGGCGACGCTCCAGCCCTCGACGCAGGCGATCGGAAGGATGTGGGTGCGCTGCCTCATGGCGAGCATGTCCTCACGGGTCAGGGACCGGGTCACGGCGCCGTGGACGACCTCGAGCCGGTAGGCCGAGCTGCTCGCCGCGGCCACCACCCCGGCGGAGCGGGCGGTGCGGTTGATCGGGATGCCGTGCGCACGTGAGCGCGAGGAGAGTGCGGCGAGACGGCCGACGCCGGGGATGGTGCCGGCCGTATAGAGGAACGCGGCCGCGGCCGCCGAGGTGCCGGCCAGCGCCAGCACTCCACGACGGCTGACCGGCCCGGCCTGGACCGCGTTCGGCCGGTCGTTGGAGGTGTCGTCGATGTCACCGGTGAGGGCGTCGCGTACGACCGGCAGCTTCACCGCGATGTGGATCAGCAGGGCGCCGACCGCGACGAACGCCAGCGCGAAGTGGGTGTTGCGGAAGCTGAACCCCCACGGATACCACTGCGCGACGTTGAGCAGCCCGGTGGTGAGCTGGACGATGGAGGTGCTGACCAAGATGGCGATCGAGCCCCGCTCCAGTGCCGTCGGCAGCGCCTCGCGGACCCGGCGCGGCATCGGCTGGAACAGCTTGGGGAAGACGACCCAGAGCTTGATCAGCAGGAGCGGGATCGCGGCGGTGCCGGCGGCGACGTGCAGGCCCTGGGTGAGCTGGTAGAGCCGCGACGGGCTTGCCGGGAGCGGCACCGGCTGATGGTCGACCTGGGCGTAGTGGCTGATCACCCCGGTCACCAGCGCCACCAGGAAGCAGATCCCGAGCCACATCCCGACCCGTGCCGCGACCGCGGCGCTTCTCAGGCGCGAGGTGAACGAGTCCTCCGACGGGATCTTCATGAGTGCTCCTCGAGTACGGCGACCCACCGCTCCGCTGAGGGCGTCAGGGTCTGCGGATGCGGCGTGGGCCGCCGATGGGGGAGAGGCTCGAGCCGCCTCACCGTGAATCCGGCCTCGGCGGCGATCGCCCCGATCACATCCGCGCCGACCACCGCCCAGCGGAACTCCGAGGAGCTCCCACAGGCGCAGGCCAGCTGCGCGAGCAGCGGCCCGCTGGGGGTTCCGGGCGGGTGGACCTCCGCGACCACGCGGCCTCCGGGCACGAGCAACCTGCGTACGCGGGTGAGAAGGGCGGGCGGGTCGCCCCCGATCCCGAGGTTGCCGTCCGCGAGCAGCGCGGTCGCCCACCAGCCCTCACCGGGTACCGGCTCGAAGAGGTCGCGGCACACAGCGCGTCCGCCGCGGGTCTCGGTCTCGGCCACCGCCTCCGGGAGGACGTCGACGCCGAGAGAGGGCAGGCCCCGCGCCGTGAGCGCGACCGTCATCCTGCCGGGACCACAGCCGAGGTCGACCGTCGGCCCGGTGCAGCACGAGACCAGGGCGTGGTCCGCGGCGTCGGCCGTCCGGACCCAGTCCTCGACCGGGAGACGCGACGGCTCGCCGTCGACCGTCACCACCCGGCACGCCTCGCTGGCGAAGGCATGGGCGAACGCGGACTCCGCCGCCACCGCCGTCATCGGGGCCCCTCCACGATCCGGGCCGCGACCGCGGCGAAGTGTGTGAGCGGCGCGGCGGCGGCGACCGGCGCGACGTCCGCGAGGTGATCGACGTCGCGGAGCCGCTCACCGGCGACGACCCGGAGACCGAGTCGTTCGAGCGCGGAGCGGGTGGCTGCGTACGTCTCGGGGGTGGACATGGGGACGTCGCGCAGGGCGGCGGCAGCGGACGGGTCCCGCAGCGCCAGTGCCCACCAGCCGCCGTCCTCGGCGGGGGCGAGCACGGCATCGGCCGAGTCCAGCCCGCCGGCCACGGCCAACAGCGCCTGCGGGCTCACCTGGGGCGTGTCCATACCGATCTGCACGACCGGCCCGGTCACCTCGGAATGGGCGTGCGCGAGGCGCTCGCCGAGTCCGTCACCGTGCTGGGGGACGACGGTCCATCCGGTGAGCGAGGCCCGAATCACCTCCGCCCGACTGCTCGCTCCGGCTCCGTCGGCGCGGAGATCACCGGAGAGCGCGAGCCGGCACCGGGCCGCTCCCACGGCCACCGTGCAGGCCTCGATCGTGTCCAGCAGCGCGGCGGCGGCGACGTCGGCGGCGATCGCGTCGCCGACGTCCTTGGCGAGCCGGGTCTTCACCTTGCCCGGCACCGGCGCCTTGGCTACCACCAGGAGTGTCGTCATGCCGCCACCTCCGTGGCGAAGGGCGAAGAATACGGAAGCGGCGGCCTGAGACCTACTGACGCTCGCTGACGCTCGCTCATCCGAGCACCCGCCAGAAGTCGTACGCCGCCGTCATGCTGCCCCGCACCGAACCCGACACCTTCGAGCGGGTCCCAGCGGTGCGGGGGTGGTAGCCGACGGCCTCCTCGTGCACGCGCCACCCGGCCCGGGCCGCCCGGGCGAGGAGCTCGACGGGATAGCCCGAGCGCCGGTCCTCCACGCCGAGCTCCAGGAGCGCCTCCCGGCGAGCCGCGCGCATCGGCGCGATGTCGTGCACCCGCAGACCGGTACGCCGCCGCAGCGCGGCCAGGACCAACCGGTTGCCGACCCGGGCGTGCCAGGGCTGCGCGCCGCGGGCGACCGGCTCGCGGCGGCCCAGCGCCAGATCGGCCTCGTCGCGCCTGATCGTCTCGACCAGCGGCAGCGTGTCCGCGGGGTCGAAGGAGCCGTCCCCGTCCATGACCACGACGTACGTTGCGGTCGCGGCCAGCAGGCCCGCGTGCACCGCCGCTCCGTACCCGGGCCGCGACTCCGACACCACCCGTGCCCCCTGCGCACGAGCGACGTCGGCGGTGCCATCGGTCGAGCCGTTGTCGACGACGATCACGGAGAGCGCTGCGGGCACGCGCGGGAGCAGCTCGCGCAGCGCCGCGGCCTCGTCGCGACACGGAAGCACGAGGTCTATGTCGGGGCTGGTCCTGGTCATGGAACCGACTCTAGGAACACGCGGCCGCCGACGGGGCCGCCAGATCTTACGGTCCGATGACGAGCCTCGCGCCGCGGCTCCCAACCGGCCCTCGCGGACCTACGCTCGCTGTCGTGAACCTCTCCGCTCGACAGGCCGCCTCGACGGGACTCATCCTCACCGCCGTGCTCGTCGCGGCGGCCGTCCTGGTGCCACCCCTCTTCGACTGGCAGGTCTGGACGCGGGTGCACGTCGAGGACGGCACGTTCGCTCCGCTGCACGGATATCCGCAGGTCAAAGTGGGAATCGGCACCGTCCCGGCGGTGCTGGTCGCGCTGGTCTGTGTGCGGTGGGCCGGCCCGGTGGCGAAGCGACTGCCGTGGCGGCGGCTGCTCCTGGTCGCCTACGCGGTCGGGCTGGTGTGGCTGCTGTCGCTGGCCCTGGTCGACGGCCCCGACGGCATCTCGCGGGTGCTGGGCAACCCGTCCGAATACCTCATCACGGCGCGGTCGGTCGACGACGTGCCCGAGCTGTTGAGGACGTACGTCTCCCGGATCCCCTACTCGGCACCGGACGGCAACTGGCCGGTCCACATCGCCGGGCATCCGCCTGGGATGGTGCTCTTCTTCACGCTCCTGGTGAAGCTCGGTCTCGGCGGTGATCTGGCGGCTGGACTGGTCGTCACGGTGATCGCCGCCACCTTGCCGCTGGCGGTCATGACGACCGTCCGGGTCCTCGGGGCCGAGGATGCGGCCCGCGCGGCGTCTCCCTACCTGGTCCTGTCACCTTCTGCGGTGTTCCTGGCGGTCTCGGCGGACGCGGTGATGGCGACCACGGTCGCCTGGGGGATGGCCTGCCTCGCCCTCGCTTCCTGCCGGATACGACGGGACGTTCTTGTCCATCTACCCGTCGGTAACGGACAAGAACGTCCCGTCGTATCCAGCCTGGCCGCCTCGCTGGCGGCGGTCCTCGCCGGGTTGCTGCTCGGGGGCGTCGTGTTCATGTCCTATGGGCTACTGCTCGCCGGGGTTCTCGCGCTCGCGGTGATCTGGCTGGGTAGGGGGTGGTGGGCGCTGCCGATTGCGATCGCTTCGGCAGTTGCCGTCGCCCTCGTCTTCACCGTCGGCGGCTTCGCCTGGTGGGAGGCGTATCCCGTGCTGGTCGAGCGCTACTGGGACGGGCTGGCCCACAAGCGCCCGGGTGCCTACTGGACCTGGGGAAACCTGGCCGCGCTCGCGATCAGCGCCGGGCCGCTCATCGGAGCCGGGCTCGGCGCCACCTGGGCCGCCCGGAGGGACCACGCCGCGCGGGTGGTCGTCGTCCTGGTCGCGGCCGCCGTCGTCATGGTCGCCCTCGCGGACGCCTCGCAGATGAGCCGGGCCGAGGTGGAGCGGATCTGGCTCCCCTTCATGCCTTGGCTCACCCTCGGCTGCGCCCTCCTGCCCGAGAGCTGGCGCCGACCCGGTCTGGCCCTGCAGCTCCTCACAGCCCTGCTCGTCCAACACCTGCTCTACACGAGCTGGTGACGACCTCGTCGAGTCGGCTCGTTCTGACCGAGATCCGCGTCG
>NZ_JBOHDN010000227.1:0-6742 GCF_050699375.1 Nocardioides sp. | reverse complement strand
GCGGGAAAGTGCCGCCCGGACAGCGTCGCCACGCCGTCAGATTCCCACCTTGGCGGGAATATCCTTCGCGCCTACGCGCCGCGACCGCCCAGGTGCCACTCGGCGATCAATCTGCAGTCGTGGTTGGCGTACCACTGCAGGCTGATCCGGTCCGCGAGACATCGCACCGGCAGCACAGGACCAAGGGATGTACGTGTCGACTCGAGGTCCGCTCCCCCGGCGATGTGATCGACGGTCAGATGTGGGACTGGGTCGAACCGTCCCTCGTAGGGCGGGCACTGCGGGAACGCGGCGTACAGCTCGGCGGTCAGCGCCGCGAACGGCGCGGCCGGCTCAGGTGCCAGGTGGATGTTGCCTCCGGCGGACATCTCGACGGCGGTGAGGCCGTAGGTCCACGACGATGCCGCCTCCGCGATCTTCCCGACCCGCTCCAGATCGCTCGCCGCAGGCTCTGGGAGGAAGGGCGCGAGGACCGTGATGTGCGCATGGACGAACCCCGGATCGGCCGACACGAACGAGTCGTCATAGTGACGCGTCCGCTCCAGGACGTACGCCTCCAGCTCCGGCACGGGCACGACCAGCACCGAGTGGCCAGCCTGCCGAGGTTGTGAAGCTGAAAGTGACCCATGGACCGCGCTGGACTTCACAACCCCGCCACCAGGCAGCGGAAGCGCCTCCTGCACAGTGGTCATGGACAGGATTCTCATCGATGGGAGACCCCGGGCGCGAACCGGTTTCGGCTGGGCTAGGGTGCCGGGGTGTCCGGACCTGAGATGCCCGCTGATCTGCTGAAGCACGCCCTTGACGCGACGGGGTTCATGCCGCCCGAAGAGGGGCTGGCGCTGTTCTCGTACGCTGTCGAGCGGCTGCCCCATGGTCCGGCGGTCGAGATCGGGACCTACTGCGGGAAGTCGTCGGTCTATCTCGGCGCGGCGGCGAAGCTGACCGGGGGCACGGTTTTCACCGTCGACCACCACCACGGCAGCGAGGAGAACCAGGCGGGCTGGGAGCATCACGACACCGGCCTCGTCGACCCGGCCACCGGGAGACTGGACACGCTCCCGACCTTCCGCCGCACCATCGAGCAGGCGGGCCTCGAGAACGAGGTCGTCGCGGTGATCGGAGCGTCGACAACCGTGAGCAGGTGGTGGACCACCCCCGTCTCGATCCTCTTCATCGACGGCGGTCACGGCGTCGAGCCCGCACAGCAGGACTATCGCGGCTGGGCGCCGAAGGTGATGCCCGGCGGCCTGCTGCTGGTCCACGATGTGTTCCCGGACCCCGCCGACGGCGGTCGACCCCCGCACGAGGAGATCTACCTCCCGGCGCTCGCCTCGAAGCAGTTCGAGGAGATCGCCGCGGTGGGATCGCTGCGCGTTCTGCGTCGGCTCGGCTGATCCCAGGCGTCACACGAGTCACATCGGGCAGGCACTTTCGGAACTTGTCAGGTGTTTAACTGCCCGACAAGTTCCGGCCCAGAAATTGGAAGGGCCCGGTCAGCCGGGTAATCCGGCCCCCGGGTCAACCCCGTAGTCCGGCCCGACTCGACGCACACCCGCACTCGAGCGCGAGCTCCTCGAACGGTGCGGCAAGCGAGGTGCCGCGCATGATCCCCGACCCCGGGGTCGAGGCACCGTAGCGCTCCCCCAGGGCGTCCGCGGCCAGGATGACGGCGGCGGCGGTGAAGGTCGAGTGCTCCTCGGGCCAGAAGGCGTTCGGGTTGGGGTTGGGGTAGGCCGGCGACTCATAGACCCAGCCCGTCCAGTAGCCGCCGTCGGACGCGCGCATGTGCTGCATGTCCGCCAGGAGCCCGAGCGCGCGCCGATGGTCGCCGATGTTGTCCAGCGCCATCGCCAGCTCGCAGGTCTCCGCGCCGGTCACCCACGGGTTGGTGTCGACGCAGAGGGCGCCGAGGCCGGGGCGTACGAAATGGTCCCAGCGCGAGGCGATCAGGTCCTCGCCCGCGGCCCCCAGGACGGCGCCGCCGAGGACCGGATAGTACCAGTCCATCGAGTGGTGCGACTTGTCCTCGAACGAGTCACGGTGGCGGCGCAGCGCATGGCCGAGCCGACCACCGACGATCTCCCACTCCGGCTGCGGGTCGTCCATCAGGTCGGCCAGGGCGACCCCGGCGCGCAGCGACTGGAAGATCGAGGATGAGCCGGTGAGCAGCGCGAACGGGTCGCGCGGCGTCCAGGCGATCCCCCCGAAGGGCAGCTGCAGCCCGACCACGAAGTCGAGCCCGGCGCGCACCGAGGGCCACAACCGCTCGACGAACGCGCGATCGCGGCGGATCAGCCAGTGGTGCCACAGCCCGACGGCGAAGTAGGCCGACATGTTGGACTCGCCGATCGTCTCGACCGGTGAGCCGGAGACGATCTTCATCGGCCAGGAGCCGTCGGCGTTCTGCAGGGTCGGGATCCAGGCGTACGCAGCCTCGGCCTCCTCCACCAGACCACCGACGAGCAGGCCCATGGCCGCCTCGACGTGGTTCCAGATGTCGGTGTGCTGACCGGGCACCCACGGGATGGCACCCGAGGGCTCCTGGGCACGGGCGATGGACCGGGCGGTATCGGCCACCTGGGCAGGGGTCAGCACCCCGTCGACGTACGGGATCTGGGCACTCATGCGCGGCAAGAAATCAAGCCGGCTTGTGGAAGTAGAGGACCATGCTCTTGCCGATCAGCGGGTCGAGCACCTTGCCGGCCGCCTGCAGGATGCGGGGCGCCTTGACGATCTCCCACTCCAGGACCTTGTGGTAGGCCTTCACCGCCGGGTGGTCGTTCTTCTCGACGCCGACGGCGCACTTGAGCCACCAGTAGGGCGAGTGCAGGCCGTGCGCGTAGTCGTCGCCGTCGTAGACCAGGCCGCGCTTGGTCACCTTGTCGACGAGCTCCTCGCGCGTGTAGATGCGGATGTGGCCGCCCTCGTTGTTGTGGTAGTCGTCGGAGAGCTTCCAGTTGACGACCTCGGGGAACCAGCGCGGCACCGAGACGGCCAGCGTGCCGCCCGGACGCAGGACGCGTACGAGCTCCTCGATCGCCTGGATGTCGGCGGGGATGTGCTCGAGCACCTCGGCAGCCACGATCCGGTCGAACTGGCCGTCGCCGAAGGGTAGCGAGAGCGCGTCGCCCTCCTTGATCTCCGCGTTCGCGCCCGCGGGGACCTCGTCGCGCATCGCGAAGAACCATTCGCTGACCTTGGCCAGCTCGTCGGCGTCCTGGTCGAAGGCGATCACGTCGGCGCCGCGGCGGTACATCTCGAAGGCGTGGCGGCCGCCGCCCGCACCCATGTCGAGCACGCGCTCTCCGGCCTGCAGGCCAAGGCGATCGAAGTCAACGGTGAGCACGGCTCACTTCCTTCCGTCTGTGGTGGTGTGGAACTCGTCGATGGACTGCTGGTAGAGGGCCGCCATCCGCTCGGCGACGGCGTGCCAGGAGAAGTGCTCCTCGACCCGGGCGCGCCCGGCGGCCGAGTAGCGGGCCCTGCGCTCGGGGTCGTCGAGCAGCGCGGCGATGGCCTGCTCGAGCTCCTCGGTGTCGCCCGGGGTGACCTGCGTGGCGCACAGGTCGTCGTCACCGACGACCTCGGGGATCGCGCCGGCGCGGGAGACGACCAGCGGCGTACCGCACGCCATCAGCTCGGCGGTCGGCAGCGAGAAGCCCTCGTAGAGCGAGGGCACGCAGGCGATCTCCGCCGAGCCCATCAGCTCCACGAGCTCGGCGTCGGAGATGCCGTTGACGAAACGTACGTGGTCCTCGATGGCCAGCTTCTCGATGAGTCGCTCGGTGGGGCCGCCCTTCTTGGGCTTGGAGACCAGGACCAGCTCCAGGTCGCGCTCGGTGCGGAGCTTGGCGAAGGCCTCGAGCAGGGTGCCGATGCCCTTGAGCGGAGCGTCGGCGCTGGCCATCGCCAGGAGCCGGCCGGGAACGCGGGGCGCCGTCGGCGGGCGGAACTGGTCGGGTACGCCCAGGAGCACGGTCTGCACGCGTGCGGACGGGACGTTGAAGTCGGTGAGGATGTCGCGCTTGGAGTTCTCCGAGGGCGTGATCACGCGCCGCAGCCGGGAGGCGACCTTCGCCTGCATCTTCACGAAGGAGTACCAGCGCCACACGCCGAACTTCTTCTTCCACCCCTGCGCGCTCTCCAGCTCGATGCGCCGGTCGAACGAGATCGGGTGGTGGATCGTGGTCACCAGCGGCAGCCCGAGCTCGGGCTCGATGCGCAGCAGCGGCGTGGCCAGCGTCTGGTTGTCGTGGACGATGTCGAAGTCGTGCTTGCGCTCGGCAAGCACTTTGAGGATGCGCTTGGCGAAGGTCAGCGGCTCGGGGAACGCACCGGTCCGCATCCGCGCCCACTCCTCGACGTCGACGAGGTCGCGGATCTTGGAGAGTTTCGGGTTGCCGAAAGGATCGGGCTCCTCGTAGAGGCCGAGGCTCGGCACCTTGGTGAGGCTGACGCCCTCCCCCAGGAGGTCCAGATCGGGGTAGGGCTGTCCGGAGAAGACCTCTACGGTGTGCCCGAGCTTGGCGAGCTCCCTGCTCAGATGACGGATATAGACGCCTTGGCCGCCGACGTGCGGTTTGCTGCGGTACGACAGCAGAGCGATCCGCATCCGCCACCCCCTCAAAGATCATCACGGCAAAACTAGAACGTGTTCTATACTAGCAGGTAGCCTGCGCCAGTCACTCTAATGCAGCGGTGTATCAGGACCGTGCCCAGGATCCGCGCCCCAATCCCGCCCTCGCGTAGTCAGCGACCCTCTAGGCTGGGAATGTGGAGGGGTTCTGGGATCGATTCCGTCTCGACCCGAGGCAGGCTGCCAACGGGCGAATGCGTGCCTCAGATGCTGATCGAGATGTCGTACGCGACGTGCTGGCCGATGCTTTCGGCGATGGCCGACTGACCCGGGACGAGCACGACGAGAGGGTCGGCATCCTCCTCGAAGCCCGCACGCTCGGCGAGCTGCCCGGGCTCGTGGACGATCTTGTGGCTGTGGATTCCACGTCCGGCGCGGGCACCAAGGAGAACCTGCCGGCGAAGGCGGACTTCCGTGAGCGAGGTGCTGCCGCCTACCGCAAGGAGGTGCAGGAGGCCATCGCCACGCTCCTCATGGTCGGCATCATCACCTGGAGCATCTGGGGGTTCGCCTCCGCCCCCGACGGGCATCCGTGGCCAATCTATCCGATGCTGTTCGCGCTCGTGAACCTTGTCGGCACGGCCGTACGCCGCGAGGCGATCGTGGAGCGCGAGGTCCAGCGCCTCGAGAAGAAGGCCGCCAAGAAGGCGGCGAAGGCCGAGGTCGAAGCGCCCGATGCCGCCGAGCAGGGCGGGCCGATCCTCGGCCCGCCGACCCGTCAGGCCGAGGTAGACCGCCCCACCGACCCGTCCTGACGCCCCAGGAGCGGGTCGCTCACCGATGGGCAACCGGTCTCGAGGTGTCCGGCGAACCCGCGCGCCCGGTCGTCGGACGGGGCCGGTCCGGTCGGCCCGAACGCACCCGACCGCAGGCGCC
Source organism: Nocardioides sp. (assembly GCF_050699375.1). GTDB lineage: Bacteria > Actinomycetota > Actinomycetes > Propionibacteriales > Nocardioidaceae > Nocardioides. The sequence continues at coordinate 1,227 of NZ_JBOHDN010000227.1, read as the reverse complement.
GGCGCAGCTGGGCGGTGACGTACGCGGCGACCGCGAACATCACCAGATCGGCTGCGATCAGGGCGAAGAGCCAGGAGGCGTCGGCCGGACCGTCGATGCGCTGCTGGATGTGCAGGTGGGCGATCATCGCCGAGCCGATGTAGCCGACGCTCGCAAAGAGCGTGATGCGCAGATCGACCGCCTCCTCGTCCGTGCCCGCGACCCAGCGTCGACCGACACGGAGCACGGCCAAGGAGGTCAGCGCCGCGATCGCCGGCAGGAACGGCACCGCGTAGCGGGCATGGATCCAGCCGCCACCGGCATGGAACGAGGCCAGGTTGACGATGATGATGAGGCAGTAGATCCCCATCAGCGCCCGCACCGCGAGCTCGAGCCGGCGCTCCAGGAGGCTCGGCTCCGGCCCGGGGATGACGACGCGGCGCATCACCCCGCTGGGTCGCGGTCGAGCCTTCGCGTTGACGTCGAGCACCAGTCCGGTGATGGTGACGGCCAGGGTGGCAGCGGCGGCCACGATCCAGATCTTCGGGATCACGTCGTCGGCCCACAGCGAGCCGTACAGGTGCAGATAGAGCTGGGGGTTGACCAGCTGGAAGAGCGTGTCGCCATGGGTCTGGCGGGAGAACTTCTCGAAGAGCGTCGCGGAGGCGGTCGGGTCGCCGTAGAGCACGATGTTGCGGACGTAGAACCAGCCGATCACGATCACCGGCGCCATCCCGATCCTGGCGGCCAGGACGACACCCCTTCGGAACATACGCATCGTGGGGTCACGCAACCACAGCGCGGCCAGCACGCAGGCGCCCAGGACGAGCACCGCGACCAGCCCGGTCGAACGGAAGGCGGCCGCCGCGACCCCGGCGGCCGTCGCCCAGAGCAGCCGGTCCCTGGTGACACCCTCGCGGACCATCCGGAAGCCGAGAAGCAGGGTCAGCGAGGCCGCGACCGTGCCCCAGCCGTCGTTGTAGATCGCACCGCCGTCGTAGGTCACCGCGCCGCAGCCGAGCACCATCGCGGCGGCGAGCACCGGGATCACCCTGCGCCTGGGCACGAGCTCACGGGCCAGCAGGCCGACCAGGATGATGCTCAAGGCGTAGCCGAGGGCATTGAGCAGCCGCATGCCGAGGAGCGTGACCCCGACGCTGCCGACCGCGTCGCCGAGCCAGACCAGCGGCAGGCTCATCACGTAGAACAGGGGCGGGTGGTTGGCGACCCAGATGTCGCGGCGTGGCT
>NZ_JBOHDN010000226.1:0-9376 GCF_050699375.1 Nocardioides sp. | reverse complement strand
GAGATCGCCGACGCCGTACGCTGGCTCAGCTCGCCACGCTCGCGCGCCGTCACCGGCTCGGTGATCCATGCCGACGGAGGGTTCACGGCATGAACCGGGACCTGGCCCACGGAACGGTCGTCCGGCTGCTCCCGAGCACCTGGCGGGGCGAGGAGGGCCGGGCGCTGTACGGCGGATCTCCGATCCGGATGCTGTTCCTGCGCCCGGCCGCGGTGGATCTTCTCGGCGACGGTGAGCTCGTCGTCGACTCGCCTCAGAGCGCACGGCTCGCCCGGCTGCTGCTCGACCGCGGGCTGGCCGAGATCGCCTGGGCGCCTCCCCGGCTGACCGATTCGGACGTCACCGTCGTCATCCCGGTCAAGGACCGCGCCGATGCTCTCGCCCGCCTGCTCAGAGCGCTGCCGGGACTGCGGGTCATCGTCGTCGACGACGGCTCCGCCGATCCCGTGGCTACCAAGGAGGTCGCCGCCCGCGCCGGGGCCGACCTGCTGCGCCACGAGGAGTCCAGGGGTCCGGCGACCGCACGCAACACCGGGCTGCGTGCGGTGCGGACCGAGCTGGTGGCGTTCGTCGACTCCGACGTCGTCCCGCACGAGGGCTGGCTCGACCCTCTGCTCGTCCAGCTCGGCGACCCGGCGGTCGGAGTCGTGGCGCCGCGCATCCGCGCCCTCGAGCACGGGGCGGCGAGGGGGCGGGTGGAGCGCTATGAGGCGGTGCGGTCGTCGTTGGACCTCGGTGGCGCCGCGGCGACGGTCGTGCCCGGGGGGAAGGTTCCGTACGTGCCGTCCGCCTGCTTGGTGGGCAGAACCCTCGTGCTCGGTGCCGGCTTCGACGAGACGATGCTGGTCGGTGAGGACGTCGACCTGATCTGGCGCACCGTGCAGCGGGGGTGGCTGGTCCGTTACGTGCCTGAGGCGCAGGTGGCGCACGAGCACCGGGTGGCGGCGGCCGGCTGGCTCGGGCGCAAGGCGTTCTACGGCACCAGCGCTGCTCCGCTCGCGATGCGACACCACGATGCGGTGGCACCGGTCGTGGCCGGGCCGCTCACGCTGGCGGTCGGTCTGGCGATGCTGGTGCAACGGCCCTGGGCCTTCGGCGTGGGGGCCGGGGTCGGCGCGGTCGTCGTCGCCGGAACCGCTCGAAAGATGCGTCAGAGTGCTCGGCCCTGGGCCGTTGCCGGCCGCCTCGTGCCGTACGGCCTGGCCGCCTCGGCGCAGCAGTGTGCCGCGGCGATGAACAGGCACTGGTGGCCGGTGATGATCCCTGCCGCCGTGATGTCCCGGCGGGTTCGTCGAGCCTGGGTCGCCGCGGCGCTGGTCGAGGGGCTGGTCGACTGGTCGCGGACCCGGCCTGAGCTGGATCCGCTCACCTACACCGCCCTGCGGCGGCTCGACGACCTCGCGTACGGCGCGGGGTTGTGGTGGGGCGCCCTCCAGCACTCCACCACAGCCCCGCTCCGTCCGGCCCTGGTTCGGCCGGAGCGGCCCGGCCGGCTCAGGCGCGGACCGGAGCGCCCAGCGGAAGGGCGCGACCTCCGGTGGCCTGGGACATGGCGTCGAGGAACAGGTACGCACCGACGATGACGAACGCGAACACGGTGTAGCCACCGAGCTGGGTGAGGAGGGTGCTGGCCGTGGCCGTGCCGAGCAGGACCAGCAACAGCGCCAGGTCGATCAGCCCGAAGAGCACCGTGAAGGCACGCGGCAGGCGCAGGGTGGCGAGGGTGAGCAGCACGATCACGGCCAGCCAGGACCCGAGGAACAGCTCCTGGGTCCTGACCGCGTCTGCGGGCTGGATGCCGAGCCAGCCGTGCGTCAGACCCAGCACGAGGGCGGCGTAGCTGGACCAGAAGCCGGTGAAGATGCCGAAGATCGCGGCCACGGCGTTCTGGTTGAGACGGGTGGCCCAGATCGCCGCGACGCCCTGCCCGAACGCGGTCGCCGTGGCGATGATCGGGATCGACGCCGCGACCGCGGTCGCGGGGACGAACCCGGTCAGCACCAGACCGAGGGCCACGGAGCCGACCAGGAATGTCGGGACTCCGATCAGGGCGGGATTGCCGTCGGGGACGGCGGTTTCAGTGGACACGAGTACCTCCAAGGATTGTTGTCCTTGTCACTGTGTCGATCCCCGGGCCCGCTCCACACCCTGCGAGCAGGTCGCAGTTCGTACTGCCTGATCGGAGGGTATCGACCCGCCCGAAGGCGAGGCCGCCCCATTCGCAACGTGACTGCAGCGGTGCGCCGCCTAGCCTCCGACCAGGCGTGATCGCCGGGTGACCGGCGCGCTGTGACAACGAAAGGCTCCGTATCCGTATGCGACTCCTTCTGATGGGCCCACCCGGCGCGGGCAAGGGCACCCAGGCCACCACGATCGCGGCACGCTTCGGCATCCCGGCGATCTCGACCGGTGACATCTTCCGGGCGAACGTCGCCCAGCGGACCGACCTGGGTGTCCTGGCCGACAGCTACATGAACGCGGGAGAGTACGTCCCGGACGAGGTCACCAACGCGATGGTCGCCGACCGGCTCGCCGATGGGGACTGTGCCGATGGATTCCTCCTCGACGGCTATCCGCGTACGCCGCAGCAGGTCGACGAGCTCGACGCGATCCTGGACCGGACCGGTGTCGGGCTCGACGCGGTCGTGCTGCTCGAGGCCGAGATCGATGAGCTCGTACGCCGCATCCTGCTCCGGGCCCAGGAGGAGAACCGTGCCGACGACACCGAGTCGGTGGTCCGGCGACGGCTCGAGGTGTACACCACCGAGACGGCGCCGTTGGCCGCCGCGTACGACGTTCGCGGCCTTCTCGCGACGGTGGACGGCCTCGGCTCGGTCGAGGAGGTCGCCGAGCGGATCCTCGCCGCATTGGCCGCCGCGTCGATGGCCGTCGAATAGATTGAAAGCATGTCGACCGTCGCAGAGCAGATCGTGGCCACGCTCACCGCCAGCGGCGTACGCCGCGTCTACGGCATCCCGGGGGACTCGCTCAACGGGTTCACCGACGCGCTGCGCAAGGACGGCACGATCCGGTGGGTGCATGTCCGGCACGAGGAGGCGGGCGCGTTCGCGGCCGCCGCCGACGCCGCCACGACCGGAGAGCTGGCCGTCGCGGCCGGGAGCGCGGGCCCGGGCAACCTGCACCTGATCAACGGCCTCTACGACGCGAACCGCTCACGCGTGCCGGTGCTGGCGATCGCCGCTCACATCCCCAGCGCCGAGATCGGCAGCGGATACTTCCAGGAGACCCACCCGCAGGAGCTGTTCCGCGAGGCATCGGTCTATGCCGAGTACGTCGCCGACCCGAGCCAGATGCCACACGTGCTCGAGATCGCGATGCGTACCGCCGTCGAGAAGCGGGGTGTGGCCGTCGTCGTCATCCCGGGGGACGTCGCGCTCGCCGAGGCGGTCGCCGAGCGTGCCGTGGCGATCACGCCGAGCCGCTCCCGCATCCTGCCGGCCGCCGACGAGATCGAGTGCGCTGCGCAGGCGCTCAACGCAGGCCGGCGGGTGACCATCCTGGCCGGCGCGGGCACCGCCGGCGCCCACGACGAGGTGATCGCGCTCGCCGAAGCGCTGGGCGCGCCGATCGTGCACGCGATGCGCGGCAAGGAGCACATCGAGCACGACAACCCCTTCGACGTCGGCATGACGGGGCTGCTCGGCTTCGCCTCCGGCTATCGGGCGATGGACCGCGCCGACACGCTGCTGATGCTGGGCACCGACTTCCCCTACCGCCAGTTCTTCCCCAAGCACGCGACCACCATCCAGGTCGACATCCGGGGCGAGCAGCTGGGCCGTCGCCATCCGGTCGAGGTGGGGCTCGTCGGGAGCGTGAAGGACACGGCCGAGGCGCTGCTCCCGCTCCTGGAGCCCAAGACGAACCGCGATCACCTCGAGTCCTCGCTGGAGCACTACCGGACCACCCGGACGCGGCTCGACGACCTCGCGACGCCGACGAAGCGCGGCAAGGCGATCCACCCGCAGTACCTCACCCGGCTCGTCGACCAGGCGGCGGCCGACGACGCCGTCTTCATCCCCGACGTCGGGTCGCCGGTCGTGTGGGCGGCCCGTTATCTGACCATGAACGGACGTCGCCGGCTGATCGGCTCCTTCGCCCACGGCTCGATGGCCAACGCGTTGCCGCACGCGATCGGCGCGCAGGCGGCTCACCCCGACCGGCAGGTGATCGGTCTGGCCGGTGACGGCGGGCTGACGATGCTCCTCGGCGAGCTGATCACGCTCACCCAGAACAAGCTGCCCGCCAAGCTGGTCGTCTACAACAACTCCTCGCTCAACTTCGTCGAGCTCGAGATGAAGGCGGCCGGGTTCGTCAACTACGGCACCGACCTGTTGAACCCGAACTTCGCGGAGGTGGCCCGCGCCCTGGGCATCCACGCGCGGCGGGTCGAGCACGCCGACGAGCTCCCGGACGCGGTGGCCGAGATCCTCGCCCACGACGGACCGGCGCTCCTCGACGTCGTGACCGAGCGGCAGGAGCTGTCGATCCCGCCGGCCATCACCGCCGAGCAGGTCAAGGGGTTCACGCTGTATGCGCTGCGTACGGTCCTGTCCGGACGCGGCGACGAGCTCCTCGACCTCGCCAGGGCGAACGTACGCCAGCTCTTCTGAGCTACGGGACCGGCCAGGGGGCGTGGCCCCGCGTCTCCATGAGCGACGCGGGGCCACGAGATCGGACAGGTTGCCCGAGACGCTCAGCGTTCCACGGGAACCGGCGCGGGGTCGTTGGCCGCCTCCGCCTTTCCGGCGTTCCGGCCGAGCAGCGCCCTGGAACACAGCAGGGAGATCACAGTGGTCACGACGCCGAAGGCGACAGGCACCACGATGCTGCCGGAGGTGTCGAGGAGCCACTGCAGGATCATCGGCGTGGTTCCGCACAGTGCGCCGGAGAGGCCATAGGTGACGGAGATACCGGTGTAGCGAACCCGGGCCGGGAAGGCCTGGGCGAGCATGCCCGCCATGATCGCGTAGAACATCACGTCGGGGATCGTGGCCATCACCGCGCCGATCATCGCGAGCGTCCAGTTTCCGGTGCCCATCAGCACGAACATCATCGCGAGCGCGGGGATCTCGAGGGCGAGCAGGAAGGTGACCAGGGTGCGCGGGTTCCAGCGGGTGGCGAGCACCGCGCCGAACGGCTGCACGAAGAACTGGACGAGGCTGGCGATCAGGATGATGGTGAGGAAGGAGTCCTTGGCGAAGCCGAGATGGGTGGTGGCCCAGGAGAGCGCGAACGTGTCACGGGCGTAGACGACGACGAAGACGCACAGGATGCCGAAGACGCCGAGGGTCAGCTCACGGGAGTTGCTGCGGAACAGCTCGACCACCGGGACGCGGACGACCTCGTCGCGCTCCTGGAGGTCCTTCATCGCCGGGGACTCCTCGAGGCTGAGCCTGATCACGAGCCCGACCACGACCAGCGCGGCCGACGCCAGGAACGGCAGTCTCCAGGCCCACTCGAGAAGGGCTTCGTCGGGAAGCAGGCCGGTCACCGCGAGGAAGCTGAGGGTGGCCAGGATCCGGCCGGCGGGGGAGCCCTGCTGGGCGAACGCCCCGAACAGGAAGCCGCGGTCGGGGCGGGTGTGCTCGGTCGCGATCAGCACCGCGCCGCCCCACTCACCGCCCACGGCGAGGCCCTGCAGCAGCCGGAGCACGATCAGCAGCACCGGCGCGGCGGCACCGATGGCGGCGTGCGTCGGCAGCAGGCCGACGCCGACCGTGGTGACGCCCATGAGCAGCAGCGTCAGGATCAAGGAGCGTTTGCGGCCGATCCGGTCACCGAGATGACCGAAGAGGACACCGCCGAGCGGTCGGGTCAGGAACCCGACCGCGAACGTCGCGAAGGAGAGCAGTGTCGCGACCGCGGGCTCGGCGTTGCTGAAGAACAGCGGTCCGAAGACCAGTGCCGACGCGGTGCCGTAGATGTAGAAGTCGTACCACTCGATGGTGGTGCCGACGAACGCGGCTATGCCCGCCTTGCGGGCCATCCTTTCGTCGGGGACGCGCGTTGACTGGGTCATGGGGACTGCTCCTCCGGGAATTGTGTGACGTCACGCACCGGATGCTGTGTGACCGCGTTCACACTAGAAACCCCAGCCATTGCGCGTCCAACACCAAATGTGGCTTGCATTGATATCTCCGGTGAGCCCAATATGGATGCGGGCATGCCGAGGCCGCCGATCGACCGGTGGCGGATCGGCGGCACTCGCGAGACGTCAGGGGAGGACCAGCGTGATGCTCTCCGCGACGCAGACCGGTCGCTCGGCGCCCTCCGCCTCGACGGTCCAGGCGACCAGCACCTGGGTCCCGGCCGGGACCGCCCGGACCTCCTTGATCCGCGGTGTGGCCCGGATCTTCGTGCCGACCTCGACCGGCGCCGGGAACCGCACCTTCTCGAGGCCGTAGTTGAGCCGGGCGGAGCCGGCATCGATCGTGTAGAGCTCGGCGGCGAAGGCCGGCAGCATCGACAGCGTGAGGTAGCCGTGTGCGATGGTGCCGCCGAAGGACGAGGCGGTGGCGCGCTCGACGTCGACGTGGATCCACTGCTGGTCGCCGCTGAGCTCCGCGAAGCGGTCCACCCGTTCCTGGGTGATCTGCACCCAGTCCGTGGTGCCGAGCTCCTCGCCGACGGCGGCCTCGATCGCCGCGACCGAGGTGAACGTACGCATCAGACCACCCGCTCGAAGACGGCGGCGAGGCCCTGGCCACCGCCGATGCACATGGTCTCGAGGCCGTAGCGGGCCTCGCGGCGGTGCAGCTCGCGGGCGAGCGTGCCGAGCATCCGTACGCCGGTGGCGCCGACGGGGTGGCCCAGGGAGATGCCGGAGCCGTGGACGTTGGTGCGCTCGAGGTCCTCGTCGGTGAACTTCCACTCGCGCATCACCGCCAGCGCCTGGGCGGCGAAGGCCTCGTTGAGCTCGATGACGTCGATGTCGGCCAGGGTCAGGCCGGCCTTGGCGAGGGCTGCCTCCGTGGCGGGGACGGGTCCGATGCCCATCACGTCAGGACGTACGCCGGCGGCGGCCCAGGACACGAGCCGGACCAGCGGCCGCAGGCCGAGGCTCTCGGCGAGGTCGGCGGTGGTGACCAGGCACATGGCGGCGGCATCGTTCTGACCGCTGGCGTTGCCGGCGGTGACGGTCGCCTCGGGGTCGGAGGAGCCGAGGATCGGCCGCAGCTTCGCGAGCGACTCGAGAGTGGTGTCGGCTCGGGGGTGCTCGTCGGTGTCGACGATGACATCGCCCTTCCGGGACGGGACGGTGACCGGCACGATCTCGTCGGCGAAGACACCGCTCTGCTGGGCGGCGACGGCGCGCTGGTGGGAGCTGACGGCGAGCCGGTCCTGCTCCTCGCGGCCGACGGCGTACTCCCGGCGCAGGTTCTCGGCGGTCTCGAGCATGCCGCCGGGCACCGGGTGGAACCGGCCGCCCGGGGTCTGCCGGCCGCGGGTGAGGCCGTCGTGGATCTGCACGCCGGTGCGGCCGCCGCCCCAGCGCATGTCGAGGGAGTAGAAGGCGACGCTGCTCATCGACTCCGCGCCGCCGGCGACGACGATGTCGCTGGCGCCGGAGCCGACCTGCATCACCGCGTTGGCGACGGCCTGCAGCCCGGAGCCGCAGCGACGGTCGACCTGCTGACCGCCGACGGTGACCGGGAGCCCGGCGTCGAGTCCGACCACCCGCCCGATCGCCGGTGCCTCGGCGTTGGGGTAGCAGTGACCGAGGATGACGTCGTCGATCCGCTCGGGGTCGATGCCGGTGCGGGCGAGCAGACCCTGGAGCGCCGTGACGCCGAGGTCGACCGGGCTCAGGTCCTTGAAGACGCCGCCGTAGCGGCCGATCGGGGTGCGGACGGGTTCGCAGATGACCACGTCGCGGGCGGTGTCACTCATGGTTGGTGCCTTTCAGGGGTGAGGGTGGCCAGCTCGGCCGTCAGGCCGGCCAGCGCGGTGCCGTCGGGGCGCTGCAGCGCGACGTCGGCGGTGTTGGGCGCTGTGTCGGCGGTGGGGCGGTCGACCCGGACCTGGGCAGGGTCGCCGCAGAACAGGGGAGCGGTGTTGCGGTGCCGCAGGCGGCGTACGACGCCGTCGGGGTGGGTCAGCCGAAGGGCCTCGGCGAGCACCAGGGTCGCGAGCGGGCCCTGCACGACCAGCCCGGGATAGCCCTCGATCCTGGTGGCATAGGGCCAGTCGTAGTGGATCCGGTGCGGGTTGGCGGTCGCAGCGCTGAACCGCATGAGCAGGGTCGGGTCGGTAGCGAACCGCCAGCCGGCGTCCTCGGCCACGAGCGGCGGACCGGCGGGTTCGACGGCCGCGGCGGGCTCGGGGTCCGGGAACGACGTCGGTGCCGGCGCGGCATCGCGGTAGATCAGGTCCTGCCGCTCCTCCACGAGCAGGTCGTCCCGTTCGGCGTCGACCAGCCGGGTGTCCACCGTGACGATCGCCAACGGCCCGCTGCGGCCCTCCTTCTCCTCGACCGAGACGACCTCGGACTCACGGACGATCTCGGCGCCGACGCGGAGGTCGCCGTGGAAGGTCACCTCACCGCCGGCGAACATCCGCCGGGGCAGGTCGACCGGCGGCAGGAAGTCGCCGCGGCGTGGGTGGCCGTCGTCGCCGATGATCGACGAGGACGGCCACCGCGGCAGCGCGACCCAGTGCCACAGCGGCGGGAGTACGTCCCCGGCGGCAGGCACCGGAGCGCCGCTGTCGAGGAGAGCGCCGAGGGCGGCGACCGGCCCCGCGTCGAGGGTCGAGACCGACGTCATCCGCCGCGGCCGCCAGGTCACATGAACCTTCCGCCGGTCACCTCGGCGACCGTGCCGGTCATGTAGGAGGAGAGCGGGGAGGCGTAGAAGAGCGCGACGTTGGCGATCTCGGCGGGCTCGCCGGCGCGGCCCATCGGGATCTCGGTCATCTTCTCGTCCCAGATCCGCTGCGGCATCGCCTCGGTCATGGCGGAGCGGATCAGGCCGGGCTGGATCGCGTTGACCCGGACCCCGTGGTGGGCCATCTCCTTGGCCGCGGCCTTGGTGAGGCCGACGATGCCGGCCTTCGCGGCCGAGTAGTTGGTCTGCCCGACCATGCCGACCTTGCCGGAGATCGAGGAGATGTTCACGATCGCGCCGGACTTCTGCTCGCGCATCCGGGCGGCGGCGAGCCGGGTGCCGTGCCAGCAGCCCTTGAGATGCACGGCGATCACCTGGTCGAACTGGTCCTCGGTCATCTTCCGCATCGTCGCGTCGCGGGTGATGCCGGCGTTGTTGACGACGATGTCGAGCGAGCCGTACGTCGCGACCGCGGTCTCCAGGGCGCGCTCCACGTCCTCGGCGCTCACCACGTCGCAGGCCACGCCGGT
>NZ_JBOHDN010000225.1:0-2453 GCF_050699375.1 Nocardioides sp. | reverse complement strand
GAGACAGACACGGTGAGCTGACCCGACGGACGGGCGCGTACAACCGAATATGGGGGCTTAACTCAGTTGGTAGAGTGCGACCTTTGCAAGGTCGAAGTCAGGGGTTCGAGTCCCCTAGCCTCCACGTTGTGATCTCTCAGGAGATTCCGGACAGGCCGGACCCAGCTTGGGGTCCGGCCTTCTGTGTTTTGGCTTCTGCCCGGCATGTTCTCTGACGCGCGGCGCCGAGGCCGGCGATGCCTCGATTGAGTCGCCGGGGCGAGTCATCCAACAGCGCGCGTACTCAATCGATGTCTGTGCCGGGGCTAGGCAACGTGCTGATGTGACGAACGCCACACCATGGGACGCTTCCGGAGCCACCGGCGCCGGGTCACGAGAGCCGGTGGCCGCAGCCGAGAGCGAAGGAACAAGCACATGGAGACCTCTGTAGACCCCCGTCCCGCCGGCCGCCTGTCGCGACGCTCTGCCCTGACGGCCGCCCTCGGGGTGGCGGGGGCCACCTCGCTGGCGGTCACCACTCCAGGGGTGGCGGTGGCGGACCCGGGACAGGGGATCCGGCGGGGCGCGATCGACGACCACAGTCCGCTGCCCACGGGTCCGCTGTGGACCTGGACCGCGGTCGACGTCGCTCGCGCCGTGCGTACCGGCCGGGTGACCAGCCGCGAGGTGACCGAGAGCTGCCTGAGCCGGCTCCGCGAGGTCAACCCGGACGTGAACGCGGTCGCGGAGACCCTGGAGGAGGAAGCGCTGGCGGCGGCTGACGCCGCCGATGCGCAGGTGCGCTCGGGTGCGGAGCTCGGCGTGCTCCACGGCGTGCCCGTGACCGTCAAGATCAACGTCGATCTCGCCGGGCACGCCACCACCAACGGGATCGTCGCCAACCGAGACGCGGTCGTGGACGAGGACAGTGCGCCGGTCGCGAACCTCCGCCGGGCCGGCGCGGTGATCCTGGGGCGTACCAACGTCCCCGCCTTCTCCTTCCGGTGGTTCACCGACAACGACCTGCACGGTCGGACCCTCAACCCGTGGGACCCGGACGTGACGCCGGGCGGGTCGAGCGGAGGTGCGGCGGTAGCGGTGGCCACGGGCATCGGCCCGCTCGCCCACGGCAGCGACATCGCCGGGTCGGTGCGCTACCCAGCCTGGGCGTGCGGCGTCGCCGGGCTGCGGCCGACGATGGGTCGGGTCGCGGCGTTCAACCCGTCGACCGCCGGGACTCCTCGGACGATGACGTCACAGCTGATGTCGACCCAGGGACTCCTCGCCCGATCCGTGGGCGACCTCCGGATCGGCCTGGAGGCGCTGGCACACCGCGACGTCCGCGACCCGGGATGGACCGATTCGTCCGGTCCGGACGGTCAGCCCGAGCCCCCACGGCGCGCTGCTGTGCTCACCCTGCCGGACGACGGCTCGGTCGACGCATCCGTCCGAGAAGGCATGCGCCGCGCCACCACGGCACTGCGCCGGGCGGACTACGGCATCGACGAGATCGAGCTTCCGCACCTCGCCGAGCTGGCCGACCTCTGGTCGCCGCTCGTCATGGCCGAGAGCCGATACGGTTTCGCGGCCGCCGTGGAGAAGCACGGCGACCGGGCCATCAAGACTGCTCTGAAGACGTGGCTGGAGGTCACCCCCGATCTCAGCCTGGCCGACTTCTCGACGAAGCTGGGCCAGCGGGAGGTGTACCAGCGGGAGTGGCGCCTGCTCCTCCAGGACTACGCGGTGGTGGTCACGCCGGTCTCCCATCGGCCCCAGTTCCCGGTCGACCTGGACCAGCAGGGGCCGGACGCGTTCAGGTCGATCCTGGCGGCCCAGCAGCCGATGCTCGCGCTGGCCATGCTCGGGCTGCCCTCCTTGAGCGTGCCCACGGGCCTGCATGGCGGCCTCCCGATCGGGGTTCAGGTCGTGGCTGACCGATTCCGCGAGGATCTCTGCCTCGAGGCCGGGGAAGCGATCGAGGACGGCATGGGAAGGCGATGACCCCGATCGACCCTCGCCGCGGGTGAGCGGTGGACGCTGAGCAGGGAACGCTCACGAGGAGAGCAGCTCGGCGTACGACGGTCGTAGCTCGTCGGTCCGGGCGGTGACCCGCTCGACGACGATGGCTGCGGACACCTCGGTCGGGGAGGTCGGGCCGTTTGTGAGGAGGTCTGCGAGCTGATCCAGGCAGACGTGCCAGCCGACTGCGGTGTCCGTGTTCTGGGTGGTGCCGCCGAGCCAGGTGGTGAAGGTGAGACGGGTGCCGTCTGCGGTGGGCTCGAGCTCGAAGCGGAGCAGATCGGTCAGCTCGGCGCGGCCGTCCATCCCCCAGGTGAACTCGAAGATCCGGGGCGGGTCCCACACCCGCAGCTCTCCTGCCGAGACGTAGTCGCCCGGGTCGACCCCGATCTCCTCGATCGCCTCGGCGGTGCTCGCCAGCTCCAGGCCCTCTGGCCAGAACGGCAGGCTCAGCC
>NZ_JBOHDN010000224.1:0-6037 GCF_050699375.1 Nocardioides sp. | reverse complement strand
CGGCCGGCTCAGCGCATCGACGAGCACGTCGAGGAACTTCGCCTGACTCCCTGCCGCCTTCACGGCCTTCTGGTACGCCGCACCCTGGGTGTCGCCCAGCCACACGATCAGGTCCTCGGGAAACAGTCCCCGCTCGCGGTCGTACCCCGAGTCGCCCTCCGAGTAGAGCCATCCGCTCGCCGCCAAGTGCTCACAGATCTCGGATTCGAACACGATCTCGTTGTGGTCTGCCACGGTGACGCAGTCTTCCACCACTCGCGCCGCTCCGCTTGCCAACGACGCACGTTGCGCCTCCGCGGAGCAGGGCGCGAGGCCGCGCTCGGCCGCTCAACGCAACGAGCGGGGGTGGACGGCTATCCGAAACCACCATGCTGGACTGTGGCGATACGACAGTCGGCGATTGTCCGCCTCGATCAGCGGATCGGTTCGCATCGCCCTGAGCCCACTCCTGATTGCGTACTCGCTCAGAGGCGTGCGGATGAGGTCGCTGACCAGACTGCGGTGGCTGTGCCACTCCCCATCCGCTAGGAGTTCCATGATGAGCTCGCGTGCCCTGTCGGTGATCTCATCGGTCGTCATACTGCTTCCCGTCGCTAGGCGTCTTGGCTCCCGGAGCACGGACGGACATCCCTTCTGCCCGTGCTCCGGGTTGGCTCAAATCTGCCGCCGATGACATCCACGATCCACCGAGACGATCAGTGATAATTCGCCTCAGATCTCCCTGTTGAACAGGGAGGTTGTGACAGCATGACGCTGTGACCACGAACTCGGGCTCGATCAGGTTGAAGCCGCACAGCCAGCGCAAGTTGCGACGGGAGTGGTCGAAGGAGTTGCGGGCGCAAGGGGCGACCTGGGTCGAGGTCGCTGATGCCTTCGCCGATCGATACGGGCTGAATCCCCGGGTCGCGTTCCGCGCTGCCCGTGACTGGAGCCAGCGGGATGCAGCTGATGAGTGGACACGCCGCTGGCCGGACGACCCGAAGACGTTCAAGAACTTCTCGTACTGGGAGCAATGGCCGAGTCGCACGGGTTACGCCCCTTCGCTCGACATCCTCGGCCGCTTGGCTGAGCTCTACGAGTGCTCCGTCGCCGATCTGGTGGGCGAACTCGCCGACTACTCACACCTGGACTCGGCACGTAACGTGATCGGCGACCTCAATGGGCTGTGGCAGTCGCGCTACAGCTACTTCTCCGACAGCCGGCAGACGACCCTGCACAGCGATCACGTCGTCCGGCTTCACCATGCGAGCGGCAGGCTTCGCGGCACTGCGGAGCCGAACGATGGAAACGACTCCCGCCTCACCTTGGACATGGCGGTCAACGGTGCGATCGCCACCGGGACGTGGACAGAGCGAACGGCGCCCGAGGGCTACTACCGCGGAGCGGTCTACCACGGCACGATCCAGTTGGTCGTGAGCCCACACGCCCGCGCCATGCGGGGTCGGTGGCTGGGCTTCGGCAAGGACTTCGTCGTCAACTCGGGCGACTGGCACCTCGACTGGACGGACGACTGACGATCAGGCTCCTGGAACTCCGCCGGAGCCGCTGATCACCGCCACGATCGTGGTGCCGCGTGGAAACTCGTCGCGCTCGATCAGATCGAACATCGCGAACATCATCTTCGCTTCGTACACCCAGTCGAGCCGGAGGCCGTGGCGTTGCTGGAAGTCGTCGATGAACGCATCCAACTCTGGTGGTCGCTTTGCATATCCCCCGAAGTGGTAGTCCAGCACCAGCCGCCAAGAGCCTGCCCGCTCGCCATAGACCTGCTCCTGAAGCCGAACGATGTCATCCTCGAGGAATCCGCCGCCCTTGAGCACCGGCACGCCGATGACGGACTGGTCAGCGCCCATGCCTCCGGCAAGACCGGCCAGGGTGCCACCGGTCCCGACAGCACAGAACACGACGTCGACCGACGGATCGATCTCCGCCGCCAACTCCGCACAGCCGCGAACCGCCTCTGCGTTGCTGCCACCCTCGGGGATCAGATAGAAGTCGCCGAACCCCTCGCGCAACGCATCGATCACCGCCGCGGACGTCTTCTCCCGGTAGGTCGATCGATCGAGGTACGACAGGCGCATGCCTCGCGACACCGCGAACTGAAGATGCGGGTTCAGCGGGACATGCTCCTCGCCCCGGATCACGCCGATCGTCTCGAACCCGAGCCGAGCACCCACCACTGCGGTCGCGATGATGTGGTTGGAGTACGCGCCGCCGAAGGTCAGCAACGTCCGCGCCCCGCGTCGCCGGGCCGCTTCGATGTTGTACTTCAGCTTGCGCCACTTGTTGCCCGAAACCTCCGGCTGGATCAGATCGTCACGCTTGAGAAGCACCCGTACGCCCGCGCGATGACTGCGTTCGTCCTCGATCTCATCGATCGGAGACGGAAGCCGAAGGTCAAGGGCCAGACCATCGTCCACGTGATCTAACTCCGACTGTGAAATTCGAGCGCGCGAGCGCGTGCTGAGTTGGCCGTGCAGGCCGCAGAAATGCCGCCCGCATGGCCTTCAGCTCCGCCCCATGCTGGACTGTTGTGCGTCACGGCCACCCCACCGGCAGTTCGGCCGATAGCACCGCCGCGGAGCCATGGAAGTCGCCACGACCCGACTCGTCGACGAAGGCCAACAGCATCAGGCGGTCTCTCGTACGTCGATCTGCCCCGTCACCGCCGCCGTGATCAGCGCCGCCCGGCGCTCCTTCGAGAGCTCGATGAATCGCTCCGTCTCCGCGACGAGTTGATCGATCCTCGTGGTCTGCTCCTCGAGGTATGCCGTGATCCTCCGCTGCTCGTCCAGCGGTGGCATCGGGGCAACGAGGCTGCGAATGTCGTCGAGCGCCAATTGCACCTTGGTGCCGCCCGCTGCTCCTTGCTTCAACTGATGTTGGCCATCAGTCGAGAGCATCACCCACCCGACGAATCTCGGATCGAGGCGCTCGCGATCCAGGCGACACAAGGCAACGTGTTGACTCACATATCCATCGACCCAGTCATCGTCGTCCACCACGGCTACCGAGCCAAGGTATGCCGTGATGGAGAAGAGGAGATCGCCTTCACGAAGCCTGGTGCGTGATCCTTCGATGACGTCGTCGGGCAGGTCGACGAACTGGATCTCACCGCGAACCGTGAGGTCAGTGCGCGGTAGGTTGCCAATCCGCAGGAATCGCTCACCATCGTCAGCGTAGTAATCACCCCAACCACGCGACCCGCTAGTCAGGAAGACCAATGCACGCCTAAGCGGAACCGCAGTCTCACCCAGGCCCGCGGTCGCGTCGTCAACCACGGCCTGCCGACGCTCGCGGAGCATCTCAATCAGGCGCTGTTGTTCCTCGATGAGGGTGTCGATGCCGGCCGTCTCACGGTCGATGTAGGCAGCGATGGCATGCTGCTCCTCAACCGGAGGCAGCGCAATCTCCAACTCGTGAATGTCTCGCTGTGAGACCTTTTGCATAGATGGGCTACTGCCCTTCGCGGCGGCCATGATCTGCGCCCGAACGGGGCCGCTGGACAAGACGTGCACAACGAACTTTGGTAGTGCCACTTCCGTCAATGTGATGCCGTACGTCAGGTCACTGAGCATGAGGCGCGGGTATCGATCGAGGACGACACTTGCCGCCCCTACGAGTTCTTTCGTGTTAGCGCGGGACATGACGATCTCGTTCTGCCGCACTGCCAACTCGGGCCGAGGGACCTCGGTGTCAGGTAGTCGCTTGTTCTCGGATGGTTCAAAGACTCCGGTGTTCGAGCACCCGACCTTCAACACTGCCCAATCGACGATGCCGTCGGCTGGCCAGGATTCACAGTTGGGACTCCAACCCTGCCGCAACTCCGTGATCACCCTCCGTAGCCGCATGTGCTGGCGGGGTACAGCGCCGCTCACTCGACGCACCCTCGACCTGAGTCCTCGACCTCGCGGAGCAACTGAAAGATCTTGGCGACCTGCTTCTCTAGGTCGGCGTCGATCTCGGCGAGGGGGCGGGGTGGGACGTACTTGTAGAAGTGCCTGGTGAAGGGAATCTCGTAGCCGACCTTGGTCTTGGCGTGGTCGATCCAGGCGCCCTCGACGTGGGGCTTGACCTCGACGTCGAAGTAGGCGGTGATCGTTTCATCGCGTGTGGTCTCGACAAGCTCGACCAGCGGGGACGCCCCGTAGGTGAAGGGGATGTTTTCGGTGTCACGCTTCTTGGCGTCGGGCTTGGAGTTGCCCTTGCGGTCGCGTACGGGCTCTCCAGACTCGTCCAGCAAGGGCCGCTCGACCGTGATGGTCCAGTAGCCGAACTCCTCGTTGCGAAGCACCTTGGACAGATCGGGGTCGGCGTCCTCGAAGGCGGTGTACAGCTTCAGAACCTCGCGGCGGTTGGCGTCGCTGATCTCCTTGCGCTTCGAGCCGAGGCTCTTGCGCATCTTCGTGCTGAAAGAGGCGCCGTCGATCAGTTGGACCTTGCCCCGGCGCTCGGAGATCTTGGCGTTGTGGAGGATCCAGATGTAGGTAGCGATGCCGGTGTTGAAGAACATGCCAGTAGGCAGCGCAACGATCGCCTCGACAAGGTCGTTCTCCAGGAGCCAGCGGCGGATCTCGGACGGACCGGATCCGGCGGCGCCGTTGAAGAGCGGCGAGCCGTTCATGACGATGCCGACGCGGCCGCCGCCGTTCTCGGGCTCGCGCATCCGGTGAGCGAGGTGGAGCAGGAACAGCATCTGGCCATCGGAGGTGGCCGGCAGACCGGGGGCGAAGCGGCCGTACGGACCGGCCTGGTCACGCTCGTCCTTGACCGCCTTGGCGTACTGCTTCCAGTCGACACCGTAGGGCGGATTCGACATCGAGAAGTCAAACTTCTTGTCCGGGAACGCCGGCTCGGTCAGCGTGTTGCCGAAGGCGATGTTCGTCGCGTCGTGGCCCTTGGCGAGGAGGTCCGACTTGCAGATGGCGTACGACTGGGGGTTGTACTCCTGGCCGTAGAGCGTGAGGTTGGCGTCTGGATTCTGCTCCAGCAGGTGCTCTTCGGCGAGCGAGAGCATGCCGCCGGTGCCGGCGGTGGGGTCGTAGAGCGTACGGATGATGCCTTCTTCGGTGAGGTCGGAGTCCTTCTCGGCGAAGAGCAGGTCGACCAGGAGGCGGATCGCGTCGCGTGGGGTGTAGTGGTCACCGGAGGTCTCGTTGGCGGCCTCGTTGAACTTGCGGATGATGTATTCGAACGCATCGCCCATGTCCGAGTTGGAGACCACGTTCGGGTGGAGGTCGACGGCCTTGAACGACGAGACCACCTCGCGCAGGAGCCCAGCCTTCTCGAGAGCCAGGATCTCCTTCTTGAAGTCGAAGTACTCGAACACGTCGACGTCAGGGGAGAACCGGTCGATGTAGTCGGTCAGGTTGTCGGCCAGGCCGTCGGCGTCGGCCAGCAGATTGGAGAAAGAGAAGTTGGAGGTGTTGTAGAACGTCCGCCCGGTCGCCTTCTTGACCTCGATCTTGAGCCGGTTCGGGTTGTCGAACTTCGCGGCGAGCTCACGCACGGTCTCGCGGTCTGGCTCGAGGATGCAGTCGAGCCGCCTCAGGATGGTCAACGGCAGGATCACGGTGCCGTACTGGTTGGGCCGGTAGGGGCCACGAAGCTGGTCCGCGATGGACCAGATGAAACTGCCGAGCTTGCTCACTGCGGGGAAGACTCCTTGCTGGATCTGATTGCACCCATCCTCGCGCAACGACGCTAAGGGCGGGCGCGAAGGGGCAACTCGGCGAGTCTCCCGAAGCGGCGGGCGTCAGTCGAAGTGTGGGTGCAACGTCTACGTCACCGATCTGAATGATGCATGAATGCGACGCAATCGGGCGGAACGCACCCCAGGGGACACCGGCGCATCGCGGGGCACTGCTGCCGCCAACCCCAATATTGAGGACGCAAAGCGAAGTCCCGTAACCCCCTGGGACAGCGCCGGGGGATCCTCCTCTCAGACCTCGCCGAGCGGCCCACGGCCGCACACATGCTCCTCGGTTTCCAAGAGGTCCCACGATTCACCCGAGACCGGCTCAGGTGGACTGCGATG
>NZ_JBOHDN010000223.1:0-2633 GCF_050699375.1 Nocardioides sp. | reverse complement strand
GGGTGTCTTCCGAGCGATGCCAACGCAGCGAGGTGCGTGCGCAGCGTGCGACTTATGGTGCGGAATTGCGGTGCGGGACACTAGAGCTTCTTGCTGTAGCTCCACACCGAGAGCGGCGCGAAGATCGCGACGACCGCGGCGCAGCCGATGAGCGCCCACACGACGCTCAGGGTGAGGTCGCCGGCGTTCATCAGGTCGCGGGTGGCGTTGATGACCAGAGTGACCGGGTTGACGTCGACGAAGTGCTGCAGCCAGCCCGGCATGGTCTCCTTCGGTACGAACGCGGGGGAGAGGAAGGTCAGCGGGAACATGATCATCATGCCCAGGCCCTGCACCCCGCCCGCGGTCTTCAGGACCGTGCCGAGCCAGGTGAAGATCCAGCTCAGCGACCAGCCGGCGAAGATGGTCAGCGCCCAGCCGGCGAGCACCCCGCCGACGCCACCACCGGGCCGGTAGCCCATCAGCAGGCCGGTCAGGATCGTCAGCGTCGCCGCGATCCCGTAGCGGAGCAGGTCGGCGACGGCGGGTCCGGCCAGGGGCGCGATCCGGGCGATCGGGAGCGCCTTGAACCGGTCGAAGACGCCCTTGTCCATGTCCTCGCGCAGCTGGGTGCCGCGGGCCATCGAAGCGGTCAGCGCGGTCTGGGCGAGGATGCCGGTGATGATGGTCGGCAGGTAGGCCTTCACGTCACCGGAGATCGCACCGCCGAAGATGAAGGCGAACATGGCCGTGAACAGCAGCGGCTGGATCGTCACGTCGAAGAACTGCTCGGGGTTGCGCATCATCTTGATCAGTGCCCGCCGGGCCATCGTGAGCGTCTGGGCGACCGTCTCGCCGACACCCGGGTGGGTCTTGAGCGGGCGGTCGGCTACGGCGTAGGTGGAGATCAGTGCAGCCATGTCAGGCCACCTCCTCTGTGTGGACGTCTGTGTTGACGCCGGCGTGGATGTCGGTGTGGTCGGAGCTCTCGGGGCTCTCGGAGCTGTCCGTGCCGTGGCCGGTCAGCGCGAGGAAGACCTCGTCGAGGGTCGGCTGCTGCACGTTGGCGGTGGTGATGGAGATGCCGGCGTGACGTAGGCCGATGAGTACGTCGGCGGCCCGGTCGGCATCGGCCAGCGGCACGTTGACCCCGCCGGCCTCAGGGGTGAGCACCGGGATGTCGCCGGTGACCTTCTCGACGACCGCGGCGGCGGTGGCGACCTGCTCCCTGTCGGTAAGACGCAGGTGCAGGGTCGAGCTGCCGACGGAGGTCTTCAGCTGCTCCGAGGTGCCCTCGGCGACCTTGACGCCACGGTCGATGACCGCGATCCGGTCGGCGAGCTGGTCGGCCTCGTCGAGATACTGCGTGGTCAGCAGGACGGTGGAGCCGCCGGCCACCAGCGTACGGATGGTGTCCCACATCTGGCCCCGGGTGCGGGGGTCCAGGCCGGTGGTCGGCTCGTCGAGGAAGATCAGCGGCGGGCGGGACAGGAGCGAGGCGGCGAGGTCGAGCCGGCGGCGCATACCGCCGGAGAACTTCGAGATCTGGCGCTTCGCGGCCTCCTCGAGCCCGAAGGACTCCAAGAGGTCCTCGGAGGCGGCCCGCGCGGCCTTGCCGGACATGCCCAGCAGGCGGCCGAAGAGCACGAGGTTCTCGGTAGCGGTGAGGTTCTCGTCGACGGAGGCGTACTGCCCCGTGACGCCGACGAGCTGACGGATCTGATGTGGGTTGGCCTTGACGTCGACCCCGAAGATCTCCGCCTTGCCGGCATCGATCGGGAGCAGGGTCGCGAGCATCTTCAGGGTCGTGGTCTTGCCGGCGCCGTTGGGGCCGAGGACGCCGAAGACCTCGCCGCGGCGGATCTCCAGGTCGATCCCGTCGACCGCGGTGAAGTCGCCGAAGGTCTTGACCAGACCTGTGGCCGATACGGCCAGTTCGGTGGTGGTTGTCATGCTCCTACGGTCGAGGACCGCGGTTTCAGGCCGCCTTCACCGTGGTTTCACGCCCTGGGGGCGGGTTTCAGCGCCACTAGGTCTCGCGGGCTTCGTCCAGGCGGGCGAGTACGTCGTCGAGGTCGTCGCCGACCACGACATGCTCGCTGGCCGAGCCGTGCAGGAAGCCGGCCTCGCCGATGCGGTCCATCATCGCCACCAGCGGATCCCAGAAGCCGCCGATGTTGAAGAGCCCGACCGGTTTCCCGTGCAGGGAGAGCGTCTGCCAGGTCCAGATCTCGAAGAGCTCCTCGAGCGTGCCGATCCCGCCGGGGAGCGCGAGGAAGGCGTCGGCGCGCTCGGCCATCATCGCCTTGCGCTCGTGCATCGTGTCCACCACGATCGTCTGCAACCCCGGCGCTCCCTCGATGCGGCCCCACTCACGCTCGACCATGAACCGCGGGATCACCCCGAAGATCTTGCCGCCACCGTCGATCGCGCCCTGGGAGATCTGCCCCATCAGGCCACCGCCGCCCGCTCCGTACACCAGCTCGATCCCGCGCTCGGCGAGACCCTTACCGACCTCGTACGCCTGCTCCGAGAGCGCCGGATCGTTGCCGTCGCGGGAACCGAGGAAGACCGCCAGGTGCTTGATCATGGGCCAGAGGCTAGTGGCCATCGCCTCGATTTCGGCCTCGGCCCGCCGCCATGGCACGCACTGG
>NZ_JBOHDN010000222.1:0-10473 GCF_050699375.1 Nocardioides sp. | reverse complement strand
GGTCAGCACCGCGGCCAGCCCGTCGAAGGCCGCCGTCGGACGGACAGCCGGCGCCGCACCGAGGGCCGGAGCCCCCGGCCAGGCATCACGAGCGGGTGCTGGTGGCATGCGGGGTGCGGGAGGCCGAGGCGTTGCGGGCGCGGGCAGCCGTAGCCAGACGCGCGGGGCCGGTGCCGGCGCGGGCGGACGCGGCGGCAGGGGTAAGGACAAGCAGAGCGGCGAGCCGGACGTCGACCTGATGGCCGACTACTCGTCGGACTACAGCGACGAAGAGTACGAACGCCTTCTCGCGCAGAAGCGCTTCGACGACCAGCAGAAGCGACAGTTCACCAACCAATCCGACGAGTAGCCCAGCGCAATAGGCAGTGCAACCACGGCCTGGTGCGGTCCCATCGACCGCACCAGGCCGGTGCTGTTGCTGGCGACCACGCTCGGCGCGGGTGTAGTCCGGCGGCGCCACAGCGGCCAGGACAGGATCGCGGCGACCGTGGCGCCACCGGCGTTGAGGATCACATCGTCGACGGAGGAGACTCGGTCGAGCAGCAGGGCGTACTGCATCACCTCGATCGTCACCGAGGCCGCGGTGGCCAGCACCAGCACCCGCCAGACCGAGCGCAGCGCGCTGAAGCGGATGGGACCGAAGAATCCCAGCGCGGCGAAGATCAACACATTGCCGACGATGCCGACGGGGCCCATGGTCGGCATGTCGACGAACGGCTCCAGGCTGACGGTCCCCGTGACGAGGCCGGCCATGCTGCCGGGCACCATCGTCATCATCACCCCGGGCACCGTGCCGTAGACGATGGCGACCTCGGCCAGCGACTTGCGCCACGCCGCCCGCCAGGCGATACCGAGCCCTCGGCGGAGCAGCGCGAGCACCGGCACCGCCAGCACGGCCACCGGCAGTGCCAGCACCGTGAGGATGATGATGCCGGTCTCGGTGAGTGAGCCTGAGTCGTTCACGATCATCGGTGTGCCCCTTCCTTCTGGATCCGTCGCCTCATGTAGAGGTCGAAGGCCCGGTAGAGGATCGGCCGCAGCGGCAGGTCCCACTCGCCGACGTACCTCACCGCTCGTCCACCGGTGCCGACCTTGAACTGGATCAGCCCGACGTGCGGGTCATCGCTGGCCAGGGTCGGGGTGATGCCGCGCAGGTCGTAGACGTCGCACCCGGCGGCCAGCGAGTCTCGGATCATCGCCCACTGACAGGCGTTGGAGCCGCGTACGTCGCGCTTCTCGGTCGAGGAGGCGCCGTAGACATACCAGGCGTGGCCGCCGACGCGGACATAGATCGTCGCGGCCACGAGGTCGCCCTGGTGACGGGCGAGGTAGAGCCGGATCCGCCGCTCGCCGGTCGAGGGGTCGTCCTCGGCGCTCAGCGCGGTGAACATCTGCTCGAAGTAGGCCAGCGGCCGAGGGGTGAACCCGTCGCGGGCGGCGGTGTGGACGTAGAGGTCGTGGAACGCCTTCAGGTCCGCGCCGCCGGCGGAGGTGGTGACCTCGACGCCGGCCTTGGCGGCCTTCTTGATATTGCGTCGCCAGAGCTGGTTCATCCCCTTGAGCACGTCGTCCTCGGAGCGCGCGGTCCCGTCGGGATGGCGGAGCCGGATCTCGTACGTGAACTGTGGCTGCCCTGCCCCGAACCCGTCCTCGGGGCTCTGCGGGCGCCAGCCGGAGTCGCGCAGATACCGGGTCACCTCGCCGCCGACCGGAGCGGACTGGCCGGGCAGGTCGGTGAGCCGCGCGACGTCCGGGTCGGCGATGCCGTCCTTGACCTGCGCCGCGGTCCAGGTGTCGGTGGGCAGCGGGGGAGCGACCCGGATCGCGAACGCGCCCTGCGACCGCAGGTAGGAGACGAGCGGCGGGAACCAGACGGTGAGCCCACCGTCCCAGTCGATGTCCGGCCCCCACGGCAGGTAGGCCAGCGTGTAGCCCAGCCGCGGCACCGGTCGGTGCAGCACCAGCCCGGTTCCGGCGAGCCGCTCGCCGGCGTACCAACCGATCGACTCGCTGCGCCACTCGGTCTTCACCGCGGCCCACGCCGGGGTCTGCAGGAAGCTGACCGAGCGCTGCGACTGGACGTGGTCGAGGTGCTCGGCGGGGCTGATCGGTCTGACAGTGAAGGTCACCGTGCCAGTCAACGCCGCTCGGTGTGGCCAGGGCGTATGCGGTTTTGGATACGTCGGCGATAAGTTCGCGCCGTAGGATCGTCAGAGTGCGAGTGTTGGTTGTCGAGGACGAGCCGTTGATGGCCGAAGCGATCCGGGACGGTCTGCGGCTGGAGGCGATCGCCGCCGACATCGCCGGCGACGGCGACACGGCCCTGGAGCTGTTGAGCGTCAATACCTACGACATCGCCGTCCTCGATCGCGACATCCCCGGGCCCTCCGGCGACGAGATCGCCAAGCGCATCGTCTCCTCGGGCAGCGGCATGCCGATCCTGATGCTCACCGCCGCCGACCGCCTCGACGACAAGGCCTCCGGGTTCGAGCTGGGCGCCGACGACTACCTGACCAAGCCGTTCGAGCTGCGCGAGCTGGTGCTGCGGCTGCGGGCGCTCGACCGGAGGCGGGCCCACAACCGGCCGCCGGTGCGCGAGATCGCCGGCCTGCGGATCGACCCGTTCCGGCGTGAGGTCTACCGCGACGGGCGCTATGTGGCCCTGACCCGCAAGCAGTTCGCCGTGCTCGAGGTGCTCGCCGCCGCCGAGGGTGGCGTGGTCAGCGCCGAGGAGCTGTTGGAGCGGGCGTGGGACGAGAACGCCGACCCGTTCACCAATGCCGTACGCATCACCGTCTCGGCCCTGCGTAAACGGCTCGGCGAGCCGGCCATCATCGCGACCGTGCCGGGCGTGGGCTACCGCATCGAGGTGGATGACGCGAGTGGCTAGATCACCTAGAGCTCCGGGGATGAGCGTGCGGCTCAAGCTCACGCTCAGCTATGCCGGGGTCATCGTGGTCACCGGCGTCCTGCTGCTCGCCGTGGTGTGGGTCTTCCTGCTGCGTTACGTCCCCGACGGGGTGTGGGTCCAGTGGCCGCAGCGGCCCGGGAGTCCGAGCGCTCCCTTCGTCCCCAACCGCTCCGACCTCGAACGTGCCTTCGCCCCGCGGGCGGCGACGATGATGGGGTTCCTGCTGCTGTTCGGGCTGGTGGGAGGCTGGATCCTCGCCGGCCGGATGCTGGCGCCGTTGACGAAGATCACCGAGGCCACGCGTACGGCGGCGGGCGGGTCGCTCTCGCACCGGATCGACCTCGAGGGCCGCGACGACGAGTTCCGTGAGCTCGCCGACGGCTTCGACAACATGCTCGCGCAGCTCGAGGCGCAGGTGGCCGAGCAGCAGCGTTTCGCGGCCAACGCCTCGCACGAGCTGCGTACGCCCCTCGCGATCACCCAGACGCTCCTCGACGTCGCCGGCAAGGACCCGAACCGCGACGTCGACGCGCTCATCGAGCGGCTGCGGCTGATCAACACCCGGGCGATCGACCTCACCGAGGCACTGCTCCTGCTCAGCCGCGCCGACCGGCGCTCCTTCGACCGCGATCCGGTCGACCTGTCGCTGGTCGTCGAGGAGGCCGTCGAGGTGCTGCTCCCGCTCGCCGAACAGCGTGGTCTGACGATCTCGACCCCCAGCGAGCAGGCCCGCACCATCGGGTCCTACGCACTGCTGCTCCAGCTGACGACCAACCTGGTGCACAACGCCATCGTCCACAACCTGCCCAGCGGTGGGACCGTGTCGGTCACGATCGCGGCGAACGAGAAGAGCGTCGTGCTCACCGTCGCGAACACCGGCGAGGAGCTCTCCCGCGAGATGGTCGCCACGCTCACCGAGCCGTTCCAACGGGGCACCCAGCGCATCCACGTCGACCAGGCGGGCGTCGGCCTCGGCCTGGCGATCGTCAAGAGCATCACCCGCGCCCATGACGGCCACCTCGCGGTCCTCCCTCGCCCCGGAGGCGGGCTGCGGGTCTCGGTGGAGCTGCCTAGCGCTCCGGCGCAATCTCGGTGATGAGCGCCTCGATGCGGTTGCGGATCTCGTCGCGGATCGGGCGTACGTCCTCGATGCCCTGCCCGGCGGGATCCTCGAGCTTCCAGTCCTCGTAGCGTTTGCCGGGGAAGAACGGGCACGCGTCCCCACAGCCCATCGTGATCACCACGTCGGAGACCTGCACGGCCTCGGTGGTGAGTACCTTGGGCTGGGCCGAGGCGATGTCGATGCCCTCCTCGGCCATCGCCTCCACGGCGACGGGGTTGACCGCGCCCGCGGGCTCGGAGCCGGCCGAGAGGACCTCGACCCGGTCGCCGGCGAGATGCTGGAGATAGCCCGCGGCCATCTGGGACCGGCCGGCGTTGTGGACGCAGACGAACAGGACGGTGGGTCTCGAGGTCATGGTCTGGGAGCTCCTGACTTGTGCGGATAGAGGACAAGCACGAGGAGTACGCCGACGGCGGCTCCTATCGCTTGGGCAGCGACGAAGGCCGGGGCGCTGCTCGGGGCGATGCCGGCGAAGGTGTCGGAGAAGATCCGACCTACCGTGACCGCCGGGTTGGCGAAGCTGGTGGAGCTGGTGAACCAGTAGGCGGCGCCGATGTAGGCGCCGACCGCGGGCGCTGCGAGGGCGGCTCGTCCGGTGCGGACCAGCGCGAAGATCAGGGCGACCAGGCCGGCCGTGGCCACGACCTCGGCCAGGAAGTGGGGGCCGGTGGCCCGGTCCTTGGCCGAGAGGGCGGTCTCGACGTCGAACATCAGATTCGCCAGGATCGCGCCGGCGACGCCGCCGGCACACTGGGCCGCTGCGTACGCCCCGACCTCCGGGAGGCTCAGGCTGCTGCCGTCGTCGCCGTCACGGCGGCCGAGGAACCAGTCGGCCAGGGACACCACCGGGTTGAAGTGGCCGCCGGAGACGGGGCCGAAGAGGAGGATCAGTGTCGCCAGGCCGAAGACGGTCGCCAGCGAGTTCTCCAGGAGCTGCAGGCCGACGTCGCCGGGGGAGAGCTGCTCGGCCGCGATGCCCGATCCGACCACGACGGCGACCAGGAGCGCGGTCCCGACGCCTTCGGCGACGAGCCGCCGTGCCAGCCCACTCACACCGCCCCGCCGAGCAGGATGCCGAGGTTGCCGAGGGCCTCGCGGCGGATGCGGTAGTAGACCCAGGTGCCGCGCTTCTCTCGGTCCAGCAGACCCGCGCCGTGGAGCACCTTGAGGTGGTGGCTGATTGTCGGCTGGGAGAGGTCGAAGGCATCGTTTAGGTTGCACACGCACGCCTCGCCGTCCTCGTGGGCGGCGACGAGGGAGAGCAGCCGGAGGCGTACGGGATCCGCCAGGGCCTTGAGCATCGGCGCCACTGACGCGGCCTGCTGGGCGGTGATCGGCTGCTTGGTCAGCGGAGGGCAGCAGGCCGCCTCGCCGACCGGGGTCAGCTCTAGGACCGGCGTGGAATTCGACATACATCTATATTGACGGATGTCGATGTAGATGGCAATCTCGAACACATAGACATTCATCTATGTAAGGAGACTCCGATGTCACGCATCCAGCTGGCCCTCAACGTCGACGACCTCGAGTCGTCGATCGCGTTCTACACCAAGCTCTTCGCCACCGAGCCGGCGAAGATCCGCCCCGGCTATGCCAACTTCACCGTCGCCGAGCCGCCGCTCAAGCTGGTGCTCATGGAGAGCCCCGGCAAGGGTGGCTCGCTCAACCATCTCGGGGTCGAGGTCGTCGACACGGACACCGTCGACGCGGAGCAGACCCGTCTGGCCGAAGCGGGGTTCGCCTCGATCGAGGAGCGCGGCACCGAGTGCTGCTACGCCAAGCAGGACAAGTTCTGGGTCGAGGGTGCGCCGGACGGGGAGCGGTGGGAGGTCTACACGGTCCTCGGCGACTCTCCGGTCATGTGCGCGCCGGCGGAGGATTCTTCTCCCTGCTGTGCGTAGTCCTGAGACTGTCCGTCACCGAGCTGTCGCGCCGGTGCGTAGCAGGTCGAGAGTGCGTGGTGCGATGAGTGTGGAGAGGGTGACCACGCTGGTCGAGCGGACCACGGCGTGGGACTGGTCGATGCGTACGAGCACTTCCTGGAGCTTCGTGTGGGATGCGGTCGCGACCTTGCAGAAGACGTCGAAGGAGCCGGTGGTGACGTAGGCCTCCAGCACCTCGGGGATCTCGGCGAGGTCGTCACGTACGTCGTCCAGGGCGCCCTGGGAGATCTCCAGGGTCACGAAGGCCTGCACGGCGTGGCCAGCGGCCGCGGGGTCGATGGTGGGCGCCCAGTCACGGATCACACCTGCCTCGGCCAGCTTGCGCAGCCGGCTCTGCACGGTGGCTCGGGCGACTCCGGCGACGCGGGAGAGCTCCAGGTCGCCGACCCGCGGGTGGGCGTGCAGGGTCTCCAGGAGGGCTACGTCGAGGTCATCGAGTCTCATGCCTCAACAGTAGACAGATTGTCTACTGAAACGACGTCAATGCTGGTCCGATCTGGCAGATTGATCAGTGTCGGTTGATCATCTTGTGTGGTGTGATCGGGCCCACTTGACTTGCCCCTATGACGCTTGCAGACACCCTGACCAACCAAGAGAAGCTCGCCGGACTCGGGCTGGCCGAGCTCGAGCAGCTCGTCGGCCTGGTTGCCTACGACGACACCTCCGACCCGTTCCCGGTCACCGGCTGGGACGCGGTCGTGTGGGCGGTCGGCAACGCCACCCAGACCGCCCACTTCTTCCAGAGCGCCTTCGGCATGAACCTGGAGGCGTACTCCGGCCCCGAGACCGGCAACCGCGACCACCACGCCTACGTGCTGCGCAGCGGGGGAGTGCGGTTCGTGATCAAGGGCGGGGTCGCGCCGGACAGCGAGATCATCGCCCACCACGCCCGTCACGGTGACGGCGTCGTCGACATCGCTCTCGAGGTGCCCGACGTCGACCGCTGCGTCAAGCACGCGCGCGCCGAGGGGGCGACCGTGCTGGAAGAGCCCCACGACGTGAGCGACGAGCACGGCACCGTACGCATCGCCGCCATCGCCACCTACGGCGAGACGCGCCACACGCTGGTGGACCGGAGTGCCTACGCCGGGCCCTATCTGCCCGGGTTCGTCGCCCGGACCTCGACGCTGAAGCGGGCCGAGGGCGCGCCGAAGCGCCTGTTCCAGGCACTCGACCACGTCGTCGGCAACGTCGAGCTCGGCAAGATGGACGAGTGGGTCGACTTCTACGGGCGGGTCATGGGCTTCACGAACATGGCCGAGTTCATCGGCGACGACATCGCCACCGACTACTCCGCGCTGATGTCGAAGGTCGTGGCCAACGGCAACCACCGGGTGAAGTTCCCGCTCAACGAGCCGGCGGTCGCGAAGAAGAAGTCGCAGATCGACGAATACCTGGAGTTCTACCAGGGCCCCGGCGCCCAGCATCTGGCGCTCGCGACCGGCGACATCCTCGCCACCGTCGACGCGCTGCGTGACGCCGGGATCGAGTTCCTCAACACGCCCGACTCCTACTACGAGGACCCCGAGCTGCGTGGCCGGATCGGTGAGGTGCGGGTGCCGATCGAGGAGCTGCAGAAGCGCGGGATCCTCGTCGACCGCGACGAGGACGGCTACCTGCTGCAGATCTTCACCAAGCCCATCGGCGATCGCCCCACGGTCTTCTTCGAGCTGATCGAGCGCCACGGCTCCCTCGGCTTCGGCAAGGGCAACTTCAAGGCGCTCTTCGAGGCCATCGAGCGCGAGCAGGAGCTCCGCGGCAACTTCTGACCTGCCGACCCGGCTCGTTCTGACGTGATCCGGCGTCGAGTCGGCTCGTCATGACGCGCCGACTCGGCGGGGAATCTGGTTAGGATGCGCCGACTCGGCGGGATTGCTGGGCGAGACGTACCGGCGCGTTTCCGGCGCCATAGCCGTCGTAGCGCTCCCGGCGCTCGACGACCTCGAAGAAGACCTTGCCGACGGTCTCGGTGTAGCAGTGCAGGTATTCGCCCTCGCCGTCGCGGTCGTAGAGCAGGTCCAGCTCGCGCAGCGTGCCGAGCAGATCCTCCGGCAGGTCGAAGCGGGCAGCGAGGTCGGCGTAGTAGTTGCCCGGCACCTCGAGCGGCCGCAGGCCGCGCTTCCGGGCGGCCGCGACGACCCCGATGATGTCGTGGCACGCGATCGCCACATGCTGGGCGTGACCCTGCCGGTCGGGTGGAAGCTGCCCGGTCGGAAGCAGGTTGAGCGGAAGACGTACGCCGCCGGCCGGTGAGCTCATCACCTGGCTGCGTACGAGACCCGCCGGGCCCGCGACATCCTGGGTCGGCTGCGGATCGAGCGAGAGCACGCTGGCGTAGAACAGGACGGCCTCGTCGAAGCTGTGCCAGGGCTGGACGAGGTTGACGTGGTCGATGCGCGCGGCGGCGGGGGACTCGCTGCCGCCGTTGAACTCGGTGATCCAGTCCTCGGCGTGGGAGAGGAAGACCTCGGTGCCGTCAGGGGAGGCGAAGGCACGCAGCGCCTGCTCGCCGGCGTACGTCCGGCGGTGGACCGGAGGCGCCATCAGCAGTGCGGCGCGCTCGGCGGCCGGGTCCGAGCCGGCGACGTCGAAGCCGACGGCCGCGATCCGCGGCTCGGGCGAGCTGCTGGGCTGGTCGTTGCACACGATCCGGGCCTCGCCCCAGGTCCACAGGCGCACCTGCTTGCTGCGGTGTCGGCCGCCGAAGTCGAAGCCGAGCTGCTCGAGCAGCACCTCCACGCCGGAGGTGTCCGGTGCCTTGATCTCCACGAAGTCGAAACCCTCCGGCGCCGCGACCTCCGGCAGCCGGGGCAGCGGCCCTGCCTCGTCGCCGAGCAGTTCGGACGTGCGGTCGGCGAGCCAGCGAAGCGAGCGCTGGGCCTGGCGGGCGGTGCGTACGGGATCGGTCTGGCGGAAGGTGTCGTTGAAGACCTCCAGCGACAGCGGACCGGCATAGCCCGCCCGGAGTACATGAGCGAGGAAGGCGGGCAGGTCGAAGCTGCCCTCGCCGGGGAAGAGCCGGTGGTGGCGGCTCCAGGAGAGTACGTCCATGCTGAGCGCGGGCGCGTCGGCGAGCTGCAGGAAGAAGATCTTCTCGGCCGGGATCTCCTCGATCTGCTTGGGGTCATGGCCCCGCGAGAGGATGTGGAAGCTGTCCAGGCAGATCCCGACGTTCGGGTGGTCGGCGAGCTCGACGATCCGCCACGAGCGCCGGTAGTCGTCGACGAACTTCCCCCAGGCCAGCGCCTCGTAGGCAAGCTTGATGTCGTACGTCGCGGCCAGCTCGCCCAGCCGGCGCAGCTGGCCCGCGGAGACGCCGTCGTCATCGACGGTGGCGGTGCCGACGTTGCTGCACACCAGCATCAGGTCGATCCCGAGCCTCTGCATGAGGCGGAACTTCGCCTCGGCACGGTGCAGCACGGTCGCGAAGGCTTCCTCGTCGACACCTTCGGCATCGCGGAAGGGCTGGTAGAGGTCGAGGGTGAGGCCGAGCCGGTCGGCGAGCGCGCGGATCTCCTCGGGGGACTGGGGTGCGGAGATCAGGTCGGCCTCGAAGATCTCGATCGCGTCGAAGCCGGCCTCGGCCGCGGCGTACATCTTCTGGACCAGGCCGCCGCTGAGGCACACGGTGGCGATCGAGGTGCGCATGGGGTTGCCCTTCTGTCGGTTAATGTACGAAACGGTACATACAGTTGCCGGGAGTTGGGAAGTGGGCCGTGCTCTAGGCTCGTGAGCATGGTCGACACCCAACGCTCCGCCCCGAAGTCGGCAGAGCGGCTGCGAGACGCCGAACGCACCCGGGCCGAGCTGCTCGAGATCGCGACGGAGGTCTTCTCCGAGCAGGGCTACTCGGGTGCGCGGGTCGACGAGATCGCCGAGCGGACCCGCACCACCAAGCGGATGATCTACTACTACTTCGGCGGCAAGGAAGGTCTGTACCTCGCCGTCCTCGAGGCCGCCTACCGCGGCATCCGCGAGACCGAGCAGGGACTGCACGCCGACCACCTGGCGCCGGTCGACGCGGTGCGAAGGATCGCCGAGCTGACCTTCGACCACCACCACGACCACCCCGCCTTCATCCGCCTCGTCTCGGTCGAGAACATCCACCACGGCCAGCACCTGGGCAAGGTCGAGTCGCTGCGCGACCTCGGTACGCCGGCGGCCTCGCTCCTCGACGACGTACTCGCTCGCGGCCGGGCCTCGGGTGAGCTCCGCGACGACGTCGATGCCCTCGACGTACACATGCTGATCAGCGCCTACTGCGTCTTCCAGGTCGCCAACAGCGCCACCTTCGGCTTCCTCTTCGGCCGCGACATGCTCGCCCCCGACGTACGCGCCCGCCACCGCCGCATCCTCGGCGACATCGTCGTCGGCTGGCTCTCTGCCTGACCGAGGCCAACCTCCACCGGCCGAGGCCAACCCCCGCCTGGCGAGGCGTCACCCCGCCTGGCGAGGCGTCACCTCTGCAGGCCGAGAAGTCACTTCTGCAGGTCGAG
>NZ_JBOHDN010000221.1:0-13556 GCF_050699375.1 Nocardioides sp. | reverse complement strand
ACGCGCATCGGGTCCGCGCCCTCGGGGAGCACGGGCAGTCCCACGTGGCGCAGAGTGTACTGACGGGCCTCCCACAGGGCGTACGTCGTCATGGCCGCGCCCGTGGCGAGCCCGGTGCCGAGAGTTGCGCCGATAACTGAGGCGAGCCGCATGACTCAACCCTGCCACAATGGTTCACATGAGCACTCTCAAGGCCAAGATCCGCGCAGACCTGACCTCCGCGATGAAGGCCCGTGACAAGGACCGTGCCGGGACGCTGCGGATGGTCCTGTCCTCGATCAGCGAGGCCGAGGTCGCCGGCAAGGAGGCCAAGGAGCTCACCGACGAGGAGGTCACCACCATCCTCACCCGTGAGGCGAAGAAGCGCCGCGAGGCGGCCACCGCGTTCGCCGACGGCGGCCGCGCCGAGCAGGCCGAGAAGGAGACCGCGGAGGCGGCCGTGATCGCCGACTACCTCCCCGAGCAGCTCAGCGCCGAGGAGATCGTCGACCTGGTCAGCAAGGCCGTCGAGCAGACCGGTGCCGCCGGTGAGGGCATGCGCGCCATGGGCAAGGTCATGGGCATCCTGACCCCGCAGACCAAGGGCAAGGCGGACGGCGGTGCGGTGGCCGCCGAGGTGCGCAAGCAGCTCGCCTGACAAGCGCTCGAGACGACTGTGGCCCCGCCGGATCGGCGGGGCCACAGTCATTCAGGAATGGGTCGGAATCAGTCGGACGGCCACTCGAAGTCCCAGTCGAAGTCGTTCCCCTCGGCCGCGGCGGCCGGCTTCTCGTCGCCGCCGGGCCTCTTCTTGTCGGGCTTCTTCTTCTTTTCGGGCTTGGGGTCGGGCTTCGGCTCCGGTCCGAGCGAGGTGTAGATCGTGATCGGCGAACCCTCTGCCGCCTTGTCGGACGGGCTGGTGAAGGCCACCTCACCGGCGGAGTATTCGGAGTAGGCCTCCGGGCCGACCTGGACCTGGAAGCCGGCCTTCCTCAGGACCTTCGTCGCCTTCTCGACCGACATGCCGCCGACCCAGGGTACGTCGACCGTGTGACCCGCGATGACGCTCGGGTCGGGCTCCTCGAAGTCGTGCCACTTCAAGTATTTGTCGATCTCCTGCATCGCGTCGCCCCACATCGGGCCGGCGAACCCCGATCCGGACGCGCTGGCGATGTAGCTGCCGCCGATGACCTGACCGCTGAGCTTGAGGGGCGTGCCCTTCGAGTTGGCGCCGGCGATCATGGCGGCCGTGGCGAGCCGCGGCGTGTAGCCCATCAGCCACACCGCCTTGCTGTCCTGCGTGGTGCCGGTCTTGCCGGCGCTCGGCACGGACAGCGCCAGGTTCTGACCGAACCCGCCGGGCTCCATCACGCCGCGAAGGATGTCGTTGACGGCGTCGGCGGTGCCCTTGGCCATCACCTGCTTGCAGGTCGGCTGGTATTTCTTGATCACCTTGTCGTTGGCGTCGAGGATCTCGTTGACCGGCACCGAGTCGCAGTGCTCGCCGCGAGCGCCGAACGTCGCGTACGCCTCGGCCATCTCGAGCGGGCTGACGTCGACCACACCGAGGGTGAAGGTGGGCACCCGCTCGGCGCCGCCGCAGCCGGTCTCGCTCGGCTTGCAGGCATGACCGTCCTCGAAGCTCACGCCGAACGGGGCGGTGAGCTTGACGCCCATCTTCTGGGCCAGCTTGTAGGGCGTGCACATCCCGGTGAGCTGGAAGAGCTGGGCGTAGAAGGTGTTCACCGACTCCCGGGTGCCGGTGTAGGCGTCCTTGCTGCCCGAGGTCGTGGAGTTGTGGAACGTGTGGGTGCCGACCCGGTTCCCGTCGCCCGGGCAACCCGCGAAGGTGGACTCGTTGAGGGTCAGCTCCTCGGGAGAGTTCATCTGCTGCTTGAGCGGGAAGCCCTGCTCGATGGCCGCCGCGAGGGTGAACGCCTTGAAGGTCGATCCGGCCTGGAACCCGTTGGAGTCGCCCGCCTTCTCCTTCGGCACCAGGTAGTTGAGGTAGGACTGACCCTTCTTCTTGTTGTCACCCATCGGGCGCGACTGGGCCAGCGCACGCACCCGACCGCTGCCGGGCTCGACCATCGCCAGGGCGCCGATCGCCTGGTCGGTCGCGTCGACATGGTCCTCGACGGACTCCTGGGCCGCGTTCTGGAACCGCTGGTCGAGCGTGGTCTTGATGGTCAGACCGCCGGACTTGATCAGCGCCAGCCGGTCGGCCTCGGTCTCGCCGAAGGCCGGATCCTTGACCAGCCACTTGAGCACGTAGTCGCAGAAGAACTCCGCGGACGAGCCGAGGCAGCCGTTGCGCTGCTTCTGCACGTCGAGCCCGAGGCCGGCGTCCTTCAGCTCCTCGGCCTCGGCGCGCGGGACCACCTTGAGCGCGGCCATCCGGTCGATGACGACGTTGCGGCGGGCGATGGTGGCGTCGGGGTAGTTGGTCGGGTCGTAGCCGGTGGGGTTCTTCACCATCCCGGCCAGCATCGCCGACTGCTGCCAGTTGAGATCGGCGGCATCGACGTCGAAGTAGTGCTTGGCGGCCGCCTGGACGCCGTAGGCGCCATCGCCGAAGTAGGCCGCGTTGAGGTAGCGCTCCAGGATCCAGTCCTTGGAGTACTTCTCCTCCAGGGCGATCGCGTAGCGCAGCTCACGAATCTTGCGGGCCGTCGACTTCTCGATGGCCGCCTTGCGCTCGGCCTCGGTCTTCGCCGAGTAGACCAGGGTGGTCTTCACCAGCTGCTGGGTGATCGAGGAACCACCCTGCACGGAGTCGCTGGCCTGGTTGGTGATCAGCGCACGCAGCGTGCCCTTCAGGTCCATCGCGCCGTGCTGGTAGAAGCGGTAGTCCTCGATCGCCAGGAGCGCCTTCGACATGTTGGGCGAGATCTTGTCGAGCGGACGGTTGACCCGGTTCTGGTCGTAGAGCGTCGTGATCAGCTTGCCCTTGCGATCGACGATCTTCGTCGTCTGGGACATGTCGTCGACCTCGAAGGCCTTCGGCAGCGTGTCTATCTTCTCGGCGGTCTGTTTGGCCGCGAGCCCGGCCACGCCGGCGAACGGGATGGCGAGGCCGGCAGCGACGACACCGAGGACGGCAGCCACCCCGCACATGACAGCTAGGTGCTTGAGCACGGTCTGCGGGCGCAGCGACGGCGAGGACATGCTGGTCATCGTAGGTGATCGCGGTTAATAGCACACGATCCGTGACGTACGCCTGACAGGGCGGTCAAACGGGTGTCTTGTGGCCCGGCATAGTCATTTCGGACTACGTACTTTGGGCCAGAAGGGTGTGTCCCTCACGGGTCCCGGGTCTTTAACCTTTAGACCGCACGGGCGCCCACGCCGTCGTTGGGGAGGGCGAAGCGCTCTGATGAAGGGATGGCACACATGTGGGTTGATGAATGGTCACTTCAGGCGGCTTGCCGCGATGAGGAGCCCGACGAGCTGTTCGTCCGAGGAGCTGAGCAGAACAAGGCCAAGATGGTCTGCTCCGGCTGCGTGGTCCGCACCGAGTGCCTGGCCGAGGCCCTCGACAACCAGATCGAGTGGGGTGTCTGGGGCGGGATGACCGAGCGCGAGCGTCGTGCGCTGCTCCGTCGGAGCCCCAACGCATCCTGGCGCGCCGTCCTCGAGGCCGCGCGCACCCGTGCCGTTGTCGAGTGACCACTCGTCCCCTACCCGAGTGAGTCGCTGAAGATCTTCGGTTGAGCCAGGACGTACGTGACGTACGGCCTGGCTCGACTCATGCTCCGGCCAGGAGCCGGCCGATCTCGCGGAGCCCGTCGAGATCGTGTACGTCCCCGGGCAATGCCGGCACGACGGCGGTCGGAACCTGGGGGTGGGCGACGGCGAAGCGCTCGCGGAGCTGGTCCTGGCGTTCGACGAGGAGCGCGCGGTCGGCGTGGAGCCGCAGCAGGCCCGCGGTGAGCGGCGCGTCGGGGAGTCGCTCGGAGGCGGCTCCGGCCGCGGCGGCGGTGAGCGAGACGTCGTCGGGGAGGGTGGCGCGGTTGACGACCAACCCCTGGAGCGGCATCCGGTCACCGGAGAGACGCTCGACGAAGTAGGCCGCCTCTCGGAGCGCATCGGGTTCGGGCGCGGCGATCACGAGGAACGCGGTCTCGTCGGCCTGGAGGAGCGCGTAGGTCTCCTGGGCCCGCTGCCGGAAGCCGCCGAAGACGGTGTCGAGCGCGGTCACGAAGGTCTGCAGGTCGGTGAGCATCTGCCCGCCGAGGACCTTCTTGAGCGCGTTGGTGACCAGGTTGATCCCGGCCGACATGAGCCTGACCGGGCCCT
Source organism: Nocardioides sp. (assembly GCF_050699375.1). Lineage (GTDB taxonomy): Bacteria > Actinomycetota > Actinomycetes > Propionibacteriales > Nocardioidaceae > Nocardioides. The sequence continues at coordinate 9,278 of NZ_JBOHDN010000221.1, read as the reverse complement.
TGGCCGGCGCCAGCATCAGCCGGATGAAGCGGCCGTCGAGGAAGCTGGAGAGGCGCTCGGGTGCGTCGAGGAAGTCGAGGGCGCTCCGGCTCGGGGGCGTGTCGACGACGATCAGGTCGTAGTCGCCGTCGCTGCCGTCGCGGGCGAACGCGTCGCGGTAGAGCTGGCCGAGCTTCTCCATCGCCATGTATTCCTGTGTGCCCGCGAAGCTGGAGCTCAGCGCGATGTAGAACTGGTTGTTCAGGATCAGCTGGGCCTTCTCCGGGCTGGCCTGCGACTCGACCACCTCGTCGAAGGTGCGCTTCATGTCGAGCATCATCGCGTCCAGGCGCCCCGGAGCGATGTCCGGGACGGGACGCGGGGTGTTGTCGAGCTGATCGATGCCCATCGCCTGCGCGAGCCGGCGGGCGGGGTCGATGGTGAGCACGACGACCTTCCGGCCGCGCTCGGCCGCCCGCAGCGCGAGGGCCGCCGACGTGGTCGTCTTGCCCACGCCGCCGCTGCCGCAGCAGACGATGATGTGGGTGTCTCGGTCGTCGAGCAGCCGGTCGACCTCGAGAGCCCGGGTGTCGTCCCGGTGCGCGGCCAGCGGCCCGACCCGCGGATGTGCCTTCATGCGAGCCCCTGGTCCTTGAGGTCGGCCGCGAGCTCGTAGAGCCCACCCATGTCGATCCCGCCCGCGAGCCGGTTGAGCTCGTAGGTCGGGACCCCGAGGTCGGCCACGAGACCACGCTGGGTGTCCTCGAGCGATCGGCGCTCGGCGTACTCCTTCGCCTCGTCGGTCAGGGTGGAGACCAGGGCGGGGTCGGGCTCGACGCCGGCACGCTTGAGGTCCTCGGTGATCAACTCGCTGTCGAGCTCGCCGGCGAGGGCAGGGGCGAGGGAGTCGTCGGGGAGGTCGCGGGGGCGCATCTGGTTGACGATGACGCCACCGACCGGGAGTCCTGCGGCCCGCAGTTCGGCGATGCCGTCGGCGGTCTCCTGCACCGGCATCTCCTCCAGCAGCGTGACCAGGTGGACTGCGGTCCTCCGGCTCCGGAAGAGGGTCATCATCGTGTCGGCCTGGTTCTTGATCGGCCCGACCTTTGCCAGGCCCGCGACCGACTCGGAGACGTTCAGGAAGCTGGTGATCCGGCCGGTCGGGGGAGCGTCGAGCACCACGGCGTCGTACGTCCTCGCGCCCTTGTTGCGGCTGTTGCGCTGGACGGCCTCGAAGAGCTTGCCGGTGAGGAGCACGTCCCTGACGCCGGGGGCGATCGTGGTCGCGAACTCGATGACGCCGAAGCGGTCCAGGGCGCGGCCCGCGGGACCGAGCTTGTAGTACATCTTGAGGTATTCGAGGAGGGCCTCCTCGGGCGCGATGTGCAGGGCGTAGACGTTGCCGGGCCCGGCGTCGGCACCGGATCGTGCCCGCATCCTCAGCCCGGTCGCGATGCGGGTCTCGGCGTACGGCAGCGGGTCGACGTCGAACATCCGCGCCACCCCTTGGCGGCCCTCGACCTCGCAGAGAAGGACGTTCTTCCCGTGGGAGGCCAGCCCGAGCGCCAGGGACGCAGCCACCGTCGACTTGCCCGTGCCGCCCTTGCCGGTCACCACATGCAGCTGCACGTGTGGCCAGTCGGAGCTCATGGGCACGACTTTATCGGGGTCTGCAGCTGGGGCGGAGCGAGTCCCATCAGGTTGTGAAGCTGAGGGTGGCCTATAGACCACTCTCAGCTTCACAACCGGTCTACGGGGTGATGTTGAGGTTCTCGACGATCTTGGTGCCCAGCGTGGTGTCGCCGTCGATCTTCACCCTGGCGGGGTCGGCGGAGGAGCGGCCGCCGGCAAGGAGGACGTACGTCTCCCGGTCGGTGGAGAGGGTGACGGTGGGGGCCTCGACCGGGGTGGCCAGTGAATTGGTCAGCGGGACGCCCTTGCCGTCGGGGGTGACCCCGAAGGAGCGCGGGGTGTGGCCCTCGACCTCGACGAGCAGCGTCGTGCCGGGGTCGGCGCCGGCCTTCTTGGCGAGCACGAACCCGACGCCTTCGAGGAGGTAGTCGGCGGTGTGGCGGGCGCCGGCGGTGTCGAGGTTGCCCGGGCGGCCGGTCGCGCGGCGGATGTCCTGCTCGTGCAGCCAGAGGTCGAGCGGCCGGTTGCGAAGCAGCTTGGCGTTGGACCACCCGATCGCTCCGAAGACGCCGGGCGCCGGTGCGCCGGGGTCCTCGGGGAGGGAGGCGAACAGCTCGTCGTGGCGTACGGAGCTGTAGCGGCGGATCTCGTCGATGATGGCGGCGCGTGGGGCGTCGCGCCGGGTCAGGACGCCGATCTCGGTGAACTGGCCCATCGGCGACCGGATGTGGTCGGACTCGGGGACCTCCGCCTCCTCGCGGGGCGCCCCGCCGCTCAGGCCCTCGAGGTGAGCGACATGGGAGGCGATCGCGCGTACGTCCCATCCCGGGAGGTCGGTGGCGAGATCCCAGTCGGGCTCGGGCAGCTCCTCCAGGAGCGTGATGAGGTCCCCGATGGCGGACCACCAGGTGTCGACGTACGTCTTCAGCTGCTCTGTGGAAGTCACGGACCCGACGGTAGTGGGACGGGCCGTCGGTTGGAAGGTCGAAGGTCGCTCCCGGGTCATCCGAAAAGGCCGCTCGAACCCATGGCGAAGTAGGGTGCGGCTATGACCAAGTGGGAGTACCAGGTGGCGCCGATCCTCAACCACGCCGCGGCGCAGATCCTCAACAATTTCGGCACCGACGGGTGGGAGCTCGTCTCCATCCTCGACAACGGCACCGGCAACTACGTCGGGTTCTTCAAGCGGGCGGTCCAGGAGTGAGTGCCCCTGAGGAGGTCCTCGCCGAGCTCGGGCTGAGCGTGCCGGAGGTGGTGCCGCCGGTGGCGGCCTACATCCCGGCCCTCCGCACCGGCAACCTCGTCTACACCTCGGGCCAGCTCCCGATGAAGGACGGCTCGCTCATTGCCGCCGGCAAGGTCGGCGGCGAGGTGTCGGCCGAGGACGGGTATGCCGCAGCGCAGCAGTGCGCGCTCAACGCCCTGGCCGCGGTCAAGGCCGAGATCGGTGACCTCGCGAAGGTCAAGCGGGTCGTGAAGGTGCTGTGCTTCGTCGCGTCCACCCCCGACTTCACCGGTCAGCCGGGTGTAGCCAACGGCGCCTCGGAGCTGTTCGGCAAGGTCTTCGGTGACGCCGGCCGGCACGCGCGCTCGGCTGTCGGAGTGCCGGTGCTGCCGCTCGACGCCCCTGTCGAGGTGGAGATCATCGTCGAGATCTGAGCCTCGGACGGGGGTAGGGCTCGCCCGCGAGCGTCGCTACAGTGACGAGCGTGCGCATCCCGATACCTCCTGTCCGGCTTGGTGACGACGTCGTGGCGTTGGCCGGGGAGTACGCCGAGGGCGTACGCACCCCGGCCGAGCCGCGCGACGCGGCGACTGTGCTGCTGCTGCGGCCCGGATCTGGCTCGGGATCTGGCTCGGGTCCGGAGGTGTATCTGCTCCGCCGGCAGATGACGATGGGGTTCGCCGCCGGGATGGCGGTCTTCCCCGGTGGCGGCGTGGACGTACGCGACGCCGAGCTGCCCGACGATTGCTGGAGCGGCCCGTCGGCAGCCGAGTGGGCGCGCCGGCTCGGGGTCGATGAGTCCCGCGCACGGGCGCTGGTCGCCGCGGCCGTCCGGGAGACCTTCGAGGAGTGTGGCGTGCTGCTCGCCGGGGAGTCGGGCGATGCCGTCGTCGACGACGTGTCCGGCGCGGACTGGGAGGCGGACCGGGTCGCCCTGGAGTCGCGCTCGGTGTCGTTGACCGAGTTGCTGACCCGGCGCGGGTTGGTGCTGCGTACCGACCTGTTGGCGCCTTGGGCCGCCTGGACGACGCCGGTCTTCGAGCCGAAGCGGTATGCGACCTGGTTCTTCGTCGCCCGGCTGCCCGAGGGGCAGGTGACTCGTGACGTCTCCAGCGAGTCCTCGTCGGTGCTCTGGCTCGGGACGGGGGAGGCCGCCGCCCAGGTCGAGGCCGGCGAGCTGGCGATGATGCCGCCGACCTATCTCAACTGCCTCGAGGTCGCCTCGCTCGGCTCGGAGGACGAGGTGCTGGCCGATGCTGCCGGACGGACGCTGACGATGTTCACACCGGAGGTCACCGACCGCGACGGCGGCCACTCACTGTCGATGATGCCGCGGCACGCGGCGCTCGTGGCAGGACGGGGACGCTCATGAACGAGTCCTGGTCAGGTGGGGTCTTCGGCGAGCGTGGGCAATGCATCCTGGCGCCCAACCCCGGGATCATGTCGCTGGACGGCACCAACACCTGGGTGCTGCGCGAGCCCGGATCGGAGCGGTCGGTCGTCATCGACCCGGGTCCCCTGGACGAGGGCCACCTCGATGCCGTGGCCGAGGCTGCCGGTGACGTGGTGACGGTGCTGCTGACCCACCACCACTACGACCACTCCGAGGCCGCACGGGCCTTCGCGGAGCGGGTCGGGGCCGGCGTACGCGCTCTTGATCCTGAATACCGGCTCGGGACGGAGGGACTCGGCGACGGGGACGTCATCGAGGTCGACGGGCTGGAGATCCGGGTCGTCGGGACTCCCGGGCACACCTCGGACTCGCTGTCGTTCTGGCTGCCTGCCGACGGGGCGGTGCTGACCGGGGACACCGTGCTCGGTCGTGGGACGACTGTCGTGGCCCATCCTGACGGTGAGCTCGGCGCCTATCTCGACTCCCTCGACCGGCTCCACGCGCTGGCCTCCGAGCACGGCGTGGGCAACGTCTGGCCTGGTCACGGCCCGGTCATCGGCGACGCGCTGAGCGCGCTGGACTACTACATCGCCCACCGCCGCGAGCGCCTGGGTCAGGTCGAGGCAGCCGTCGCGCAGCTGGCGACCACCCCCGCCTCGGCGGATCCGCGGGCCATCGTCGAGATCGTGTACGCCGACGTCGACCAGGTCCTCTGGGGTGCCGCCGAGCTCTCCGTACGCGCCCAGCTCGCCTACCTCGCTGAACGCTGAACCCGAATCTGGGCGCCCAGATCAGCGGGCGCGGCGGGCCATTCGCTCAATATCGATGATGACGACGGAGCGGGGCTCGAGGCGGAGCCAGCCGCGGCTGGCGAAGTCGGCGAGCGCCTTGTTGACCGTCTCACGGGAGGCGCCGACCAGCTGGGCGAGCTCCTCCTGGGTGAGGTCGTGGTGGACGTGGACGCCGTCGTCGGCGGTGCGGCCGAAGCGGTCGGCGAGGTCGAGGAGAGCCTTCGCGACACGGCCGGGGACGTCGGAGAAGACCAGGTCGGCGACGACGTCGTTGGCCTTGCGGAGGCGGCCGGCGAGCTGGGCGAGCAGGCCGCGGGCGACGACCGGGCGGCCCTCGAGCCACTTGAGGAGGTCCTCGTGAGACAGGGACGCGAAGGCGGAGTCGGTGACCGCGGTGACGGTGGCCGAGCGCGGGCCCGGGTCGAAGAGCGAGAGCTCACCGAACATCTGGCCGGGGCCCATGATGGCGAGCAGGTTCTCGCGACCGTCGGAAGAGGTGCGGCCGAGCTTCACCTTGCCGTCGACAACCACGTACAGCTTGTCGCCGGAGTCGCCCTCGTGAAAGAGCACCTCTCCGCGGCGGAGCTTCGACTCTGCCATCGAGGCGTGCAGGGCCGTCATCGACTCGTCATCGAGTGCGCTGAAGAGCGGTGCCTGACGGAGTACGTCGTTGTCCATTGCGGCCATTCCTCCTGGATTTCCCCACGTCCGCGGGCATTACACCCGGAATCCTATCTGTGTAACGTCTCACAAGTGCACATCCCCCACCGATAAGCAGAGAAACTGCACGTGTCGGCCGGGGTCTGTGGTAGGCCGGATCTGGATTGTCGGTGCGGCCGCGTAGCCTTGCTGCGTGCCTGCCCAGAAGTTTGCGACTGAGACGCGCCTGGGTCTGGTGCGTCGTGCCCGTCGGATCGACCGCATCCTCGGTGAGACCTACCCCGAGGCGAAGGCGGAGCTCGACTTCACCAACCCGTTCGAGTGCCTCGTCGTGACGGTGCTGAGCGCGCAGACGACGGACAAGCGGGTCAACGCGGCCTCGCCGGCGCTGTTCGCTGCCTACCCGTCCGCGAAGGAGATGGCGGCGGCGCCGCGCGAGCATCTGGAGCAGCTCGTCGGGCCGCTGGGCTTCTTCCGGGCCAAGACCGAGTCCCTGCTGAAGCTGAGCGCGGTGCTCGTCGAGGAGTACGACGGCGAGGTGCCCTCCCGGCTGGAGCAGCTGGTGAAGCTCCCCGGCGTCGGCCGCAAGACCGCCAACGTGGTTCTCGGGAACGCTTTCGGCAAGCCGGGGATCACCGTCGACACCCACTTCGGGCGGCTCTCGCGTCGTTTCGGGTGGACGGCGGAGAAGGACCCGGTGAAGATCGAGCACGAGGTCGGTGCGCTGTTCGAGAAGCGGGACTGGACGATGCTCTCGCACCACGTGATCTGGCACGGGCGGCGGATCTGTCACGCTCAGAAGCCGGCGTGCGGTGCCTGCCCGATGGCGACGCTGTGCCCTGCGTACGGTGAGGGGCCCACGGATCCCGTCGCCGCGGCCAAGCTCGTCCGCGCGGAGGGCCGCAACTGATGGTTCGCGGTGTTGTCGCGGCGGCGGCCGCTCTGCTGCTGGCCGTCCTGGCCGGTTGTGGTTCAGAGTCCCCCAAAGAGGGCGGCCAGGCCGGCGCACCGCTCGGAGCCGGACCGCCTTCTTCCAAGGTCGATGTCGCGACCGAGAAGATGGTCGCGGCCAAGAAGGCCTCCGAAGTGGAGCCGTGCCGCCCCGGTTCCGCCAGCGATGGCGGCCTGCCGAAGATCGAGCTGGCGTGCCTCGGCGGTGGCGAGTCGGCAGACCTCGCCTCGTTCGAGGGGCCGATGGTGATCAATCTCTTCCAGGGCTTCTGTGCTCCCTGCAAGGAGGAGATGCCCGCGTTGCAGAGCTTCCATGAGACCTATGGCGACCAGGTCCCGGTGATCGGTATCGACGTCATGGACACCGTGCCCGGCGTCGCGCTCGAGGAGGCGATCTCGCGCGGGGTCACCTTCCCGATGTACGCGGATCCCGGTGGTGACCTGCAGGGCGGGCCGCTCACGGCGCGAGCGGTGCCGGCGACGTACGTCCTGTCATCCTCCGGCGAGGTGGAGCTCCTGCAGATGGGTGGCATGACCAGCGCCACGCAGGTGAAGGAGCTCGTGGAGAAGAAGCTGGGGATCACGCTGTGACTGCGGACGGCGCGGTGGGTTCGCGGCCGGAATGGTTCGACCAGATCGTCGGGGCGGCGCACCGGATCCAGGGTGAGGACATCTCACAGTTCCTGCCGCCGGCCGACGGGAGCGCGCGTGAGTCGGCCGTACTCATGCTCTTCGGCGAGGGGCCCCACGGGCCCGACCTGCTGCTGACCGAGCGCTCGCACACCATGAGATCCCACCCCGGCCAGGTGTCCTTCCCGGGCGGTCGGCTCGATCCGGGTGAGACTGCTGAGGAGGCCGCGTTGCGCGAGGCCTGGGAGGAGACCGGCCTCGACCCGGCCGGCGTCGACGTAGCCGGCCGGCTCCCGGCTCTGTGGATTCCCTTCTCCAATCATGCGGTGGTGCCGATCATCGCGTGGTGGCGCCGGCCGTCGGCGGTTTCGGCGCGTTCGGAGGAGGAGGTGCACGCCGTCTACCGGGTGCCGCTGTCGGATCTGACCGACCCGGCTCACCGGATCCAGGTGGGCGCCCCGGGCCGCCTCGGCTGGCTGATGCCCGCCTTCTTGATCGGACCGGCGAAGGATGTCATCCTCTGGGGCTTCACAGGTGGAATCATCAACCGCTTCTTCACCTATCTCGGGTGGATCACGGAGATTCCGGACGCCCCTATCAAGGAGTTGCCCGAATACATGCTGCAGGGACGCGAACGGAATCAGCAGTGAACTTTCTTGACTGGATCCTGATCATCCTCGTCGGGGCCTATGCGCTGTCGGGTTATTGGCAAGGCTTCATCACCGGTGCCTTCGCGACCGGTGGTCTGTTGCTCGGTGGCTTCATCGGCATCTGGCTCGCGCCCAAGGTGCTGGGCAGCGCCGCTCCGTCGTTGTGGGTCTCGCTCGGCGCCCTGTTCGTCGTGATCGCGTGTGCGTCGATCGGTCAGGCGATCCTGCAGTACGGCGGCGTACGCGTACGGGACGAGATCACCTGGCAACCAGCGAGGATCGTCGATGCTCTCGGCGGGGCCCTCCTGAGTGCGGCAGCCGTGCTCGTCGTCGCCTGGGCCCTCGGGGTGGCGGTCTCCGGCGCGCAGATCAACGGGCTGACCCCGGCAGTGCGGGGCTCGGCGATCCTGGCCAAGGTCGACTCGATCATGCCCTCGCCCGCCGACCGCGCGTTGCGGGCGTTCAACGACGTCGTCGGCACCTCGTTCTTCCCACGTTATCTGGAGCCGTTCGCCCGGGAGCGGATCGTCGAGGTCGGCCCCGGACCGCGGCGCATGCTCACCGACCCCGATGTCGCGCGTGCCGGTGAGTCGGTCCTCAAGGTCCGAGGCGCCAACGAGTGCGGCAAGGGCGTCGAGGGAACCGGGTTCGTGATCGGGCGCGGCTATCTGATGACCAACGCCCACGTCGTCGCCGGTGTCGACGACCCCAACGTGATCGTCGGCGACGGTGCCAACGACGCGAAGGTCGTCCACTACGACCCCGAGATCGACATCGCGGTACTGAAGTTCGAGGGCGGCGGCAACATCAAGCGCCTCGACTTCGACCGCACTGCAGCCGCCGAGGATCCGATCGCCGTCCTGGGCTATCCGCAGGACGGTCCCTTCGACGTACAGCCCGGCCGCATCCGCGCCGAGCAGCGCCTCCGCTCGCCCGACATCTACGGCGTCGGCACCGTCATCCGAGACGTCTACTCCGTACGCAGCCTCATCCGCCCCGGCAACTCCGGTGGCCCCATCGTCGACTCCGAGGGTGACGTCGTCGGCGTCGTCTTCGCCGCCTCGGTCACCGACTCCGAGACCGGCTATGCCCTGACCACGGACCAGGTCATCGACATCGCCCGCGAGGCTCGCTCCCAGACCTCGGCCGTAGACACCGGGGCCTGCGCCGGCTGACCCCACCCACCCCTCGCCGAGGCGTCACCTCTGCAGGCCGAGAAGTCACTTGTGCAGGCCGAGAGGTCGGGAAGGTCAATCGGTCTAAGCAACGTGGACTCAGGCTGCTGAGGCTAGCAAGTGGGCCATGCGTTGTGCTGGGGTCTCTAGGTCGAGGGTGGGTCGGGGTCGCTGGTTGAGGGTGGCTGCGAT